>DASZYR010000091.1:0-26276 GCA_035545255.1 Rhodanobacteraceae bacterium
CGCGCGCACGCACAATCTCAAGAACATCGATCTCGATCTGCCGCGCGACAAGCTGATCGTGATCACGGGCCTCTCGGGCTCCGGCAAATCCTCGCTCGCGTTCGACACGATCTACGCCGAAGGCCAGCGCCGCTACGTCGAATCGCTCTCGGCGTACGCGCGGCAGTTCCTGTCGGTCATGGAGAAGCCCGACGTCGACCACATCGAGGGCCTCTCGCCCGCGATCTCGATCGAGCAGAAGTCGACCTCGCACAATCCGCGCTCGACGGTCGGCACGATCACCGAGATCTACGACTATCTGCGCCTTTTGTTCGCGCGCGTCGGCACGCCGCGCTGCCCCGAGCACGGCATCCCGCTCGAAGCGCAGACCGTGAGCCAGATGACCGATGCGGTGCTCGCGCTCGATCCCGAAACGCGCTTCATGCTGCTCGCGCCGATCGTGCGCGAGCGCAAGGGCGAGCACGTGCAGATCTTCGAGCAGCTGCGCGCGCAGGGCTTCGTGCGCGCGCGCGTCGACGGCGTCGTGCATGAGCTCGACGCCGTGCCAGCCCTCGCGCTCCGCCAGAAGCACACGATCGAAGCCGTGATCGACCGCTTCCGTCCGCGCGCCGACATCAAGCAGCGGCTCGCGGAATCGTTCGAGACCGCGCTCCGGCTCGGCGAAGGCATCGCGATCGTCGCGAACCTCGACGATCCGAAGGCGGCGGAAATCACGTATTCGTCGCGTTTCTCGTGTCCGATCTGCGACTACTCGCTGCCTGAGCTCGAGCCGCGCCTTTTCTCGTTCAACTCGCCGGTCGGCGCGTGCCCCGGCTGCGACGGTCTCGGCGTCACGCAGTTCTTCGATCCCGCACGCGTCGTCGTCAATCCGCAGCTTTCGCTCGCGGCCGGCGCCGTGCGCGGCTGGGATCGGCGCAATCAGTACTATTTCCAGCTCATCCAGTCGCTCGCGAAGCACTACAAGTTCGACGTCGATACGCCGTGGCACGATCTGCCCGAGGCGACACGGCACCACATTTTGTTCGGCTCCGGCGACGAGCAGCTCAGTTTCCGCTACGTGACCGGCACTTCCGGCGCGGTCAATCGCAAGCATCGCTTCGAGGGCATCGTCCCGAACCTCGAGCGGCGCTACAAGGAAACCGAATCGCCCGCGGTCCGCGAGGAGCTTTCGAAGTTCATCAGCGAGCGGCCGTGTCCCGACTGCAACGGCCAGCGCCTCAACAAGAGCGCGCGCAACGTGTTCGTCGGCGATCGCAACCTGCCGGTGCTGACGGCGCTGCCGATCGACCAGTCTCTCGCGTTCTTCAAGACGCTGAAGCTCGCCGGCTGGCGCGGCGAGATCGCGGCGAAGATCGTCAAGGAAATCCGCGAGCGGCTGCGCTTCCTCGTCGACGTCGGGCTCGACTACCTGACGCTCGACCGCCAGGCCGATTCGCTGTCGGGCGGCGAAGCGCAGCGCATCCGCCTCGCGAGCCAGATCGGCGCGGGCCTCGTCGGCGTCATGTACGTGCTCGACGAGCCGTCCATCGGCCTGCACCAGCGCGACAACGAGCGGCTGCTCGGCACCTTGAATCGCCTGCGCGATCTCGGCAACACGGTCATCGTCGTCGAGCACGACGAGGACGCGATCCGCACGGCCGATCACATCGTCGACATCGGCCCCGGCGCGGGCGTGCACGGCGGCGAAGTCGTCGCGCAAGGCTCGTATCAGGACATCATCAAGGCGAAACGCTCGCTGACGGGACAGTACATGTCCGGCAAGCGCAAGATCGAGATTCCGAAGAAGCGCCGCGCACCCGACGACGAGCGCACGCTGAAGGTCATCGGCGCGTCAGGCAACAACCTCAAAGACGTCGATCTCGAGATACCAGCCGGACTCTTCGTCTGCGTGACCGGGGTATCGGGCTCGGGCAAGTCGACGCTGATCAACGACACGCTGTTCCGCCATGCCGCGGCGGAGCTCAACGGCGCGAACGCGAAGCCGGCGCCGTTCCGCAACGTCGAAGGGCTCGATCTCTTCGACAAGGTCGTCGACATCGACCAGTCGCCGATCGGCCGCACGCCGCGCTCGAACCCGGCGACGTACACGGGTTTGTTCACGCCGCTGCGCGAGCTGTACGCGCAGGTTCCGGAAGCGCGCGCGCGCGGCTACGGTCCGGGCCGCTTCAGCTTCAACGTCAAGGGCGGCCGCTGCGAGGCGTGCGAAGGCGACGGCATGATCAAGGTCGAGATGCACTTCCTGCCGGACGTGTACGTGCCCTGCGACGTCTGCCACGGCAAGCGCTACAACCGCGAAACGCTCGAGATCCTGTACAAGGGCCACAACATCTCGGACGTGCTCGAGATGACGGTCGAGGATGCGTTCAAGCTGTTCGAGCCCGTGCCCGCGCTTGCGCGAAAGCTCGAAACGCTGATCGACGTCGGCCTCGCCTACATCAAGCTCGGCCAGAGCGCGACGACGCTCTCGGGCGGCGAAGCGCAGCGCGTGAAGCTCTCGCGCGAGTTGTCCAAGCGCGACACCGGCCGCACGCTCTACATCCTCGACGAGCCGACGACGGGCCTCCACTTCCACGACATCGAGCAGCTGCTGCGCGTGCTGCACCGACTCGCCGACGACGGCAACACGGTCGTCGTCATCGAGCACAATCTCGACGTCATCAAGACCGCCGACTGGATCGTCGATCTCGGCCCCGACGGCGGCGAGCGCGGCGGGCGCATCATCGCGACCGGCACGCCGGAGACGATCGCGCGCACGAAGAGCTCGCACACGGGGCAATTCCTCGCGCGCGCGCTCGGCGCGCCTCGCGCACGCGGCGGCAACGATCGCGAAGCGGCTTGATGTTCGCACCTCCCGCTGGCGGGAGACGCCGCCCGCATGGACGGCGGGGGAAGTCGAAGCAAGGTGTCCGGAGGTTCACTCCGATTTCCCTCACCCCAGCCCTCTCCCGCAAGCGGGAGAGGGGGAACGGCTCGCTTTCCCGATCCTGATCGCTCGCGATCCTGATCGCTCCACTCGATCCTGATCGCTCACCCGATCCCGACCGCTCGCCTCAATCCCGATCGCCCGAGGGCGCGTCCGGCGCGACGACGTCGAAGTTCGTCTCGACGCGTCTTCCGTCCGCGAGCAGGAACACGATCTCGACCTTCTCGCCGACGACGATCGGATGCCGCGGCTCCATCAGCATCAGATGCGCAGCGCCGGGCTTCATCTCGATCGTCACGCCCGGCGCGAGATCGATGCGCGGCAGCTCGCGCATCCGCGTGACGTCGCGCTCGACGACGGTCTCGTGGATCGACGACTGGCGGAATGCATCGCTCTGCACGGTCAAGACGCTGATCGGCGCATCGCCGGTGTTCTTCAGCGTGGCGTATCCCGCGAGCATGCGCGATCCGGGCGGCGCGGCGCGGATCCACGCGTCGTAGACGCCGAGCTTGCCTTCGGCATGCGCAGAGCCGCTCACGAAGAGCAGCAGCGCGATCGCGTTCCTGAAGATTCCCTCGTGGCGATGCATCGAAGTCTCTCGCGCGGTCGGTCCGGCTATGATAGCGCCGTCATTTCCGCACAATGGAGCTGCGATCATGGACCGTACCCTGTCGCTCCTCGCTTTCGCCGTTGCCGCCTCCGGCGCCACCGCGGCCGAGCCGCCCGCACTGACGATCTACCGCACCGATGGCGACGCGCTGTTCGCCAATGGCGGCTCGCCGGTCGGCGACGGCTACGCGATCGTGCACGAATCGCGCGCGCTGAAGCTCGACGGCGGCCGGCAATCGCTCGTCGTGGACGGACTTCCTTCGACGCTCGACGCCGAAGCCGTCTCCGTCGATCTCGGCGCCGGCGCACGCGTCCTCGGCCAGCGCGTGCTCTCGAGCGGCGACGGCAGCCTTCTTTCCGCCCATCGCGGCGAGCGCGTCACGATCGGCGTCGGCAGCGAGCGCATCGACGGCATTCTGGTCGGCATCGACAGCGGTGCGCCGATCGTGCGCGACGCGTCGTCGGGCCAGGTCGTCTACGTACGCGACTACGACACGCTGCGTTTCGGGCAGGGCGGCGGCGCTCCCGGCAGCACGCTGCAGATCGCGGTCGACGGCAAGCCGGGCTCCGTCTCGGCGATGCTGACCTATCCGACGTCAGGACTCGGCTGGCGCGCCTCCTATTCGATGCGCCTGCTCGACGGCGATGCCTGCCGCGCGCGTCTCGAAGCGCTGGCCAGCATCGCGAACCGGAGCGGGCGCGATTACGCGAACGCGACGATCAAGCTCGTTGCCGGCTCGCCGAACATCTCGCGCGGCGGCGGTCCGCATCCGGTCGCGTACAAGGCCATGGCCGCGGCGCCGGCACCCGAGTCCTTGCCGGAGCAAGCATCGCTCGGCGACTACCGGAGCTACGCGATCGACGGCGCGCTCGATCTTCCCGACGCGAGCGTCACGCAGGTTCCGCTCTATGCGCCGGGAGAGATCGGTTGCGAACGGCGCTGGATCGCCGAAAGCGGCGGCGCCTGGTTCCCGGCGAAACCGATGCTCGCCGAGGGCGCGAGCTCGACGCAGGGCGCGCCGGTCGTCAGCGAGATCCGCTTCACGCCCGGCGAAAACCTGCCGGCCGGCAACCTGCGCGTGCTGACGCGCGATCGCGACGGACGCATCGAGTTCCTCGGCGACGCGCGTATCGCGGATACGCAGAAGGGCCGCGCCGTGTCGATCGAGCTCGGCAACGCGTTCGATCTGCGCATGACGCGCGAGCGCACGGCATTCAGCCTCGACAAGGCAGCGCGCGCGATGGACGAGGCGTTTCGCATCACGCTGTCGAACACTGGCGAGAAAGCGCGCACGGTCACCGTGCGCGAGCATCCGAATCGCTGGCGTGCGTGGACTTTGCAGTCGTCGAGCCAGAAGCCCGTCAAGCAGTCGCCGGATCTGCTCGAGTTCGAGGTCGCCGTGCCGGCGAACGGGAATGCGACGCTCGATTACGCCGTGAAATATGCGTGGACGCCGAAGGACGAATAGCTTCCCTTCTCCCGCTGCGCGGGAGAAGGTGCCGAAGGCGGATGAGGGAAGCGACGGAGCATCGAACCTCGGTTGCCCTCACCCTGCCCTCTCCCGCAAACGGGAGACGGAAAATCGAGGAACGACGACCCATGCTGGAACTGACCCGCCACCACGAAACGATCCACGAGATCCGCCTCGCGCGCCCGCCCGTCAACGCGCTCGATCCCGCGCTCGTGCGCGCGCTGCGCGAAGCGATCGCGGAAGCGCAACACGGCGGCGCGCGCGGCATCGTGCTCAGCGGACGCGAAGGCATGTTCTCCGCGGGACTCGACGTGCCTTCGCTGCTGCCGATGAAGCGCGACGAGCTGCGCGTGTTCTGGAACGACTTCTTCGGCCTTTGCGCCGATCTCGCCTGCTCGCAGATTCCCGTCGTCGCCGCGGTCACGGGTCACGCGCCTGCCGGCGGGGCGGTGCTGTCGATCATGTGCGATTACCGCGTCATGGCCGAAGGCGCGTTCAGGATCGGGCTCAACGAGACGCAGGTCGGCCTCGCGGTGCCCGCGGCCATCCAGGCGGCGCTGCGCCGTCTCGTCGGCGCGTATCGCGCCGAGCGGCTGCTGGTCGCGGGCGCGATGCTCGAATCGTCCGAAGCGAAATCGGCCGGACTCGTCGACGAGCTCGTCGCGACCGGTCTCGTCGTGCCGCGCGCGATCGCGTGGCTCGGCGAGCTGCTCGCGCTGCCGCCCGTCGCGATGAGCGAGACGCGCCGCATCGCGCGCGCCGATCTCGCCGCGATCTTCGAGGATCGCGAAGGATTCCGCGTCGACGACATCCTCGAAATCTGGTTCGCGCCCGAGGCACAGGCGGTCCTCGGCGCGCTCGTCGCGCGTCTCAAGGGGAAACGCTGACGTTCGAATGTCGCGATCGCGAGCAAGACGGCGTTTGTCCTTGATGACCCCCTCCCGGGCGTAACTTCCGCTACGTGTTCAAGGATCATCTCCATGGCGCGCTCACTTGCTCTGGTTTTCGCTTCACTGCTCGGCTTCGCGCCGCTCGCGATCGCGCAGGAAGATCATTCGCATCCGGTTCCCGAAAGGCTCGGCAACGTCCGCTTCGCGACGACCTGCAAGGCGGCGGCGCAGCCCGCATTCGAACGCGGCGTCGCGCTTCTGCACTCGTTCTCCTACACCGCTGCCGACTCGCAATTCCGCGAGGTCGCCGCCGCCGATCCCGATTGCGCGATCGCGCACTGGGGCATCGCTATGGCGAGCTATCACCAGCTCTGGGACGCACCCTCCGCGGCCGACATCGCGAAAGGCGCGGCCGAGCTCGCCAAGGCGCGAAAACCCGCGGCGAAATCCGGACGCGAGCGCGAATTCATCGACGCGGCCGCTGCGTTCTTCGGCGATCCGGACACGCCGCACGCGCAGCGCGCGAAGGCTTACGAGATCGCGATGGCCGACGTCGCGAAAAAGAATCCCGGCGACAGCGAAGCGCAGATTTTCCATGCTCTCGCGCTGATCTCGACGGCCTCGCCGACCGATCGCACGCACGCGAACCAGAAACGCGCCGCCGACATTCTCGAGCCCCTGCGCACGCGCTACCCGCAACATCCGGGCATCACGCACTACCTGATCCACGCATACGACAGCGCCGAGCTCGCGTCGCGCGGGCTCGAAGCCGCGCGTGCCTATTCGAAGATCGCGCCGTCGGCGCCGCATGCGCTGCACATGCCGTCGCACATCTTCACGCGGCTCGGTTACTGGAACGAATCGATCGCATCGAACAAGGCGGCACGTGCTGCGGCTCTCGCCCAAGGCGACATCGGCGAAGCGCTGCATGCGATGGACTACCTGACGTACGCGTACCTGCAGCTCGGCAAGGACGCCGACGCCGAGCGCGTCGCAGCCGCCTTGCACGACATGAAGTCGCTTGCGGCGGACAAATTCAAGATCGGTTACGCGGCGAATGCGATGCCCGTGCGTCTTGCGATCGAGCAGCGCCGCTGGGGCGCGGCCGCGAAGCTCGAGCCGCTGCCCGCGTCCGAGCCGCACGTCGCCGCGATCGTCTACTGGGCGCGTGCTGTCGGACATTCGCGCGGCGGCACACCGGATGACGCGAGCGCCGACATCGCGAAAATCGACGAAAGTCTTGCCGCGCTGCGCGCGAATGACGATGCTTACTGGACGACGCAGACCGAAGTGCTTGCCGGTTCCGCGCGCGCATGGCAGCTTGCGGCGTACGGCAAGACAGACGATGCGATCGCCCGGCTTCGCGCCGCGGCGGACATCGAGGATGCGATCGAGAAACGCCCGGTAACGCCGGGACCGATCGTTCCGGCGCGCGAGCAGCTCGGCGACATGCTGCTCGAACGCGGCCGTGCCGGCGCTGCGCTGCGCGAGCTCAAGGTCGCGCTGGCCGGATCGCCGAACCGTCGCGGTGCGCTGATGGATGCCGCACGTGCGGCCGAGCTCACGGGCGATGCCGAAACCGCGAAGGCGCTGCGCGCGCAGCTCGCCGGGAGATCGCCCGACGCGGAAGGATGACCCGCGGGCCTATCGCGGCTTCTTTTCCGACGCCCGTGCGTCCTTGATGAGGTCGTCGAGGATCACGCCGAAATCCTGGCCGTTGTATGCCTTGATGATCGCGGCACGCTTGCGCAGCTCAGCCTGATACGCCGGATCGAGATAGATCGACGGCGACGGAAACACCCGCGTCCTGTCGCCGCCGAGATAGAGGACTCCGTCGACGACTTCACCCATCGGCCCCCATGCGTTCGAATCCTCGAGCTTCCAGTCGTGCTTGCCGTTGACGACGACGGGTTTCGCGTCCCACGCGGGTGCGATGATCGAGAAATCGGTCTTCTCGAGTGCGCTGCCCCCGACGACGCGAAAGCTCGGCGGCGGCGGCATCTGCATCGTCTCGGCGGCAGCCGGCGTCGTCACGAGCGCGACGATGAAGAGCGATCCCGGATGCTCCTTCTCGATCAGCTGCGCAGCGCTCGGCTCGCCGAAGCCGGCGTCGTCGCCCGGCTCGCGCTTGGGATACTTCCTGAGCGCGTGCAGCGCGCCCGAGATCAGCAGCGCGCGATGCTTCTTCGCGAGCACCTCGCGCTCGACGACGTCGGCGAAGAACCGGTCGCGATCCGGCAGCGCCTTGAACTCTCCGACGTTCTCGATTTTCGCCCAGTCGAGCGGCGGATCGCCGAGCACGAGCCGCACCGGATGCGGACACGCGTGGCTCCTGTTGACGTCGCGAACCGCTTCGTAGAATGCGCGATACATCGGCGCGTTCCAGGCGAACATGACTTCGGTCTCGCGATACATGCTGACGAGCTCGGCTTCGCTGACGTCCCCGCCGTTCGACCAGCGGTCCGCGATCGGCTGCAGGCGGGCATTGCCGAACTCGACGACGATGTCGTCGGTGCGGCAGATGAACGCGGGATCGGCGATGAGCGCGCGCAGGAATTCGTGTTGCTGTGCGTTGCGATGCCATTCGCCGACGAAGATCAGCGAGTGCGTGTCGTAGAGCTTCGCGATGTCCGCGATCGCGTTCGTCGCGTTCGCATTCGGCAGGTTCGTCGCGTGAGGCGGTGCCGCGGAAAGCGCGAGCGACAGGGTGGCCGCTGCGACTGCGGGGACGAGCGTCATGGCGCTTCTCGTTGCCGATGAAGGCTGCAACGTAGCACCGAATAAGGCGGACGGTGTCGTGCCGGATGTCGTGACGCCGCGCTCGAATCGGCAGGTTGCCTCGGGATTGCCCTCACCCGCCCCTCTCCCGCGGAACGGGAGAGGGGAAAAGCAGTCGCGTTGCGCATGGCCGGCTCGGGTCCGGACGCCGCGTCGTCTCCCTCTCTCGCGAGCGTCGTTCCCTCCTTCGCGAGCGCCGTCCCCTCTTCCGCGAGTGAAGAGGGGAAAGTCAGGCGAAGATCGCGCCCGCCGAGGTCATTCGGCGGAGCACGCGGTCAGCGGAGCGAGATGCAAAGTTCCGCTGAGTCCGCGATAGGCGCCGGCCATGACCGTGCTGTCGAACTGGTATGCGAGCGTCGCCGACGTGCAGCCCTGCATCGTCAGCGTGGCCTGTCCGACGCGCACGGTCGTCGTCCCCGGCGCATCGTCGAACGAGCCGCCGAGTGTCGAGTAGATCGGCACGACGACGGCGCCGCCGCTCGCCGACGAAAGATCGGTCTGGAGCGTGAACCAGCGCTGCGTCGTCGGATCGTCGGCGGCGCCGGCCGGATCGAACGTGAACCATGCGCCGAACAGGAGACCCGCCGATGCGCCGGACGACGGCGTGACCGAAAGCTCGATGCCCTGACCGCCCGCCGCCGGATCGAACCACGCGCCGCTCTGGTTCGTGTCGAAGCCGTCGTTCGGGTCGGTCGTGGCGACGGCGCCCGTCCCGTTCGTCGCCGCGCAGTCGTGCGCCTGCGGCGTCAGCCGGACGATGTCGACCGTTCCGCTCGATCCCGCCGCGGCGCTGCCCGTCGCGTCGAATTCGTAGTCGAGCTGGCCGTGGCCGCAATCGCTGAAGCGAAGCGTCGCCGTGCCGACCGCGTGCGCGCTCGTGGTGCCCGACGCGAACGCGCCGCCGGTGTTCGCGTAGATCGTCAGCGTCGCCGAATCGTCGCCGGACGACGCCGTGCCCTGGAGCGAGTACCAGTTCAGCGCCGCGGGATCGTTGCCGGCGTCGCCGGAATCCGTCGCCGGCGCATACGTGAACCACGGCATGAAGATCGTGCCGCTCGCCGGCACGAAGTCGATGCTGAACCCCTGGCCGCCGGCGTAGGGCGCGTACCAGACGCCCGACAGCGCGGCCTGCGCGACATCGATCGACGGCAGCGGCGACGCGATCGAGCCGATCGCGACGACGTGCGGCGTGTCGCCGCCGAGCAGCGCGTAGCGCAGCGTTCCGTCGCTCGCGATGCGCGCATTGCGGATGCTGCGCTCGTAATCGCAGGTCGCGCTGCCGCAGCTCTGGTGCGCGATGGCCTCGACGGCGCCGATGGCTGGATCGAGCACGCGCGTCGTGATCCGCGAGCCGTCGATCGCGTACCAGACCGGCGTGCCGCTCGCGGGATCGATCGCGACGCCGTCCTGCGTCACGGCTTCGAAGGTGTCGGTCCATGCGACGTTGCCGGTTGCAAGATCGATCCTCGAGACGGTCGATTTGATCGGCAGCGCACCGGCCACGCCGTCGGGTCCGTTGATCGACGACACGTAGAGGTTCGACGCATCGGCGGTCGCATCATTGAAGCCGTACATCGGCGAGACGGCGCCGCCGTCGGCGAGCACTGTCGTCCACCGCACGCCGCCGGCCGGCGACAACAGCGTCACCCCGAACTTCGTGGCGACGTTGCCGGAAAGGAAGCCTTCGAGCGCCACCGAGCCGTCGTCGAGGCACTGCGCGCCGGCAGCCGGCGCGGAGAGCGTCGAAACCGCAAGATTCCACGCGACCGAGGCGTCCGGATCGACCCGCGTGACGTTGATCGAATCGCCGTTCGCGACGAGCGCGAAGCCGCCGTCGCCGCACGCCGCGACGAGGCTCGCATCAGAGTCGATCGTCTGCGTTGCGACGAGCTGGCCCGCGGCGTCGAGCGTCGCCGCCTGGATGCCGTCGATCGGCGAGCCTCCCCCGTCGACCGGCGCGTAGATCGCGAGCAACGATCCGTTGGCCGCGAATGCGATGCCGCCGATCATCACCGACTGGTCGCCCGCCGGTACCAGCGTCGCGGTCGAGCTCACGGCGCCGGAGGCGAGCGCATGGCACTCCACGCGCGTTTCCGTCGTATCGCCGAACACGGACACGGGCGTACCGAATCCCAGCACGCCGTGCGCCGCGAAATTTCCGAGGATGCAGACGCGATCCTGGCCGATCGCGAGCTTGGCATCCTGCCAGTAGCCGTCCGCATCGACCTTCCATCGCTGGGCGCCGTCCGGCGAAACGGAGCTCAGCGCGACGCGCGAGTCGAACAGCGTATCCGATAGCGGATCGACCGGATCGAGGACATTGTCCGTCAGGAGATACGCCGTGCCGCCGTCGTCGATCGCGGTGGCGACGGTATCGACTCGCGCGGGCATGGCGTCGCTCGTCGCATACGGACTCGCGATGACGGCGCCGGTCCGATCCACGTGAACGAATTCGCCGCTTTGCGGCAGATCCGACGGCGTATCCGCCGAATACACGCTGACGAGCGCCGAGGAATCCGGCATCGCCGCGAGCGAGCTTGCGTAGATCGCTTCGGCGCCGGCCTTCGCGTCGATGTTCGTCGTCGCGAGGACGTTGCCGGTAGAGTCGAAGCGCACGAGCGTCAGCCTCGTGGCCGGCGTGCTGCCGTTGCCTGAATCCGCAAGAACGAGGACATCGCCGTTCGGCGCGATGCGAAGGCCCGCGTGCCCGTCGATCTCGCTCGAATACGATCCCCTCCCGGGCACCGGGATGCTGGTCCACCCGACCGACGAGACGGCGGGGTCGATCTTCTGGAGCATGCGGCCCGAGTCGTCGGCAAGCGGTACATCCGTGAACATCGATCCATCGGCCGCCATTGCGAAGCTGCTCGTGCGATCCGCGCCGACAACCGGCGAGCGCGCCTGCGCGAGCGCGTGTCCATCGGTGTTGTCGATCGCGGCGACGACGAGCGAACCGTCCGCAGCGCGGCCGATCGTGCGCACGTAGCCGGTCGCGTCGATTCCGACCTGCGTGAACGCGCCGTTGCCGCTCGCGTCGGTGTACTGCCAGCGCACGGCGCCCTTTGCGTCGAGCGCGACGATCGACGGATGCGAAGCCGCCGAATCGTAGCCTGCGACATAGCTGCCTTCTGCCCTGGCCGGCGTCAGCATCAGCGCGACGAAATTCGCCGGCAGCGCCAGCGGGCCGGCGAAGCCCGCGCCGTCGCCGCCGATCCGGAACACCGAGATCGGATCGGACGCGATGCCCGCGCGCGTCGCGATCCAGAGCGTGCCGCCGCTGTCGCTCGCGAGCGAATCGCACGAGCCTTCGAAGTCGACATCCTGTTTCCATTGCAGCACGCCGGTCGACGAGCGACGGCTCACCGTGCACGTGGAGATGTTGCTGTCGAGCGGCGTCGGCGTCGCCAGTACGAGATCGCCGTCGATCGTCTTGGCGAGCATCTGGTTGCCGTACGGGTTCGACGTGACCGAGGCGACCGAGCCGTCGGCACGATAGCGCACGATCGGCGAGGCGAAAGCGTTGCCGACGGCCCACGCGCCATTCGCATCCGGCAGGAAGTGCCCCGGAGCGAAGTCGTAGCGGCCGACCGGACTGTCGGCGTAGTCGAACGACACGGCCGAGGCCGCTCCGAACGCAAGCAGGAGGAAAGCCGATACGAGCGCACGCAAACCGAGCGAGATACGGACGGCATCGGCGTGCAACCGGTTAGTCTCTGACATGAAGCACTCCCCATCAGGCGGATCGCAAGATCATGACGCGCGCGAAGCACCGATCGTCGCAAAAGGCGTCGCGGTTGTCGAAATATCGGGCATCGGGTCGGAGCTCTCGCGGCGCGAGCCTCGTATCCGGAGATCCCGAGCCGATTGCGACCGAACCTTCGCGCAAGGTCCGCACGCGGGCTTTCCTTTCCGTTGTCCGTGCGTCGGTGTCCTCGTCCCGTCGCGCGCGCGGGCGGAAAGACGAAAAGTCATCCGGTCGCGACGGCGCGCGACGCATCGCCGATCCACCCGCTCCATGATGGCGCGAACACGCGCGAGCCCTGCATTCCGGCCGCTTCCATCGCGAGCAGGTTGTGACACGCCGTCACGCCCGATCCGCACATGTGCACGACCTGCCACGGCTGGAACGCGCCGATCAGCGCGTAGAACTCGCCGCGCAGGTGCGTGGGCGACTTGAAGCGCCCGTTCGCGTCGAGGTTTTCGGAAAACGGCCGGTTCAGCGCACCGGGAACGTGCCCGGCCTTCTTGTCGATCGGCTCGGCATCGCCGCGATAGCGCGGCGCGGCGCGAGCGTCGACGAGCAGGATCGAGCCGTCGTGACGGCGGCGATCGAGCTCGTCGGTCCAGACGACTTCGCGGCGGTCGAGCTTCGCTTCGATGCGCGCGCTGCCGCGATTCGCTTCCTTGCCGCTCTCGAGCCGCGAGCCGGCAGCGCGCCAGGCGGCGAGTCCACCGTCGAGAACGGACGCGTGCTTGTGACCGGCGAGCCGCAAGAGCCACCACAGACGCGCGGCGGCGAGCGCTCCGTTCGCATCATCGCAAGCGACGACGTACGTTTCCGGAGTCAGATTCCAGCGCGAGAACGCAGCCGAGAGCGCAGCATCATCGGGCAGCGGGTGGCGACCGAGGCCTTGCGGGCTGAGGTCGGAGAGATCCGTATCGAGGTTCGCGTACGCCGCGCCGGGAATATGCGCAGCCTCGTATTCGCGCCGGCCTTTCGCAGGATCGGAGAGGTCGAAGCGGCAGTCGACGACGAGCAGGTTCGGATCGTCGAGCCGCCGCGCGAGCGCTTCGGGCGAGATGAGGGGTTCGTTCATGGCGGCGCCTGTTTCCCTGGCTCGCCGCTAGCGTATCAGGGTCGGGCCGCCGGCCGCTGCTGCGCCTTGAAGGTTGCTCGAAGCTCGGGCGAGACGACGTCGACCTTGCGCCGCGCCTGAAACAGCGCCCGCTGGCCCGCGGACAGCTGGCAGTTGCGCGAGAGCGTCATCGCGCCGTCGGCGGTCGTCGCGGTCGCATCCTGCACATGGACGACGACGGCGAGCGTGTCGCCGAGCGGATCGAGCGCGCGGCATACGTCGTCGATCATCGACATCGAGCGGTAACGCGCACCGCCGACCATGACGGCGAGGTTTTCGCGATCGAGCCAGATCGCCGAGCGTACGCCCGTGATCGGACGCACGGCCGCGCGTGCGGCCTCATGATCGATCGGACGCATCGCGTCGGGAATGCGCGCCGAGCGCGTGAAGCTCCCGGTGACCGCTTCGATGTGTTGTCCGGCGTCGCGCGTGTCGCCGACGAGCGCCTCGGCACGCGCAACGACGATGTGGGCGGCCGTGACGTAAGGGTCGATCGGCTCGCCGGCGCGGGGCGGTTTCGCGGCATCGCGCGCGGCGTGCCAGGCAAGCAACGCGAACGCGGCGCCGACGACCGCCAGCGCGGCGATGGCCTCGGCCAGAAGCCGGCGCGGCCGCGAGCGCGAGCGACGGATCGGACGGACGAAATGCATGACGGATGGCTCCCCTTGCCCGGGAAGGAACAAGCAACAAAAGCGCCAAGTGGACAAGTCGCGTCCATCCGGCGCGCATCACGCAGCTTCGAGACGCTTCAGGAGATTCCGGATGATCGACGCGGTCGCACCCCAGACGCGGCGGCCGTCCCATTCGAACTCGAACGTCGTGCGCGTGCGTCCCTGCCAGTCGAAATCGAAGCGTCGCAGGCGGTCGGGCGCGAGGATGAAACCGAGCGGCACCTCGAAAACCTCGTCGACCTCGGCGGGATCGGGGCGAACGCGGTAGTCCCCCTGGACGAAGCCCGCGACCGGCGCGACGAAATAGCCCGAAACCGTCTCGAAGCCGTCAAGGTAGCCGAATGGCTCGACGCGCTCCGCCTCGATGCCGGTTTCCTCGAACGTCTCGCGCAACGCGGCCGCGACCGCGTCGGCATCGCCGGTCTCGATCGCGCCGCCCGGAAAGCTGATCTGGCCGGCGTGCGTGCGCAGGTGCGCCGTGCGGCGCGTGAGCAGCAGCGACAACGCGTCCTCGCGGCGCACGAACGGGACCAGCACGGCCGCGCTGCGGCGCGGCACCGTCGGATCGATCACGTCCGCGAGCTCGGCAAGATTCCAGCCGGGCGCAACCGGCGGATCGCCGAGCGGACGCACCGCGCGACGCAGGCGTGCGATGTCGCCCGCGAGCGATGCGCTTTGCGGCGCCGAGGCGGACGTGCTCATCGGTACGCGGCCTCGCGCTCGGGAAGCGTGCGTTCCATGATGAAGCGGCGCTCGTCCTCGCTCATCGAACGCCAGGCTGCGATTTCCGCGCCCGTGCGCAGGCAACCTTCGCAAAGGCCGTCCGGCCGCAATTCGCAAAGACCGACGCAGGGGCTCAGGATCGAATTCGGCGGAGCAGGGATCATCGTTTCGTCGAGTCCGACTTTCGTGGCAATGCTTCGATTTCGCGCAAGGCTCTTCCGCCCTTGCGCCAGCGGAGCGCCGAGGACATTTCGCCAGGACGCCTCGCTCCGATCGACCTTGCCTGCATCTTTGCGAGCGAAGCGTGGGAAAAGCGAAAGGCTTCGCGTTTCGCCGCAAGCGGCCGGACGCGAATCCCGTTAGGCTAGTCTCACCGCTCAGGAAGGTAGACGCGCATGCTAGCGCTCGCAACCAAGGTGGTCGGCGACTACGGCAGCATGCTCGCGCGCGTCGCGCCGGACGTCTATGGTCTTCCGGAGAGCCTTCTGCCGCATCCGAAGCCGCAGATCCGCGAGGCGATCGTGAGCCTCCTCGAACAGCTGGGTCCGGATCAGGTCGAGATCAAGGAAGGCCTGCGGCGCGGATACGTCTATCTTGCCCAGTTCGTCGCCGACGACGAGGCCGAGATCGTCTCGCGCGGGCAGGCGAGCATCAACGGCATGGGCGGCGATGCGTCGAGCGCCGAGCCCGCGATGCGGATCATCAACCGGATCAAGCTCGACATGGAGAAGGCGCTCGAGGAAATGGGCGCTTATCCGTAGCGCACGCCGTTGCTCTTTCCCCGAAAAGGCGTCGCCACGCCGTTCCCCCTCTCCCGCGAAGGCGGGAGAGGGGCGGGGTGAGGGCGCTCTTGGCGAAGCGCTTCACTCCGCATGCCCTCACCCTTCCCTCTCCCGCAAACGGGAGAGGGGAAATGCGAGGGATGACGGCATCCTGCCGTCACTTCACGTCGATGATCTTGATCTCGAGCACGAGCACCTGGTTGCCCGTCTGCGGATCGGGCGGCAGGTAGATCGTCCAGTGATCGCCGACCTTCATCTTGGCGACGACTTCCGGAATCTTCGGTCCGAACATCTTGCCGAGATCGGCCACCTTGGCCTTCACCGGCTCGCCGACGAACGAGCTTTGCAGCTCGCGGCCGCTCGAGTTCGAGACGCGCACGTGGAACGTGAGGTCGGTGCCGCCCTGGACGGCGCGCCCGTTGCCTTCCTCGATGACGCGGTATTGCACGTCGCCGGGCAGCACGACGACGCCCTTCTTGGCGCGGTTCGCGGCCATGAACGCATCGGCGTCGCGCTTGTTGTCCGCGAGCGTCTTGTCCATGTCGGCCTTGGCTTTCTGCTCGAACTTGGCAAGCGCGTCGCGCATCTGCGCCTCGGGCACGGCTGGCGCCTTTTTCAGGAAAGCGTCCTGGACCGCACGCGTCACGGTGTTGATGTCGACGTCCATCTTGCGGTCGGCAAGGCCCGAGCCGATCTGGAAGCCGATCGCGTACGAAAGCTTGCCCTTCTCGGACGTGGTGTCCTGCGCCAGCGCGGAGCCCGCCGCGAGCAGCGCTGCGAGCGCGAGTAACCAACCAAACTTCATGCCTGCCTCCAGAAAACTACGGGATATGGATCAAGAGGACTCGCGTCGCGAGCCCGGAAAAAAGGCGCGGTAGTTTACCCGAGCGCCACGCGGGGTCCAACGCGCGATGGCCGAAGGTTCACGGTCGATTCGGCAACGGATTCTTCACACCGGCCGGCGCCCTCGGATTTCCCGCCTTGCCGGGCTGTCTGTGAACGCGGCGGCGGCCAAAGGTTCGATGACGCGCCGGACTCCGTAACGGCGCTCGGGGGACGAGCGGCCGGCAGACGTTATGATCCCCGGCCTGAACGACGGCAACCGGGAAACCCATGGCCTTTCGCAACCTCCTGACCGAGGATCGCGGCGCGATCCGCACGATCACGATCAACCGCCCCGACAAGCTCAACGCGCTGAACCGCGAAACGATCGGCGAGCTTTCGATCGCGTTCGATCAGGCGCGCCACGATGATGCGGTCCGCGTCGTCGTGCTCTCGGGGGCCGGCGAGAAGGCGTTCGTTGCCGGCGCCGACATCGCCGAGCTCGCGACGCTCTCGCCGATCGAAGCGCGCGCACGCTCTCGCGCCGGCCAGACGATGATGCGGCGCGTCGAGACGCTCGGAAAGCCGGTCATCGCGCGCATCCAGGGCTATGCGCTCGGCGGCGGTCTCGAGCTCGCGATGAGCTGTCACCTTCGCATCGCGAGCGAGAAAGCGAAAATCGGACAGCCCGAGATCAACCTCGGACTGATCCCGGGTTTCGGCGGCACGCAGCGCCTGCTGCGACTTGCCGGCCGGTCGGCCGCGCTCGAGCTCTGCCTCCTCGGACAGCCGGTCGACGCCGCGCGCGCGTTCGCGCTCGGCGTGCTGACCCGCGTCGTGGCGCCGGATCAGCTCGACGCGACGATCGCCGGAATGGCCGACCAGCTCGCAGCGTCGGCGCCGATCGCGCTCGCGGGCATCCTCGATACCGTTCTCGAAGGCGGGGAGTGCGCGATCGACCAGGGGCTCGACTACGAAGCACAGGCGTTCGCGAACTGCTTCTCGACCGAAGACATGCGCGAAGGCACGCGGGCGTTTCTCGAGAAGCGCAAGGCAAGCTTCGCCGGCCGATGAAAAACGGCCCAGGAACGGGACGGTCGGCTTCGCGTGAATGACGGCAGCAGATGGACTGCCGCATTCGCGTGCGCCAGTCAGCGCTCGAACCTCCGCGGCTCGATGCGCCACGATCGCGGTCGCGCTTCGAGGATGAGGCAGCTCGGCCCGCCATAGGTCCGCGCGCGTCCGGCCGCACCGGGATTCAGCACCCACGGCGTTGCGCGGTCGTCGACGAGCAGCCGGTGGCTGTGGCCGTAGACGATCGCGCGCGCATCGGGATACGCGGCGCGAAGACGCGCATGACGCACGGCGGGCGCATGGCGATCGCCGTGCGTCGCGATCAGCACGCCGCCCGGCAGCTCGACGCGCGCGACGTCTTCGAGCATCGCGAGCGCGCCGCGGTCCGTACCCGGCCATTTCGACGGCACGTCGTTGTTGCCGCGCACGGCGACGACATCCGCTACGCCGGCACGCAACGCATCGAGCACCGAAGCGCTGCCGACGTCCCCCGCATGCACGATGATGTGGCACTCGCGAGCGAGTTCCGCGATGCGCGCGTCGAGATGGCCGTGCGTGTCGCCGAGCAGCAGGACGCGCTTCAAGGATTTCGCCGCGAAAGCTCGACCCCTCGCCCGGTTCCCTCTCTCCCGCTTGCGGGAGAGGCTTGCGGCGAGAGCGAGCTGGTTCGCTGTCTCGTCATTCGGCTTTCCGAAAAGCAGAACCGCGGCGCTTCACTCCGAATGCCCTCACCCTGCCCTCTCCCGCAAGCGGGAGAGGAGAAGCGGTACCGTCCGCAGCGAGATGCGAAGACATTGATGCTTCTCGCGAGCGGCAGGGCGGATCACTCGTGCCCGCCGCGGTATTTCTTCTCGCCCGCGGTCACTGGAATCGCCAGCCGGTTTTCCGGCGGCGCGAGCGGGCACGTCGCGTGCGGCGTGAAGGCGCACGGCGGGTTGTAGGCCTTGTTGAAATCGACGATCACCTTGCCATCCTTCGGCATGTCGGAATAGAGGAAGCGCCCGCCGCCGTAGGTTTCCTTCGCGCTCGTCTTGTCGGCGAAGATGAACCAGAGTTCCCTGGCATCGGGTTCCTCCAGCACCGGCAGCAGCGTGTAGGTCTTGCCGTCGCGCTGGAATTCGACCTTGCCCGGCACCGGCATCTTGTCGATCTGTCCCAGAACGTTCGGGATCTCGAGCGTATGCGGCGGATTGAACGGCGTGAACTTCGCCTCGATGCGCCAGCGCGGATCGATCGGATATTCGTCGATGCCGAGGAAGTGCTTGCGCGTCGCGGCTTCGCTGTCCTTGACGCGCAGGCCCTTCTTTCCGTTGCGGTCGATCAGGTAGAAGCTCGCCGTGCCGAACGCGACGGTGGTCGGCTTCTCGTGCGAATCGTCGAGCAACTCGGCCGATTTCCCGCGCTTGCCGTCGATCGTCGCGTTTGCTTTCGGATCGAGCACGATCGTCGCCTTGCCCTTGGCGAGCGTGACGACGCCGAGATGCGCAGGGCCTGCCGTGAGGACGATGTCGTTCTTCTTGTCGCTGCCGACCGTGTTCTTGCCTTCCTTCAGCCATTCGAGACCGATCAGGCTGAGCCAGCCGTTCGGCGCCTTCAGGCGCTCGATGCGCTTCGCGCGCCAGGCCTGGATTTCGCTCTCGTACGAGCCGGATGGCTTCGACGTTTCGACGTTCGCGGACATCACCTGCACTCCGGCGACACTGGCGACAAGCAGCAAACCGAGCTTCAGCATGGGGCTTCCTTCGTGGTTTTCATCGGGTTCGTCGGCGCGGTTCAGCGTCCGCGCAGGAAAAAGCGGTCGAGCTCGGCCATGCCGAGCTGCACCCAGGTCGGCCGGCCGTGGTTGCATTGCCCGGAACGCTCGGTCGCTTCCATCTCGCGGAGCAGCGCATTCATCTCGGGGATGCCGAGCTTGCGATGCGCGCGCACGGAGCCGTGGCAGGCCATCGTCGCCAGCAGTTCGTTCGCGCTCTCCTCGATGCGGCGCGTTTCGCCGTGCACGGCAAGATCGGCGACGACGTCCTGCACGAGCGCGGCGATGTCGGCACCGTCGAGCAGCACCGGAATCCGGCGCACCGTCACGCTTTGCGGACCCGAGCGCGCGATGTCGAAACCAAGATCGCCGAAACGCGCGCCGTGCTCCTCGATGGCCGCGGCCTCGCGCTCGCCGACCGCGAGCGTCAGCGGCACGAGCAGGAGCTGGGAGCGGATGCCCTCGCCGTCCTGCGCAGCCTTGAGCTTCTCGTAGGTGATGCGCTCGTGCGCGGCGTGCATGTCGACGAGCACGAGACCTTGCGCGTTCTCGGCGAGTACGAAGATGCCGTGCAGCTGCGCGAGCGCATAGCCGAGCGGCGGGCTGTCGCGGGTTTCCGGCAGCGGCGCGTGCGCATGCATGTGCGCGTGAACACGATCGAGCACGTCCGCATCCCTGCCGGCGTCCGCCGGACCACGCAGCATCTCGTATGCAGCGAGCGGCTCGCGGACGGCGAGGCCGAGCGAATCCTGACGCTGCTGCGGCGGATACACGCGCGAAGACGCACCCGCGTGCGCGTAACCGTGTGCATGCGCATGCGCCTGCTCGCGTGCCGGCGCATCGTGCGCAAGCGCCGGCGCGCCGGCGCGCGTCCGGGCGAGCGCGTCATCGAGCGTGCGATAGACGAAATCGTGCACGAGCCGGCCTTCGCGGAAGCGTACCTCGCTCTTCGCCGGATGCACGTTGACGTCGACGAGCGCGGGATCGATCTCGAGGAACAGGATGAACGCCGGATGTCGTCCATGGAAAAGCACGTCGGCGTAGGCCTGCCGCGCGGCGTGCGCGACGAGCCGGTCGCGCACGACACGGCCGTTGACATGGAAGTACTGGCGATCGGCCTGCGCGCGCGACGCCGTCGGAAGCCCCACCCATCCCCGAAGACGCAGCCCGGCCGCGGCGTGCTCGATCGCGAGGCTCTGCGCGACGAACTCTTCGCCGAAGACGTCGGCGACGCGACGCATGCGCGCATCGTCGTCGCGGACGGGCTTCATCACGCGTGCCGGCTTGCCGTTGTGCGCGAGCCGGAATTCGATCGAAGGATGCGCAAGCGCGAGCGTCTTGACGAGCTCGTCGATGTGGCCGTATTCGGTACGCTCGGCACGCAGGAACTTGCGCCGCGCGGGAACGTTGTAGAAGAGATCGCGCACGCCGACTTCCGTGCCGCGCGAATGCTGCGCCGGAACCGGTGCGCGCGGCTTGCCGCCATCGACCTCGATGCGCCACGCGTTGTCGTCGTCGGCGCGCCGCGAAGTCAGCGTCAGGCGCGACACCGACGCGATCGACGGCAGCGCCTCGCCGCGAAAACCGAGCGTACCGACGCGCTCGAGATCCTCGAACGAAGCGATCTTGCTCGTCGCGTGCGCGGCGACGGCGAGCGGAAGATCGTCGGCCTGGATGCCAGCGCCGTCGTCGCGCACGCGGATCAGCCGCGCGCCGCCGGCCTCGATGTCGATCTCGACGCGCGTCGCGCCGGCATCGAGGCTGTTCTCGACGAGCTCCTTGACGACCGACGCCGGCCGCTCGATGACCTCGCCGGCAGCGATCTGGTTGACGAGCTCGGCGGACAGCGGACGGATGCGCGGCATGGGCGAACGGAAATGCGATTGCGCATCATAGCGTCCGTTCGCCTCTCCCGCTTGCGGGAGAGGCCGCGCGCAGCGCGGGTGAGGGAAGCGTGCGACAGCATGCCCTCATCCGCCTTCGGCACCTTCTCCCGCACGCGGGAGAAGGGAAAGCGCTAGCCCGAAGGAATCTGGAGGATCTCGCCCGGCCGCACGAGATCCTCGTCGAGATCGTTCGCCTCGCGCAGCTGCGCGATCGAGAGGCCGTGATGCTGCGCGATCGCGCTCAGCGTGTCGCCACGGTTGACGACGTAGCGCGACGCGAGCGGCGCGCGCTTCTTCGCCGGCGCGCCGCTGTTCGCCGCGAACCAGGTGCCGGGCGGCGGCGACGCGCGGAAGTAGTCGTCGACGCCGTCGAGGATCGCGGACGCGAGCTTCTCGCGGTGCGCCGGATTCCTGAGTTTCGCTTCTTCGGACGGATTCGTGATGAACGCGGTCTCGACGAGGATCGACGGCACGTCCGGCGAGCGCAGCACGACGAAGTTCGCGCGCTCGACGTAGCCGCGGTGCGTCGGGCCGAGCTTGCGCAGCGCCGTCAGCACCTGCTCGGCGACTGCGTTGCTCGCGCCCATCGTCGCGCCCTGCGAAAGGTCGAGCAGCACGGCGGCGAGCGTGTCGTCCTTGTCGTCGAGCGACACGCCGCCGACGAGGTCGGCGCGGTTTTCGCGATCGGCGAGCCAGCGCGCGGCTTCGTTCGTCGCGCCGCGCGGCGACAGCACCCAGACCGACGAGCCCTTCGCGTCGCTCGACTTGAACGCGTCGGCGTGGATCGAAACGAAGAGATCGGCCTTCTCGTCGCGCGCCTTCGCGTAGCGCTTCTCGAGCGGGATGAAATAGTCGCCGTCGCGCGTCAGCACGGCGCTCATGCCCGGCGCTTCGTCGATCTGCTTCTTGAGCGCGCGCGCGACCGCGAGCGTGATGTCCTTCTCGTGCGTTCCGGACGATCCGGTCGCGCCGGGATCGTCACCGCCGTGTCCGGCGTCGACGGCGATGACGACCTTGCGCGGCTTGTCCGGCGACGCATCGGCGACGGTCTTGACCGGAGCGGCCTTCTGCGCCGCCGGATAGAGATCGAGCACGAGCCGGTAGCCGAACTTGTCCGCGGGCGGCAGCAGGAAACTCTTCGGCCGGACGCCGTCGGCAAGATCGAAGACGACGCGCGCATCGTCCTTGCCCTGCTTGCCGGCGCGCACGCCTTTCAGGAGGCCCTTGACGCCGGGCGCGCCGAAGCCTTCGGCGAAGGAGCTGCCGTGGATGTCGAGGACGATGCGGTCAGGCTTGGAGAGCTCGAACAGCTTGTATTCGGCCGGGCCGGAAACGTCGAAGACCGCGCGCGTGTATTCGGGTCCGGCCCAGATGCGCAGGCTCTCGATCTCGGCCGCCCGAACCGGCAAAACGCATCCGAACCCCATCGCGGCGGCGAATGCGCACGTTCGGATCGGCCATGAAGCTCCCCTCATGGCCGGTATTCAACCTCAACTGCCTCGCAAATTTCAAGTTTTTTTCTTTGAAAATCCGCAGACTGGCGATCATTCCTGAACTGGACCTCAGGATCTGGCTGTCGGCGGATCGTCTGTGCGTGTCGCGGCACCGCGCTCTTGACCGTCGTCCGCATGCGCTCGAAACGACGCAAGCAGACGATCGCCGCGCGCCGTGGCCGACTCCATGCGAAGCCTCCGCTCCGATCCCGCGTGGCTCAGGATGACTCGGATGTCGGGCGCGGGCAGCGCGCCGCGGCCGCGCTCGGGCCATTCGATCAGGACGAGCGCGGACGACGTCCAGAGATCGCCGAGTCCGAGCCATTCGAGCTCGCCGGCGTCGGCGATGCGATAGAGGTCGAGATGATGCGCTTCGAAACTGCCGACACGATACGACTCGATCAGGCTGTAGGTCGGGCTCTTGACGCGCTCGCCGATGCCGAGCGCGCCGAGCAGCGCGCGCACGAATGTCGTCTTGCCGGCGCCGAGGTCTCCTTCGAAATGGATCACGCCGCCGCCGCGCGCCGCATCGACCGCGCGTACGGCGATCGCGCGAAGATGCGCTTCGTCGACGACGCCGGCATCCCAGGTGCGCGGCATCAGCGCTCGACTCCGTTCGCAAGCTGTCGCAAGGGCGCGAACAGATCGCTCGCGACGAGACCACGCGGCGCATCGCCAGCCGCGACATCGCCCGCGCGTGCATGCAGCACGACGCCGGCGCACGCGGCGTTCCAAGCGGACAATCCCTGCGCGCGAAGCGCGGCGATGACACCGGTCAGCACGTCGCCCATGCCTCCCGAAGCCATGCCGGCATTGCCGGAAGGACACGCCGCGACGCGTCCATCCGGCGCGGCCACGAGGCTGCCTGCACCTTTCAGCACGGCAACGGATGCGTAACGCGCCGCCAGCGAGCGCACCGCCGCGAAGCGATCGGCCTGGACGACCGCCGTCTCGCAGCCGAGCAGCCGCGCGGCTTCGCCCGGATGCGGCGTGAGCACGGCATCCGGAACCGGCCGGGGTTCGAGGGCAAGAATGTTCAACGCGTCGGCGTCGATGACGAGCGGCTTCTTCGCGCCCATCGCCGCCCGCCAGAGCGCGATGCTCCACGCGCCTTGACCAAGACCCGGGCCGATCGCGATCACGGACGCGCGATCGATCAGGACATCCGCCGCGCGGACGTCGTCGACATCGCGTGCCATCAGCTCCGGACGGCCAGCCAGCAACGCCGGCACGTGCGCACCGCGCGTCGCCACGCTGACCAGACCGGCTCCGCACCGCAGCGCCGCTTCGGCGGCAAGACGGATAGCGCCGCCCATGCCCGCGTCGCCGCCGATCGCGAGCACGTGTCCAAAATCCGATTTATTGACATTGCCGCTTCGCGGCGGCAGCGCACGCGCGATCGCGCCGTCGATCAGCGTCGCATCGGGGGCGATGCCGGCGTATGCGGAATCCGGCACGTCCAGCGGCGCAAGCTCGCGCTCGCCGGCGCAATCGGCCGCATCGCCGGTGAAAAGACCGCGTTTCCATGCGATGAGGCTGACCGTCGCATCCGCCCGCACGGTGGCGCCCAGCCGCATACCGGTGTCGGCACAGAGGCCCGACGGAACGTCGATCGCGAGTACCGGACGACCGCTCGCGTTGACGCGGTCGATCAGCGCGGCGACGTCCCCGGTCACTGCACGCGCCAGCCCGGTGCCGAAGATGCCGTCGACGATGACGTCGAAGCCGGCGAGTTCCGTCGCGTGCGCGAACGGAGCGATGCGCCCGCCCGCCTCGCGATAGATGCGTCGCGCGCGATCGGCGTCGCCGGATGCCTCGCCGCTCATCGCATAGGCCTCGACCTCGAACCCGTGCTGCAGCGCGCGTTGACCGACGAGCAGCGCATCGCCGCCGTTGTTGCCGCGTCCGGCGAGCATGGCGACGCGGCGCGCATCCGGCCAGCGCAGGCGCATCGTCGCGAACACGGCATCGGCCGCGCGGCGCATAAGCTCGAGGCCCGCGATGCCGACGTCTTCGATCGCGGCGCGGTCGATGCGGCGCACCTGCTCGGCGGTGTAGAGCGCGATCGTGAGATCCGGCGGCGGCATCACGCGATTATGGATCAACCACCGACGCGGATGCCCGCAGGAGCGGGCGCCAGCCGCGATCTTCTCGTTCCCGCGCGTATGCAACGCCGAAAAATCGCGGGTGACGCCGCTGCTGCGAAGGTCACGGCACGGAGTGGCGCGGTATGCTGATCGGATGACCGCGATCGACTATCGCCGCCTTGCCGACGACATCCGCCGCTGGGGCGCCGAGCTCGGTTTCGGCCGAGTCGGCATCGCCGGCGTCGAGCTTGCCGAGGACGAGGCGCATCTCCTGAACTGGCTCGAAGCCGGATATCACGGCGAGATGGACTACATGGCGCGGCATGGGACCAAGCGCAGCCGTCCGCCCGATCTCGCTCCCGGTACCGTGCGCGTGATCGCAGCGCGCATGGATTACGCGCCTGCCGACATCGATGCCGCATGGGAAGCGATCGGAGACGACGGCCGTGCCTACGTCTCCCGTTACGCGCTCGGGCGCGACTATCACAAGGTGCTGCGCCATCGCCTGCAGAAGCTCGCCCATCGCATCGGCGAAGCGGTCGGGGCGTTCGGCCATCGCGTGTTCACCGATTCGGCGCCGGTGCTCGAGAAGGCGCTCGCGCGCGACGCGGGACTTGGCTGGATCGGCAAGCACACTCTGCTGCTCTCGCGCGAAGCCGGGTCCTGGTTTTTCCTCGGCGAGATCTATACCGACCTGCCGCTGCCGATCGACGCGCCGGCGAGCGCGCACTGCGGCACCTGCACGCGCTGCATCGAGGTCTGTCCGACGCAGGCGATCGTCGCGCCGTACCGGCTCGACGCGAGACGCTGCATTTCGTATCTCACAATCGAGCTGCGCGGCGCGATTCCGGTCGAGCTGCGGCCGCTGATCGGCAACCGCGTGTTCGGTTGCGACGACTGCCAGCTCGCGTGTCCATGGAACAAGTTCGCGCAGCCTGCGAGCGAGATCGATTTCTCGCCACGCCACGGACTCGCGGACGCGCAACTCGTCGACGTGTTCGCATGGAGCGAGGCCGAATTCCTCGAACGCACCGCCGGCATGGCGATTCGGCGCGCGGGCTACGAAGGCTGGCTGCGCAACATCGCGGTCGCGCTCGGCAACGCGCGGCCGTCCACGGCTGTCGGAAAGGCGCTGGCCGCCCGCAATGACGACGCTTCTGCGCTCGTGCGCGAGCACGTGCGCTGGGCGCTGGCGGAACAAGTGCGCAAGCGCGCAGGAACGACATCCTGAATGAAACGGGCCGCACGACGACTCGTGCGGCCCGTTGTGCTTCTTCACTCCGGTATCGCGGCGATCAGAACTTGACCGTGACGCTGGCGTGGTAGTAGCGGCCGACCAGGTCGAACGTCGACGGATCCGTACCGGCGTTCACCGTCTGCAGATCGTAGCCCATGAACGGCGGCTGCTTGTCGCCAATGTTGTCGACGCCGATTTCGAGGCGCGTGTTCATCGCTTC
>DASZYR010000092.1:0-10935 GCA_035545255.1 Rhodanobacteraceae bacterium
GGGTGTCGTCTATACGCCGGCGACGGACTATCGCGGCGAGGACAGCTTCACGTACACGATCGGCGATGGCCGTGGCGGCAGCGCGACGGCGACCGTGCACGTCACGGTCGGCTCGCCGAATCAGCCGCCGGTCGCGGGCACGTTGTCCATACGCTTGCTGAAAGGCAGCGATATCGACATCCAGGTGCTGCAGGCAGCTTCCGACCCGGACGGCGATCCGCTGACGCTCGTTGCGATCGATCACGACGGTCCGCAGCCGAACAACGTCGTCACGATCAATCCCGACGGCCGCACGGTGCATTACCGGTCCGTGCACGGCACGTTCGGACAGGATTATTTCGAGTACACGGTATCCGATGGCCGCGGCGGAACGGCGACCGGTACGGTTTACGTCTACGTCTTCGAGCCGCCGCCGCCGCCGCCGTAAGGCGGATCGCTACGACGACAGCGCTTTTCGCCACTCCCGCTTTGCGGGGGTGGCCGCGCCGGAGGCGCGGGTGAGGGAAGGATCGGAGCGTCGGGACGCAGAGTCGCCGCGACGGCCGTGCGAGCGTGAACCCAGCTTGCCCTCACCCCAACCCTCTCCCGCAAGCGGGAGAGGGGGTACGGCCTAGGCAGCCGCCGGCAGAGGCAATCCGGTTTCCGCTTTCTCGGCGCCGCGCTGCACCGCCAGCGTGCGTTGCTGCTCGGTCCAGTGCAAAAGTTCGAACGCGCCGTCGTGGCGCTCGACGAGCGCCGTACAGTGCTCGACCCAGTCGCCATCGTTGATGTAGACGACGCCGTCGCGATCGGCGATGCGGCCGTAGTGGATGTGGCCGCAGATATGGCCGTCGAAACCGTCCTTGCGCGCCGCGGCCGCAACGCGCGCCTCGAAATCGGCGATGAAGCGTCGCGCGGTGCCGATGCGCGTCTTGAGAAGGATCGAGAGCGGACGATAGCGGAGCCCTAGACGACGCAACAGCGCGTTGCAGCGCCGGTTCGTACCACAGACGATGCCTTGCAGCACGTCGCCGAGCTTCAACAGCCAGGCGGGCGCCGCGTTCGCGCTGTCGTGCTCGTCGCCGTGGCTGACGCGATAGCGCCTGCCGTCGGCCGCGACGTGCACGGCCTCGAGCGCGATGTCCACGCCCGCGAAACGCTGGCCCGCGAAGCGGCGCACGATCGAATCGTGGTTGCCGGGGATGTACGTGACTTTCGTGCCGCGCGCCGCGATCGCGAGAAGCTCCTGCACGATTTCGCCGTGCGATGGGTGCCAGAACGGCCGCTTCCGCATGTTCTCGAAATCGATGATGTCGCCGACGAGATACAGGCGCTCGCACTGCGAGCGCCTGAGGAAATCGAGCAGGTAGTGCGCCTGGCAATCGCGAAGGCCGAGATGGACGTCCGAGACGAAAATGCTTCGGTACCGATGGCGAGACATCACGCGTCCCCAGAGGAAGCCCGCGCAAGCCTATGTTTTGCCGGTCGCAGTTCGATTGCGCGCGGATTGCAGCGTCGTGACATCGATGACGCTTTCCCGACGGATACGACCGGTTCTGCCTCTGCGCGACACGCGAGCGATCACGGAGTTGTCATCGCGCCGTACTAGCTTTCGGCGACCGCCCGATTCCGTCTCGCGGATTCCGACCCATGCCACGGCCCAGCCTTCGCGACAAGCTCGACCAGAAGATCTTCGATGCGATCTATTCGCGCAGCCTCGTCTACAACACCTGCTGGGAAGATCCCGCGGTCGACCGGCAGGCGCTCGCGCTCGGGCCCGAAGACACCGTGCTGGTGATCACGAGCGCGGGCTGCAACGCGCTCGATTACGCGATCGCGGCGCCGAAGCGCATCCATGCGGTCGACGCGAATCCTCGCCAGAACGCCTTGCTCGAGCTCAAGATGGCAGGCATCCGCGCGCTCGCGTTCGACGAGTTCTTCGCGATCTTCGGCGAGGGCTATCACGCGCGTTTCGAGGAGATCTATCGCCGCGACCTGCGCCCGCTGCTGTCGACGTTCGCGCAATCGTGGTGGGACCGGCACCGACGCTGGTTCACGAGCCCGCGCGGCAGCTTCTACTTTCATGGTCTTTCCGGCATCGTCGCGCGCGCCGCGCGCGCGTATTTCGCGTCGCGCCCGCGCCTCTCCGAAGCGATGGCCGATCTCTTCGACGCCCGCGACCTCGCCGAGCAGCAGGCCATCTACGACGAGCGCGTCGCGCCGCTGCTCTGGAACAAGGCGGTCGACTGGGCGATCTCGCGCCAGCTCACGATGAGTCTTCTCGGCGTTCCGCATCCGCAGAGAAAGCTCGTCGAGGCCCAGCACGCCGGCGGCGTCGCGGGATTCATCCGCAGCTGCGTGCAATACGTGTTCCGGCAGCTGCCGCTCGGCGACAACTACTTCTGGCGCGTCTACGTCACCGGCCGCTACCGGCGCGACTGCTGTCCGGAATATCTCAAGCGCGAGAACTTCGAGCGCCTGAAGGGCGGGCTGGTCGATCGCATCGCGCTGCACACTGCGACGGTCACGGAGTTCCTGCTCTCGCACGATGCGTCGATCTCGCGCTTCGTGCTGCTCGATCACATGGACTGGATGAGCTCGTACGATGCCGACGCGCTGACCGAGGAATGGGAAGCGATCCGCCTGCGCGCCGCGCCGCGCGCGCGAATCCTGCTGCGCAGCGCGCACGCGCGGCCTGCTTATCTCGAATCGATCCGGATGGGCCCGGACGGCGACCTGCTGCGCGACGTGTTCCGCTTCATGGACGACGTCGCCGACGCGCTGCAGCCGCACGATCGCGTGCACACGTATGCCGGCTTCGTGATCGCCGATGCACCGGCTTGAAGCGCTGCGCGGCGATTTCGCCGTCGTGCGCCGCATGCTGCGCGGCATGCCGCGCGAGCGCTCGCATGCCGCGTCGCTGTCGGCGTTCTATGCGCCGCAGGCTTTGCATTACGACCGTTTCCGCGATCGGCTGCTGCATGGCCGCGCCGAACTGATCGCGCAGCTGCCGCTGCCCCGGCGCGCGCACGTCGTCGAGCTCGGCGGCGGCACCGGGCGCAACGCCGAGTTCTTCGGCGCCGCGCTCGATCGCATCGAAACGATCGAGATCGTCGACGTCTGCACGCCGCTCCTCGCGAAGGCTCGCGAGCGCGCCCGGCGCATGCCCCGGCTGCGCGTCGTCGAAGCCGACGCGACGACGTATCGGCCGGACCGGCCCGTCGATGTCGTCTATTTCTCGTACGCGCTGACGATGATCCCCGACTGGCGCGCCGCGATCGCAAACGCCATCGAGATGCTGAAGCCGGGCGGCGCGCTCGGCGTCGTCGACTTCCACGTCTCGACGGCGGATCCGGCGCCCGGCTGCGTCCGGCACGGCGTGCTGACGCGCCGTTTCTGGCCGGCGTGGTTCCGCCACGACGGCGTGCGCATCTCGCCGGAGCATTTGCCCGAGCTGCGCCGGCGATTGTCGGATCACGAATTCAGCGAAGCGCGCACGCGCGTTCCGTATCTGCCGTTCGGCCGCGTGCCGTATTACGTGTTCGTCGGCCGCAAGCCGGCCGTTCCCCCTCTCCCGCTTGCGGGAGAGGGCCGGGGTGAGGGCTGGTCGGAGTGAAGCGCCACAAGATCGCATCTCTGGAGAGCGCGAACCAACTCGCCCTCACCTTACCCTCTCCCGCAGGCGGGAGAGGGTAAGGAAATGACTACGCGGCGCTCGCCGCATCGAGCTCGCCGACCTCGTCGGCCGACAGCGACAAACGCGCCGCTGCCGCGATGTCGTGCACCTGCGCCGCGCTCGTCGCGCTCGCGATCGGCGCCGTGATCGATGGCCTCGCGATCAGCCACGCGAGCGCCACCTGTGCGGCGGTTGCGCGTTTCGCCGATGCGATCGCGTCGAGCGCTGCGAGCACGCGCAATCCGCGTGCGTCGAGGTATTTCGCCGCCGCCGCGCCGCGCGCAGCGCTCTTGCCGAGATCGGCTTCGCTCCGGTACTTCCCGGTCAGGAAGCCGCTCGCGAGCGCGTAGTAGCAGACGGCGCCGATTCCTTCGCGCAGCACGATCGGTTCGATATCGGATTCGTAGTTCCTGCGCGAGACGAGGTTGTATTCGGGCTGCACGACCTCGTAGCGCGGCAGGCCGTGCTTCGCGCTGACCGCGAGCGCCTCGGCGAGGCGAGCGCCGGAATAGTTCGACGCGCCGATCGCGCGCACCTTGCCGGCCTCGATCAGCCGCGCGAATGCACCGAGCGTGTCTTCGAGCGGCACCGACGGATCGTCTTCGTGCGCGAAGTAGACATCGATGCGATCGACGCCGAGCCGGCGCAGCGAATCGTCGGCTGCCGCGGCGATGTTCGCGGGCGAGAGCCCCTTGTGCGCGGACCATTTCGCGACCTTCGTCGCGATGACGACGCGATCGCGACGGCCGCTCCGCTTCAGCCATCTTCCGATGATCGCTTCGGATTCGCCGCCGCGGTTGCCGGGCACCCAGGCGGAATAGGAATCGGCGGTGTCGATGAAGTCGAGCCCTGCGCCGACGAAGGCGTCCAGCACCGCGAACGAAGCCGCTTCGTCCGCGCTCCAGCCGAACACGTTGCCGCCAAGCGCGAGCGGCGGGATCAGGATGTCCGAGCGGCCAAGCTTGCGTCTTTCCATCGTCGTCTCCTCGCGGGAATGCAATCGAACTGGAGACGCTGGCGCCGTTTCAAAGGGCGCGACGCCGCTGCGATGCGGATCGCCAGGATCGAACCGAACGTTGCCGTCAGCTGAGCGCGTCGGGCCGCTTCGCGCCGGCGAAGCGCCTGGCCCAGTACGACGCATCGAGATGATCGATGCGGACGCGCTTGCCGCGCGAGGGCGAATGGATGAAAAGGCCGTTGTCGAGATAGATGCCGACGTGCGAGACGCGCTTGCCGTGGATGCGGAAGAAGACGAGATCGCCCATCTTGAGATCGTCGCGATCGACGTGCCGGCCGGCCGCGAACTGCGTCGTCGAATTCGACGGCAGCTCGAGGCCGAGGCTCTGCCGGAACACGTAGCGCACGAAGCCGCTGCAATCGAATCCTGTCGAGAGCTCGCGTCCGCCGCGGACGTAAGCGATGTTGCGCAGCTTCATCGCGAAATCCGCGAGGATCCGGCGCGGCGAGCGGGATGCGATCGCGGAGGCGGGCACGGCAGCGTCGACCTTGGAGGAAACGTCGAGCGATACCGCAGGAACGGCGATCGCCGGAGGCTCCGGAGCGACGAGCGGGCTCGCGAGGACGGAAGAAGAAGCGCAAGAGGCCAGGGCGAAACCGGCAAATGCGGAAAAACGGAACGCAACAGCCGCTCGCATGGAGGCCATCCGCGGTCATCCCCTGTCTGATCCGGGTGTTCCAAACCCCGGTGGAGCGCCGCCGGCCCCGCGCCGACGGCATGGACGGCGCACCGTAGCAAAGCCTGCCGGCGCTGTTGTTCGCTTCGCGTTAAGGCGCGTGCGGGACATCACGCGCGATTTCGCGGAATTCACGGGTACGGCACGGTCCACCGTGATCGCTGCCGGAGGCGTGCGAGCCACGCCTCCGCCGCCGCATCGGATCGACCGCGAGACGCATCCCGGTCGGCACCGGATCGCGGCTAGAATCGCCGCGATGCAGCTCGATGCCGACGTCACCCAGCGCCTCGCCCGGATCGGCTGGCGCGCGTCGATGCTGCCGGACGATGTGCCCTCCGGCGCGTCGATCGCGCGCGTCATCGCCCAGCATCGCGCCGGCTACGAGCTGCACGACGGAGCCGCGACGTTCAATGCGCAGCCCGCGCCGCGATTCCTCAAGCGGGGCCTCGATCCCACGGAGCGTCCCGCGGTCGGAGACTTCGTGCTCGTCTCGCGGACCTCGCCGCCGCAGATCGAGATCGTGCTGCCGCGCCGAACCGCGCTGACGCGTGCCGCCGCCGGCGAGCGGCACCAGCGCCAGGTCATCGCGGCGAACGTCGATACCGTGTTCGTGCTGAGCGGCCTCGACGGCGATCTCAGCGCGGCGCGCATCGAACGCTATCTCGTGCTCGTGCATGGCAGCGGCGCGACACCGGTCGTCGTGCTGACGAAGGCCGATCGCGCGGACGATCCCGGGGCGACGGTCGCGGCGCTTCGCGCGCGGCTGGCCGCCGGCGTCGCGATCGTCGCGATCAACGCGAAATCGCCCGACGAAGTCGCGTCGCTGCAGGCGCACCTCGGACCCGGCGACACGGCCGTGCTGGTCGGCTCATCCGGCGTCGGCAAGTCGACGCTGACGAACACGCTGCTCGGCGAATCGCGCCAGGCGACCGGCGAAGTGCGCGCGCACGACAGCCGCGGACGCCATACGACGACGCATCGCGCGCTGATCGCGCTGCCGGGCGGCGGTTGCCTGATCGACACGCCCGGCATGCGCGAGCTGAAGCTGACGGGCGAGGAAGATCTCGACGAAGGCCAGTTCGCCGACATCGAAGCGCTCGCGCAATCGTGCCGCTTCGGCGATTGCTCGCACCAGAGCGAACCCGGCTGCGCCGTGCGCGCCGCGCTCGGCGACGGCCGGCTCGCGCCGGAGCGGTGGCAGAACTACGTGAAGCTTCGCGACGAGCTCGCGGCCGCCGCCGATTCGCTTGAAGCGCAGATGCGGCGCAAGAGCGAATCGAAGGTGCTGACCAAGGCGCTGAACAAGCGGCTCGGCGAGAAGTACGGACGCAATTGAGCGGCGCTCGTCCGCGTCGCGATGGCAGCGTGAGTCGAATCCGTCCTAGAAGATCGCATCCGGCGGCCCGATCTGCAGCTCGAAGGGGCCGATGCCGGCGGCCGCGCCCGAGACGCACGCGAAGTCTTCACCGCGCTGATCGAACGCGAGATCGCGAGCGCAAGACGCGTCTTCGCGGACACGGATTTCCGCCGCACGGCACGTCCGCGCGCGCTCGGCTCCGCCGCGGCGTTGCGAGCGATCGTCGAATTCATGACGAGTCCTCCATCGCGGCTCGTGCTGCGCGCGCCGGATCGCGCTCGTCACGCGCCGTCGGCGACGAATCCGACCTTCGCATGCGTGCCGTCGCAGAAGGGCTTGTTCGACGAGTGGCCGCAGCGGCACAGGAACGTCTTCTTCGTTTTCGCGAGCGTCGTGCCGGTGCCGGAGACGATCTCGAGCGGACCTTCGACCTTGAGCGGTCCGTTCTTCGTCGGCGTGACGGCAAGCGGGCCGTTGCGTGCCGCGAGCGCCGCCGTCTCGCCGTGATTCGCTTCGCCGGTCGCCTTGAATCCCGATTCGTGGTGGCTTGCATCGCAGAACGGCTTGTTTCGCGACGCGCCGCAGCGGCAGAGCACGCGGCGGAAGCCGACGTTGCCCTGGCCGGCGATGACGAGGTCGGCGTGGAACACGTAAGGTCCGTTCTCGAGCACGCGCGCGGTGTTCACGACCGGCGGCGATTCCTGCTTTCCGCCGTCGAGCCGCGCGTACTGGATCGCGCCGGACGGGCAGTTGTGCGCGATCTCGGCGACTTCCTCTGCGGTGGCGGCCTCGGGATGGATCCATTCGCCCTCGACGTTCGGCACGAACACGTCGGGCCGGCCGAGCACGCAGTTGCGCGAATGGATGCAGCGCGGACCGTGGAACCGCACTTCGACGCCCGGGCTACGCACGATCTCGACGTCGTCGCTCATGGCTTGCTCCCGGCAGGTGGCATTGCTCCGGCGATCATACGACTCGATCGCTGCTCGCGCAGCCGTGCCGCGCGCGTGCGCTCCGCGCAAGCGGTCTGCTATCTTCGCGCGATCCGCGACGAACGCGATGCGAATGGCAGCCGGCGATCCCCTGGACGTCTATTCCGATCTCGACCGGCGCCTGGTCGCGGCGACGCGCGGCATCCGGCTGCTGCAGTCGGTGAGCTGGCCGGCTTCGGTCGAGATCGATTTCGTAGCCGCCTGGAGGGCAGGCACCGCGCGACTCCCGGTCATCGAGTATCCGCGCGCCGACTTTGCCGAGACGCGCGAGGCGCTGGCCGGCATCATGCTCGCCGCCGAGCCGGGGCATCCGCTCGGCGACTACATCCGGCGCACCGCGCAATCCTGGCGCATCGCGACCGATCTGCTCGACGCGGTCGGCACGCCGGCGATCACCTCGCATTCGGCGCGGCTCTATGGCCGGCCGAGCGATCTCGTGCCGGGTGCGAAGCTGACCAACGTCGATGCCGCGCGCCACTTCATCGCGCTTGCCGACGAGCTCGTCAGCGGCGGCGCGCTCGACGAGAGCGCCGAGCCGATCGAGGCGGAGCAACTGCGCGGCGAGCTGCAAAGCGAGCTCGACGCGTTCTTCGGCGCCGGCGTCGTGCGCGTCGAGACCGATCCCGACCTGATCGCGAAGGCCGCGGCCGGCGCGACGCGGATTCGCCTCCGGTCCGCGACGAGCTTCACGAGCTATGACCATCAGCAGCTGATCGAGCACGAGGCATTCGTGCATTCGCTGACTGCACTTAACGGTCGCGGGCAACCGCATCTGAAGTCGCTTGCGCGTTCCTCGCCGCGCATCACGGCGACGCAGGAAGGACTCGCCGTGTTCGCCGAGCTGATGTCGGGCTCGATCGACATCGAGCGCATGAAGCGCATCAGCCTTCGCATCCTCGCGATCGACATGGCGCTCTCGGGCGCCGATTTCATCGAAGTGTTCCGATACTTCCTCGACGCGGGACAGAACGAGACCGACAGCTTCGCCTCCGCGCAGCGCGTTTTCCGCGGCGCGCCGGTCGGTGGCGGTGCCGCATTCACGAAGGACACGGTGTACCTGCACGGCCTCCTGTCCGTGCATACGTTCTTCCGCTGGGCGCTTCGGCACGGACGCCTTGCGGCTTGCCGCAATCTCTTCGCCGGCAAGCTCGCGCTGCACGACGTCATGGCGCTCGGTCCGTTCTTCGAGAACGGCTACATCGCGCAGCCGAAATACCTCCCGCCGTGGATGCGGCACGCGAACGGGCTCGCCGGCATGCTCGCGTTCTCGCTGTTCGCCACCCAGATACGGCTCGATCGCGTCGAGGCGGAAGATCTCGTGCTCGGCGTTTGACCGGCATGCGAGAGTCCTCGTCGCCGATTCCGATCCGGACCGCGCGTGGATCCGGGCGCTTCGGTATCCGGAGCAGCCGATGCCTTGCGCGCATGCGCGCAAGGCGTTTTCATTCGACGGAATTTCCAGGCAGGGGCGAGCCATGCGTGCATTTTTCCCGGTGATTCTCGGTGTCGCGGCGATCGCGCCGAACGCGCAGGCCGCGGATGCGGCAAATGCGCTCGTCCAGCCGCTTTTGCCGCAGATCACGGCCTGGCGACGCGATCTGCACGAGCATCCCGAGCTCAGCAATCGCGAAGTGCGCACGTCGAAGTTCGTCGCGGGCGAGCTCAAGAAGTTCGGCTACGAAGTCCGCACCGGCATCGCGCACACCGGCGTCACCGGTGTGCTGAAAGGCGGCAAGCCGGGCCCGAAGCTCGCGATCCGCGCCGACATGGACGCGCTGCCGGTCACCGAGGAAGTCGATCTGCCGTTCGCATCGAAAGCGAAAGGCGAATACCTCGGCAAGACCGTCGGCGTCATGCACGCGTGCGGCCATGATGCGCACACGGCGATGACGCTCGGCATCGCCGAGGTGCTTTCGAAGATGCGCAAGGATCTCTCCGGCGAAGTCATGTTCGTGTTCCAGCCGGCCGAGGAAGGCGCTCCGCCGGGCGAGAAAGGCGGCGCGCCGCTGATGGTCGAAGAGGGCGTCTTCAAGGATTTCAAGCCCGACGCCGTGCTCGGCATGCACGTCGTCAGCATGCTCAACGTCGGCGAGGTCAGCTTGCGCGAAGGCGGCGCGATGGCGAGCTCGGACACGTTCCACATCGTCGTGCACGGACGGCAGAGCCACGGCGCGATGCCGTGGAACGGCGTCGATCCGATCGTGACGGCTTCCGACGTCGTCATGAGCGCGCAGACGATCGTCAGCCGCGAGCTCAACCTCAACGCGAATCCCGCCGTCGTCACGTTCGGCATCTTCGACGGCGGCGAGCGCTTCAACATCGTGCCGGACAAGGCCGAGCTCTACGGCACCGTGCGCACGTTCGACGAAGCGATGCGCAAGCAGGCGCTGTCAAGCCTGAAGCGCATCGCCGAAAACGTCGCGGTGGCGCACGGCGCGACGGTCGACACCGAGATCCCGACGCCGGGCGCCGATCCGTATCACAGCAATCCGGTCAACTACAACGATCCCGCGCTGACGAAGCGCGTGCGCGCGAGCCTCGTCAAGGCGCTCGGCGCCGGGCACGTGCACGAAGCCGAGCGCTGGATGGCCTCGGAGGATTTCCCGCAGCTCGGCCTCTCGGTGCCGGCGCCGAGCGTCTACTTCATGGTCGGCGCGACGCCGGTCGGCGAGGATCCGAAGACCGCGCCGAGCAACCATTCGCCGAAGTTCTTCCTCGACGAAGGCGCGCTTACGATCGGCACGGAGTCGATGCTGCAGGTCGCGCTCGACTATCTCGGTGCGACGTCGTCGTAGCCCGCACGCTTTCCCCTCTCCCGCGTTGCGGGGGAGGGCAGGGTGAGGGCAAACGTGGTTCGCGTCCGCCGTGCGTTCGCAAGCGCGGTGATCCGGTTCTTTCCTGCGAAGCGGAAGAGCGAAAATAGCAACCGCGCGGAAGGGAAGATCGAACCGGGCACAGCGCAACGCCGCGCGCCTCACGCGATCGCAGCAGATACCGGCAAATCGGCTCGTCTAGAGGCGGCGATGTCCGGTCTTGCGCTCGAAACCGTAATGGGCAGGGACACGCGCTCACATCGATCGCGCGCAAGGGAGCTGTCATGCGCCGTCCTGCCTTCGGAACGACGTTCCGCCCCACGATCCTCGCCGCGGGGCTTTCGCTCGCGCTCGGCATTGCGTCTCATGCCTCGCTCGCGAACGAGGCCAACTCGCCGATCGCTTCAGCGATTGCGCTTCCGCC
>DASZYR010000093.1:0-6246 GCA_035545255.1 Rhodanobacteraceae bacterium
GCCGGCGAGGCCGAAGAAGATCTTCTCGCCGGCGTTTCCGACCGGAACGGACTGCAAGCCGAAGCTCGCCGCGCGATCCTCGTCTTCCGAGAACGGCAGCGGATCGATCATCTCGAGCTTGATCTTGCCGCCCGAGCGCGAGGCCATCTCCTCGAGCATCTCGCGCACGCGCGTGTAATACGTGCGGAGCTGCGGAATGTCCTGCGTGCCCTTGTCGGAGAAATAGAGATAGAGGTTTATCGGCTCGTCGAGCGAGCCGATGATCTTCTTCGTGCCGTCCGACAGCGTGTAGAGATGGTTCTGCGTGAGGTCGACGCGCGCCCCGCGGAACACCACGTTGACGAGCAGCATGACCGCGACGAACAGCACGGCGAGCACGGCGAGCGCGGTTCCCGAAAGGGCCTTGCGATTGAATGTCATCGGGGATCCCTCCTCAGGCCGCTTTCTTGTAGTCGATGACGACCGCGTTCGCGTACAGCCAGACGCCGATCATCAGCAGGAAGTAGATGATGTCGCGAAGATCGATGACTCCCTTGCCGATCGACGCGAAGTGCGTCAGGAACGAGAGCCCGGATACCGCGTCGACGACGCCCTGCGGCGCGATCGCGCGGAACGCGTCGAGCACGAGCGGAAAGCCGGCGAGCAGCAGCAGGAAGCAGATGACGACGGTCAGGATGAACGCGACGACCTGGTTGCGCGTCGAGGCCGATATGCACGAGCCGATCGCGAGGAATGCGCCCGCCATCAGCAGCGAGCCGACGTAGCTCGCGAAGATCACCCCGTTGTCGGGACTGCCGAGATAATTGACCGTGATCCAGATCGGGAACGTCAGCACGAGCGCGATGCCGATGAACGCCCACGCCGCGAGGAACTTGCCGAGCACGGCCTGCCACATCGTGACCGGCAGCGTCAGCAGGAGCTCGATCGTGCCGCTCTTTCTTTCCTCGGCCCAGAGCCGCATCGACACGGCCGGCACCAGGAAGAGATAGAGCCATGGATGAAAATTGAAGAACGGCTGCAGGTCGGCCTGGCCGCGCTCGTAGAAATTGCCGAGATAGAACGTGAACGCGCCCGAGAGGATCAGGAAGATCACGATGAACACGTACGCGACCGGCGTCGCGAAGTAGCTCTTGAGCTCGCGCTTGAAGACCGTGAAAACGCCGCTCATGTGCGAGCCTCCTTGCCGGTTGCGCCTTGCGTGACGGTGCGGAACACCTCGTCGAGGCGTCCGCCTTCGAGCGCGAGTTCGCGGACGGCGACGCCTTGCGATTTCAGCGCGTCGCTGACAGCGACGAAGATCGCTCGGCCCGGTTTCGGGAATGCGGTGATGCGCCCGTCCTGCGGATCGATTTCGATCGCGGCAACGTCGGCGACGCGCGCGAGCGCGTCCTTCGCCGCGTTGACGTTCTCGGCCGTCAGCGACACCGCCTGGTGATAGCGCGATCTCGCTTCGAGCTCGGCCGGCGTCGCGTCGGCGAGGATGCGCCCGGCGGCGATGATGATCGCGCGCGTGCAGACCGCGTGGACTTCCTCCAGGAGGTGCGTCGAGACGATGATCGTCTTGTCGTGCGACATCGCGTTGATCAGCGTGCGCACCTCGTGTTTCTGGTTCGGGTCGAGGCCGTCGGTCGGCTCGTCGAGGATCAGCACGGCGGGATCGTGCAGGATCGCCTGCGCGAGCCCGACGCGGCGCTTGAAGCCTTTCGACAGCGTGTCGATCGGCTGCTCGAGCACGCGCTCGAGATGGAGCCGCGCGATCGCATCGTCGAGCCGCTGTTCGCGGCGCTCGCCGGAAAGGCCGCGCACGTCGGCGATGAACTCGAGGAATTCGTGGACCGTCATCTCGCCGTAGCTCGGCGCGCCTTCGGGCAGGTAGCCGAGCACGCGCTTGGCTTCGAGCGGCTGCTTCTCGATGTCGAATCCGCCGACCGACGCCGAACCGGACGTCGGCGCGAGGAAGCCGGCCAGCATCTTCATCGTCGTCGATTTGCCGGCGCCGTTCGGGCCGAGGAAGCCGAGCACCTGTCCCGGCTCGACCTTGAAGCTGATGCCGTCGACGGCGACGAGATCGCCGTAGCGTTTCACGAGTTGCCGGGTTTCTATCATGGTCCGCTTCACCTCGTCGAAACGGGCGCGCACGAGCCAAGGCCCGGCGAACCCGCGCTGGTTGCCGATTTTCGCGATCGCGAAAAGATCGCGGCGATGCTCCAGCCGCGCCTTCGGATCGGTGCACTCGGGAATCCGCGCAGTCCGTGCAGCGGCGCGAAGCCGCTGCGGCCCTCCCGGCGGACGAAACGCGAGCGCTGCGCAAGATACCGCAAGATCCGCGAAAAGTTCCCGAGCGTGCATCGTCGCGGCGCGCAAACGCGTCATGCGGCCGGCGAGCGGCGCCTTCCTTTCGCGCAGCTTTCAGCGATCCGCCGGCGACCAGACGATCGGCGCCGGATAGCTGCGATCCTTGCGCAGCGGCCGGAAGCAGGGTGAAGTCGCGTAGAACCGGTCATCCTGCTCGCTCGCATGCCAGCCCGGAATTCCGGCGAGCGGCAATGGGCGCAGCTCCTGCGGATCAGCGAGAAGCCGGCCCTCCTCGATCGAATCCGCGATCGACCGCTCGGCATCCGGCCAGGAAGGCAGTACCGCGCCGCAAGCCCTCGTCGCGATCGCGGTTTCGTCGACGACAACCGCGATCGCCTTTGCGACAGGCGCCTCGCCGTGCGCGAGCACGTGGTCGAACAGTGCGTGCCCGATCACCGTGACCGCGATGCGCGCGCCCCAGTCGGACGCGCGCTCCCGGAACAGCACGCGCCATTCGTGCGCATCCCAGGTACGCACGAGATCGCGGGAAGCCAGCCAGACGATCGCCCCCGCTTCGTCGAAATGCGTCAGCGCGCACTGGCCACGCGTGCGCCGCTTCTGCCCGACGCGGGCGATATCGGCGACCTGCCGTGCATTCATCGCCCGCTTGAGCCCCGCGTGCCGCAACCAGATATGCGCGTTGAAGAGATCGTGCGTGTTCGCCTGGCGCGTTGCGATGATGCCGCGTCGCGCGATGCGCTCTTCGTAATGAAGTCCATCGGAGAGAAGCGCCGCGTCCTGGACGACGAAACGGAAATCGCGCGTGTCTTCGCGGCGCCGCAGCGCATCATTGAGCGCTTCGAAATCCGCCGTCTCGAAAATCCGGTCGCGGTGAAAAGCCAGCCGGAAAAGCGGCAGCGAACCGTCACCGGCCGGCGCTTCGTGTTCTCCAGACAGCATATGCCGCATCCCGATCATGCGATTCGCGAGGCCAGGAACGTCGACGTGCGAGTCAGCAAGCGACGCGCGCGATCAGATCGTGATCGTCGGCATGGATCACGTCGACGTCGACGAACTGCCCCGGTTTCAGTGCCTGTCCGTCGTCGATGCGCACCACGCCGTCGATCTCCGGCGCGTCGCCCTTCGATCGCGCGATCGCGCCGTCGGCGTCGACTTCATCGACGATCACGGTAATGCGCGAGCCGATCTTGCGCGCAAGCCGCTCGGCCGAGATTTCCGCCTGAACTTCCATGAAGCGCTCGAGGCGTTCCTCTTTCACTTCGTCGGGCACCGGATCGGGCAATGCGTTCGCCTTCGCGCCATCGACCGGCGAATAGGCGAACGCGCCGACGCGGTCGAGCCCGGCTTCGCGCAGGAACGCGAGCAGCTCCTCGAATTCCGGTTCGGTCTCGCCGGGGAATCCGACGATGAACGTCGAGCGCAGCGTGAGATCGGGACAGGCCGCGCGCCAGGCCTTGACGCGGGCGAGCACCTTGTCGACGTCGCCCGGGCGCTTCATCTGCCTCAGGATGCGCGGACTCGCGTGCTGGAACGGAATGTCGAGATACGGAAGGACCTTTCCTTCCGCCATCAGCGGAATCACGTCGTCGACATGCGGATACGGATACACGTAATGCAGCCTCACCCACGCGCCGAGCTCGCCGAGGCCGCGGCAGAGATCCGTCATGCGCGTCGCGTACCGGCCGCCGCGCCATTCCCGCTCCGCATAACGCAGATCGACGCCGTATGCACTCGTGTCCTGCGACACGACGAGCAGTTCCCTGACGCCGCCCCTGACGAGCTTCTCGGACTCGATGAGCACTTCGTCGATCGGCCGCGAGACGAGATCGCCGCGCATCGACGGGATGATGCAGAACGTGCAGCGGTGATTGCAGCCCTCCGAGATCTTGAGGTACGCGTAGTGCTTCGGCGTCAGCTTGACCCCGACGCCGTCGATCGTGCCGGCGCCGAGGCGCCGCGGCGGCAGCACGAGGTCGACGAATGGGTCGTGCTTCGGAGGCAGCGCCGCGTGCACGGCGTTCATGACGCTCGCGTAGTCCTGCGGACCCGAGATCGAAAGCACGTCGGGATGCGCCTCGCGGATCACGTCGGCGCGCTTGCCGAGGCAGCCGGTCACGATGACCTTGCCGTTTTCCTCGAGCGCCTCGCCGATCGCATCGAGCGATTCGGCGACGGCCGCGTCGATGAATCCGCAGGTGTTGACGACGACGACGTCTGCGGCATCGTACGTCGGCACGATGTCGTAACCCTCGACCTTGAGCTGGGTCAGGATGCGCTCGGAATCGACGAGGGCTTTGGGGCAGCCGAGGCTGACGAAGCCGACCTTGGGGTTCTGCGGCGACATGGGCGGAACGAAGCCAGGACAGCCGGATAGTCTACCGTTGGTCGGCAGCCGGCGCCTGAGGACCGGGAAATGCGGCGCGCAAGGCCGAAATCGCGCATCATGATGGCGTCGCCGCGATCAGGAAGATGCCGCGATTTTTCGTCGGGGGGATTCGTGGAGCAAGACCGCAGGGCTGCGAAAGACCGGCTCGATCGGCCGCGGGCACGCGCAGCGCTCGGCTGGCTGCTGACGGCGGCTGCGTGCGTATTCGCCACACCTCCGGCGCGCTCCGACGACGATTCGCGCTTCCCGCGCGCGGCCGCGGCAGCCTCCGCGCTTCGCGGCGCGCAGTCGATCGCCGAAGCGCTGGAGTCTCCCGCGCTGTCGGAATTCGTGCACGCCCTCGGCGGATCCTACGCCGACGCGGCCGAAGCGTGGATCGCCGGCAACGTCTTTTCGGCTTTCGGCGCCGTCGCGCCAGCCGATCGCCAATGGCAGCGGGTCGCCGAACTCGCGCTCCAGCGGAGCGACCGCAAGCAGCTCGCGGCCGCGCTCTCCGAGCGCATCGAGATCGCGCTGTCGCAAGGCGATTACGCGCGCTCTGAAGCGCTGTCCGGCGAGCTCGCCGTCGTCGCCCGCGCGAGCGGCGACACGTCGCGGATCGCGTTCGCGCAAGCGAATCTCGGCGTCGTCGAGCGCCGGCTCGGCCACCTCGACCGGGCGCTCGCGCACCAGCAGCGCGCGCTCGATCTTTATCGCAGCGCGAACGATCCGTACGGTACCGCCCGATCGCTGGCGAGCCTCGCCACCGTGCAGCGCGACCGTGGCGATTTCGCGGCGGCGCTCGACATGGCGCTCGAATCGGTCGCGCTGCGCGAGCGCACCGGCGACAGGCTCGAGATCGCATACCGCAACGTGGCGCTGCTCTATCGCGAGATCGAGGACGAAGACGCCGCGCGCGCCTATTTCGAGCGCGCTCGCGACGCCGCCGCGAAGCACGGCAGCCCTTCGGCGTATTCCACGGTCATCGGCGCCTATTCGGGCCTCCTCAACGACCTCGGCGAATTCCCGGCCGCACAAGCGTCGGCCGAGGAGGCGCTGGCAATCGACGAAGCGATCGGCGATCGTCCGCACCAGGGCCTCGACCGCCTTGAGCTTGGCCGGGCTCTGTTCGGCCAGCGCCGCACCGACGAGGCAAGCGCCGAGCTCGAATCGGCGCTCGCGCTCGGTCGCGAGCTCGACCAGCGCGAGATCGTGGCTCGCTCGCTGCTGCATCTTTCCGACATCGCGATGCAGGAGCACGACCGCCTGCGCGCACATGGCCTGCTCGACGAGGCGATCGCCGGCCTCGAGCGCGCGCGCCTGCGCCCGCAGCTCGTGCAGGCCTACGAGCTGCGCGAGCAGCTCGCACGTGCGGACCGAAACGACGCCGATGCGTTGCGCTTCGCCCACAAATACGCGTCCGAGCGCGAGGAACTGCTCGGCGTGCGCGCCAGCCGTCAGCTCGCCGCACTGGAAATGCGCCACGCACGCGCCGAAGCGGAGCAGCGCGTGGCATTGCTCGCAAAGGACAACGAGCTCAAGCTGGCGCTGCTCGTCAAGCAGCG
>DASZYR010000094.1:0-16295 GCA_035545255.1 Rhodanobacteraceae bacterium
GAGCTCGCGCCGTCCGCTGATGCGCTGGCTGCCGAAAGGCCACGAGCTGCCGCCGCTGACGCTGAAGATCGCGCTCGCCGCGTTGTCGTTCGTCGACTGGGTGCTGTCGGCAAGCGTGCTCTACGCGTGTCTCTATATCGCCGGCGCGCACGTCAAGCCGGGTCCGCTGCTCGGCAGTTTCGCCGGCGAGCAGGTGCTCGGCCTCGTCAGCCTCGTGCCGGGCGGGCTCGGCGTGTTCGACGGGCTCATGCTCGTCGCACTGACTTCCGGCGGCTACGACCAGGGTGCGGTCGCTGCCGGGCTCTTTCTGTTCCGCATCGCGTATTACCTTCTGCCGCTGCTCACGGCGCTCTACGTCGGTTCGGGCAGCGTCGCGCAGCAGATGCCGATTCTCGCCCATGCGTTCGGGCGCCTGCGCGCGCATCCGCTGTTCGGCGTTCTCGGTCTTCCGGCGGGGCTTCTCGCCGGTCTCGGCATCCGCGCGCTCGCGGCGCTGACGTTCCTCGCAGGTCTCGTGCTGCTCGCCTCGGCCGCGATTCCCGCCGTGCACGAGCGTGTCGTGACGGCGCGCGCGGTGCTGCCGGCGGCTGCGATCGAGAGCTCGTACTGGCTGTCGATCCTGACCGGCACGCTGCTGCTCGGTCTTGGCCGCGGCATCGACGGTCGCCTGCGCGTCGCGTACCGGCTCGCGTCGTGGATGCTCGTGATCGGCGCCGTGCTCGCGGTGACGAAGGGACTTCATTTCGGCGAGGCGCTGTTCCTGCTCTCGATCGCCTTGCTGCTGCGCGCGCGCAAGCGCGAATTCACGCAGCGCGCGATGAGCCTGACGTCGGCGACGACCTTCACCTGGTATCTCGGCCTCGTCGCGGTCGTGCTCGCGTTCTTCGTCGCCGGCGTCTGGGCCGTGCTCGGCGACGACAGCTTCGATCTCTGGTATTTCGGCGTCGGCGAGCATTCCTCGCGCCTCGCGCGCGGACTTTTCGCCGCGGCGCTCGGCGTCGTGATCTACCTGATCTGGCAATCGTTCGCGGTGCGGCGCCCGCCGCTGCGGATGCCCGATCGCGCCGAGCTCGGCGACGCGCGCGCCGTGTATCTCGAGCACGGCGGCGGCGAGTTCGCGCATCTTGCGTTCATGGGCGACAAGCATCTCTTCTGGTCGGCCGACCGGCACGCGGTCGTCGCGTACGGCGTCGTGCGCGATCGGCTCGTCGCGCTCGGTTCGCCGAGCGGACCCGAAGGCGCGATCAAGCGCGCGATCCTCGACTTCCGCCATTTCGCCGATGCGCAGGATCGCGCGCCGGTGTTCTACGAAGTGCTCGAACCCGATCTCTCGCTGTATCACGATCTCGGCTTCGATCTCTTCAAGCTCGGCGAACTCGCGACGATCCGTCTCGCCGAATTCACGCTCGCCGGCAAGCGCTGGGAGGATCTGCGCCAGGCGGTGAACCGTTCGACGAAGGAACGCCTCGTTTTCGAGATCGTCGAGCCGCCGTTCGACACGGTGCTGATGAGCGACGTCGAGCGCGTGTCGGATCTCTGGCTCGCCGACAAGCGCGCGAGCGAGAAAGGCTTCTCGCTCGGCCGTTTCGATCCGGACTATTTCTCGTGGAGTCCCCTGGCGCTCGTTCGCCGCGACGGCGGGCTCGTCGCCTTCGCGAACGTGCTGCCGCCGTACGGACCGAACGGCACCGCCAGCGTCGATCTCATGCGCCACGTCGCCGACGCGCCGCGCGGGACGATGGATTTCCTGTTCGCGAAGGTCATGCAGTGGGCGAAGGACCGCGGCTACGAGACCTTCAGCCTCGGCATGGCGCCGCTCTCTTCGGTCGGCGACAACCCGTACGCGCGCATCAACGAGCGGCTCGCCGCGCTCGCGTTCCAGTACGGCGGGCGCTTCTACAATTACCAGGGATTGCGGCGCTACAAGGAGAAGTTCGCCCCCGAATGGACCGGCTCGTATCTGGCGTATCCGCGCGGGTTATGGGTGCCGGGATTGCTGATCGACATCGCGGCGCTCGTCGCGGGCGGCTATCGGCGGTTCCTGTTCGGCGGGCGCTAGCGCTGCACTTCAGGACGCATCGGCTTTCAATGGTGCCGTTCGAGCGACGATGCGGGCATTCGAGCCGAATGCCTCGAAGAGACTCGATGTCGTCCCGCGCGAATCGCCCCGGCAGCGCGCAGAACCGGGTTCGAATCGCCGCCGCGCGAAGGATGCGCGGCGGCGGATTCCGGCAACTCAGGGCAGCAACGAAGTGCACGCCTCGTCGAAGCCGCTCCGGAAGATGAGTCCCTCGATGTTCGCGAGGTTGAACACGACCGCGGGTGCCGACGAGTCGACGAGCGTTGCAGTCACCTCGTAATCGCCCGCGATGTCGTTCGCGATCGCATTGACGGTCGCGGCTCCGTCGGCGCCGGTCAACACGCGCAAGCTCTCGCCCGACGTGACGCCGTCGTACAGCATCGCCGACGGACCCGAGTCGGGAGCGACGAAGTCGACCGCGTAACCCGCGAGCGGCATGCCGTCGGCGTCGTCGACGACGACGCGGAGCGCGCATGCGAACGTCCCGCCCGTGCTCGCGGACTGATGATTGCCGCTGCCGCTCGCGATCGTCGTTCCCTCGTCCACGCGATTGGTCAGCGCGAACGTCGCAGGAGTACCCACGCCATCCACGCTGGCGGTGATTTCGTAGGAACCGACGATGTCGTTCGCGGTCGCCTGCACTTGCGCAAGGCCGTTCGCATCGGTCGCCACGCTGGTGGCAGAAAGCGTCGCCGACGCGCCGTCCGGCGGCGCCGCGAATGTGACTTCGACGCCTTCGACCGCGTTGCCGTACGCGTCGGCGACGGCGACGACCAGCGGCACCGGGAACGGCGTGTCGATCGGCGCGCTCTGTCCGTCGCCTTGCGCTGCGACCGTCGATGCGGGCGGACCCGCGAGATTCGTCAGGTTGAACGTCGCGGGCGTGTCGACGCCATCGACGGTCGCGGACACGACGTACGAACCCGCCACCGTGCTGGCGGTTGCGGTCACGCTCGCGCCGCCGTCGTCGCCGGTCACCGCGGTTTGCGAAGAGAGCACGGCGCTCGCACCGTCCGCCGGAGTCGAGAACGTGACCGTCACGCCCGGCACCGGATCGCCATCGACGTCGGTGACGCGAACCGCGAGCGCATTCGGGAACGGTTCGCCCACCGTCGCCGATTGCGGCGACGGATCGACCGCGACGATCGATCCCGAAACCGGGTTGATCGCCGTGCCGTCGAGCGTCACGGCGCCGAAAGTCACGTGCGGCAGCAACTCGGCCCCGATCAGCTGCTGCGGCTCGCAGAAGAGTTCGACATCGATCGGACCGTTGTCGGCGGACGCGTCGTACATCAACGTCAGCTGATACGTCGTGCCGCCGATCGGCTGCAGATGGATCAGCGAAGGCGGGGCGGTCGCGGTCGAAGCGAGCCGCACGCCGCCGCTGCCGAGCGCAAGGCCGAAGTTGCCGGATCCGAGCAGGCCGAGGCCGATCGATCCGCCGGCATCGACCGTCGCGGACAGCGTATAGCGCTTGCCGGTCTCGAATGACTGCGACAGCGTCTGGCTGAACGACCCGCCATTGTCGAAGATGCCGAGGATGTTCGCAGCCGCGAGGCCGCTGATCTCCGCGGCGCCGTCGCCGATCGTGAGCGTCGGCGGCGCGAGCAAGCCGAGCACGCCCGCATAACTGCCGAGCCAGGGTCCCGACCCGATCGGCACGTCGTCTGCCGCGCCGCCGATGACGCCTCCGCCGATCGAGCCGAAATTGCCGGGGTCGGAAAAATCCCCGTTCGGAACCGCAATCGTCGCCGCGGCTGCGGCGTGCAGGAAACCGGCTGTCGTGATCGCGAGCAGCAGGCGAAGCAGCCGGTCGCGTGTGCAACGCGGGCGCGGGCGGCGAGCATCGAAAACGGATAACGCGGACACGGCAGACTCCTCGGCAGCGTGGCGGCGACGCCATCGGGGCCCGGCCTGCGGCCGATCCCTCGGCTTTTCGCGATCGTCGGTCCCGACGGTTCGTCGCGTATGGACGACGGGAACCAGTTAATCACCGCGCGAGACGGGAAACACCTGTAAAAAATTACAGGAATCCATCCGCGGCGCATCGCACGACAGGCGACGACTTTGCGACTCAGTCCGGGCGAATGGCTCGAACACCCAGCGCCAGAAGAAGAACCCCGCACAAGACGGCGACTTGCCAGGCCATCGCGCTCACCGGAACCCCGCTGCCGGCAGGCGCGTCCGGCTCGAGCCGCAACAACGTCGCGTCGTTGCCGGAATTCGTATCGAGGAAGCTGAAACCGGCACCATAACGAAACTGCTCGAGCGCGATCGGAAATGCCAGGCGATCGACATACGGTTCTTTCGATGTCAGGTGGATGAGGCAGCGATACGTCTCGCCGGCCCCTATCACTGGCGTACGAAACCCATATCCCCAATCGAAGCAGGTGGGGTGCCACCCGTCATCACCGCAACCTCCATCACCGCTGCCGTCGGTCAGAAACGGGCGCAATACATTGTCTTCGCACGCGCCGACGTTCTCGCTGTCGAGCGGAAATGTCCCTCCGTTGTGGATGACGAGCTCGGTGTCGGCATGCGCGAAGCCTTGCTCGTCGAGATGGAAGCCCGACGAATGCGCCTCGATGGAAACGTCCGTGAGTGTTCCGACGAGCGCTGTTTCGACATAGTGCTGATACGAAGGAGTGCCGCCATCGTCGATGAGCACGCCCCAGGTCATCCTCATGTCGTGGAGCGATGAAGCGTCGCGGGTCACGGTCAGCACGCAATCGAGGTAGGCATTCGGCGCGACAGGCCCCGCGTCGAAGACGAATTGCCAGGTATTGATGAAATCCGTGTACCGTTTTTCGAGCGGGCCGCAGCCCGATCCGCTGGGTGGGCCGAATGTGTAGCTCTCGTAATCGTCGAGCGGCTTGAAACCGATATGCGTGCCGTCACCTAGGTGGGCGACGCCGGCTTCCGTGCCGACGTTCCGTATGCGCAGCGCATAACTCGTCTGACCGCCGGGAGCAACGCGCAATTCGCGCGGCGTCAGGCGCTCGAGCTGGAAATCGGCCGTGGCGAATGCCGGCGAGGCGCCGACGAGAACGACCGAAGCGATGACGAACGCGAACCCGCGTTGCCGCGCGGGTTGGTCGCTACGAACTGGCATGTCCGACTCCGTTGACGGGCCGCTGTCGTATTACGGATTTCGATGCGGATTCCCGCCACTTGCGATTCGGCACATTCATCCGCTCGGCGTCCCGTTCGCGGACAGCAGCGTTTCTGCTGCAGGCGACGCTTGTGCACGAGTCAGCACTCATGCAGCGCTCGCAGCAGGGCACCGGGGCGCGGCCGCTACCGGTCAGCCTTCCCGCCCGCCGGCAGGTTCCTCACGATCAGATCGCCCAGTGCCGCGTAGTCGCCGTTGTAGTGATGTCCACCCGGCAACGTCACGACTTTCACCTGCGCCGGTTGCGGTTTCAGGCAGAAGCTGTCGCTTTCGTCGACGCCGTGCACGCAGACGAGCGGAACCGTGCTTGCGGCGATCTCGGGGCCGATCGGCAGCGCGTCGTCGTGGTGCGTCGATCCGAACCAGTCGCCGACGTGGATCTCGAACACGGCTTCGTCGTCGGGCGAGATCATGATGCCGCCGTCGACGCGCGCGCGCGCCGCGTCCGGCAGGCGGTTCGCGACGACCGGCACGAGGCTCGCGCCGAACGAGTAGCCGATCAGCACGAAGCGCGCGTCCGGTTGCGTCTTTCCGTAGTGCGCGATGACCCGCGCGATCGCCTGCGCGGCAGCGTCCGGCGTCTGCTTGTGCCAGAAGAATTTCAATGTCGAAAAACCGATGACGCGCACGCCGTCGGCGTTGAGCGCGGCGGCGACGCCGCGATCGAGCCCGGCCCAGCCGCCGTCGCCGGTGATGACGATCGCGATGCGGTGCGCGTCGCCGCGCGTCGGCGGGAGATCGGTGATCGGAAGATCGGCGACATCGTCGGGCAGCGCGGCGCGCGCCGAGATTTCGTGGCGGCGCCAATGGGCGAACGTCGCGGCGAGATCGCGGCCTGCTTCCTGTGGCGCGGACGGATGCACAAGCGCGCCGAACGCATCGACACCGACCCGCGCATCGGCGAGCAGCCCGCTCGCTCGCGCGCCGGGCGCGAACGGCTTCGGCATCCACGTCGCCGGCAGACGGTCGACCGGCACGATGCGGAACGCACCGCCGTCCGCTGCCGTCATCGGGCCGGCGTCCCCGGCGCAGAGCGCTTTCGGCAGGCGGAACGCGTCGTCCCAGCCGAGCGTGACGAGTCCTGCGAACGTGCCGGCCGGCGCCTCTGCGACGAGCGCGTAGGCGAACGTCGCGCCGCTGCCGTCGCCGACGACGAGCGGATACGTGTACGTCGCGAAGCCTTCGTGTCGCTCGATCCAGTGCGCGACTTCCTCGACGTGACCCGCGGGATACGAGCACTTGCCCGACAAGCCTTCCAGTTTTTTCAGGTACGCCGGCAGGTCGATGCCGACGACGAACGCGCCCTCGCGCGCGAGCGCGCCGGCGAGATCGTCGTGATGCAGGCTCCAGCCGTCGCGGTCGGAAAAGAAGAGCACCGTCTGCGCGGCGTCGCCGGACGGGCGCGTCAGGTGCAACGTGCCGAACAGGCCGTAGTCGAGCGTGTCGGCGCCGGGATGCGGGGATGGCGGCGCCTGCGCCGTGTCTTCGCTCGCGGCTGGCGTATCGGTGCGAAGCGCCGCGAATGCGTCCGTCGCGAGCGCGCTCGCGGCAAGCCCGGCGATGAGAAGCGCCGTCGCGCGCACGAGACTCATCGCGAGGCCGTCATCAGCGCCTCGATCGCGTCGGGATCGCGCGGCACGGCGTCGGTCAGGATCTCGGGATCGCCGCGCGTCACGACGACGTCGTCTTCGATGCGGATGCCGATGCCACGCCAGCGCGCCGGCACTTTCTTCGATTCCGGCGCGACGTAGAGCCCGGGCTCGACGGTGACGACCATGCCGGGTTCGAGCATGCGGAACTCGCCGTCGACGCGGTAGTCGCCGACGTCGTGCACGTCGAGACCGAGCCAGTGCCCGGTCTTGTGCATGTAGAACCTGCGATAAGCATGCTCGCGCAGGTTCTTCTCGAAGCTGCCTTCGAGAAGGCCGATGCGGATCAACCCGCGCGTGATGACGCGCACGGCGGCCTCGTGATACGCGTCGAACGAGCGGCCGGGGCGCACTTCGCCGATCGCCGCCGTCTGCGCGGCGAGCACGATGTCGTAGAGCGCGCGCTGCTCGGGCGAGAACTTGCCGTTGACCGGAAACGTGCGCGTGACGTCGGACGCGTAGCAGGCGTACTCGGCTCCGGCGTCGATCAGCAGGAGATCGCCGTCGCGAAGCGGCGCATTGTTCGCGCGATAGTGCAGCACGCACGCGTTCGCGCCGCCGCCGACGATCGGTTCGTAGCTCGGCACCGCGCCGTGGCGGCGGAACTCGTGCAGGAGTTCGGCCTCGATCTCGTGCTCGTTCATGCCGGGACGCGTCGCGCGCATCGCTCGCACGTGCGCCACGGCCGCGATGCGCGCGGATTTCTTCATCACGCGCAATTCGGCCCGCGATTTGTACAGCCGCAGGTCGTGCAGAAGATGCGAGAGCGCGACGAACTCGTGTGGCGGCACCGCGCCGCGGCGGATTTCCGCGCGCACGCGATTGACCCAGCCGATCAGCTTGAGATCGAATTCGGGATCGCGCCCGAAGTGGTAATAGACGCGCGAACGGCCCTCGATCATGCCGGGCAGGATGTCGTCGATGTCGTCGATCGGGAACGCGTCGTCGAATGCGTGATCGCGCACGGCGCCTTCGGTGCCGGCGCGCGTGCCGTCCCAGCGCTCGCGCTCGGCGTCGCGCTCGCGGCAGAACAGGATCGTCTCGCCCTGCTCGCGCCCCGGGATCAGTGCGAGCACCGCGTCGGGTTCGGGAAATCCCGAGAGGTAATGGAAATCGCTGTCCTGCCGGTACGGATAGTGCGAGTCGTTGTTGCGCACGCGCTCCGGCGCCGCGGGCACGATCACGATCGCGTCGCGTCCGGCCATGCGCATCAGCTGCCGGCGGCGGCGGACGAACTCGTTCGTTCCGATCATCGAGCCCTCGGTCAGTGCACGGAATGGCGCGCCGACGCACGCGGCCGCGTCAGCTCAGCGTGCAGCAGCAGCACGCCGACGCGGACGAACTCGAGCACTTCGCCGAGCGCGGATTCGTCTTCCTCGTCGTCGCCGTAGTCGAAACGGGAGGCCGCGATGCGGCCGAAATCGGCCAGCACCTCGTTCGCGTCGGCCGAGAGGATGCCCGTCGGCGAGCCCGCGAGTCCGACGCCGCCGAGGAAGCCGCGACACCATTCGACGAGCGCATCGCCGCGGCGCGCGACCGGCGCGTCGGCGGCGGGCAGGAGCGGCTCGAAGCCGAGATCGGGATCGTCGAGCTCTGCGCGGCAATCGCGATAGAGACGTTCCAGCGCCTCGTGGCGCAGCGAGGCCTGATCGCCGGGGTCGATCTCGAGCGCGGCCGGCCAGTTGTCGGCGCCGGCCGTACCGCCGGCGCAAAGGTATCCGGTCAGGGAGCCGTGCAGGTCGCTCGCGCCGACGCCGAGGCGCAGGCTCGCCAGCACGCGGGCAAGTTCCTCGTGTGTCAGCGACGATGGCGTCATGCGGGCGAGCGAAGGCGCATCAGGCCATTGTACTCATGCCATCCAAGCGTGGCGCACCCGGTGGCGATTGCCTAAACTCGGTTTCCCGGGGGACGCGGACCTCGCGCCGATGAAGGACTTGCGGTTGCGATCATCGATGCTGCGCCGGCATGCGGCGGCAGCAGGGCTCGCGCTGTCCTTCGCCGCGAGCCTCGCCGTGCCTGCGGGTGCGCAAGCGCCGCCTCGCGAGTTCCATTTCCAGACGCTCGGCACCGATCAGGGGCTCGCGCAGAACACGGTCACCGCGATGCTGCAGGACCGGACCGGCTTTCTCTGGATCGGGACGCAAGCCGGCCTGCAACGCTTCGATGGCTACGCGTTCCGTTCGTTCGAGCCGTCGGCGGACAACGACGACGCGCCGGACGCGCCGGTATCCGCGCTTGCCGAAGACGCCGACGGCGTCATCTGGATCGGCACCGCCGGCGCAGGCGTCGAGCGGCTCGATGCGGGGCGCACGGCAGTCGAGCGCGTGCCGATGCCGGCGGGCGCACCGCCCGAGCTCGCCAACGTCCGCGCGCTGGCGCCGGACGCCGGACGTGCGCTCTGGGTCGGCACCGACGCAGGCCTCGCCCGGCTGGATGCGCGCGGGTTGCATTTCGATCCGTCGCTCGCGCTTGCGCACGGCGAAGGTCGCGCGGCGCGCGTGCGCCAGCTTCGCCGCACCGACGACGGCACGCTCTGGATCGCGAGCACGCTCGGCTTGTTCCGCTTGCCGGCGCAGGGCGATGCGCTCGAGCGCGTCGGCAGCGAGATCCTCGACGACGTCACCGCGCTGCTCGTCGATCACGCGCACCGGCTGTACGCGGCGAGCTACGACGGTCTCTACCGCATCGAGGCGGACGGCACGCCGCAACGCGTCTGGCCCGCGAGCGGCGGCCACACGGTCACGGCGATCGCCGAGGACACGCGCGGCCGCCTCTGGCTCGCCGTGCCGCACGAAGGCCTCGTCGAGTTCGATCCGGAACGCGGCGAGGAAACCTGGCTGCGTCCCGAGCGCAACGTCGCCGGCGCGCTGCCGGGCTCGATGATCTCGAGCCTGCTCGTCGATCGATCGGGACTGCTCTGGATCGGCATGAGCGAGCGCGGCCTCGCGCGCGCCGATACCGCAGGTTCGACCTTCCAGACGATCGAGGATCCCGACGCGGAGCGCACCGCGGGATCGAACGACGTGCACGCGATCTTCGAGGACGCCGGCGGCGGAATCTGGCTCGGCACCGACGGCGACGGCCTCAAGCGCTACGATCCCGCGACCGGCGCGTTCGAGCGTTACGGCGAGGTGCTCGCGCACGCGTTCGCCTCGGTTCCCTCGAAGCATCCGGACTTGCGTGTTGCATCGGCCAAGGGCGATGCGCGTCCCGCGGCGCCGGAGCAGGCTCCTGAATTGCACGTGATGGCGCTCGCCGGCACCGGGCAGGGACGCTTGTGGGTCGCGACGAATCGCGGTGTCGCGCTGCTCGATCCCGCGCGCCGCAGCGCGACCGTGCTGCCGCTCGACGATCAGGAAGACGGCCTCGCCGACGCCGACGTGCGCAGCATCCTTTCCGCTCGCGACGGACGGCTCTGGCTCGGCACGGCCTACAACGGGCTCGCGCGCTACGACGCGCCGGTCGACCGGTGGCAGATCCTGCGCGCGGACGCGGGCACGCCCAGGCTCGGCAGCAACACGGTGCTCGCGTTGCACCAGGACAAGACCGGCGCAATCTGGGTCGGCACGCTGAACGGGCTCGATCGCATCGATCCGAACGGAAGCGTGAGATCGTTCCGCCAGGATCCCGCCGATCCGCGCTCGCTCGCGGGCAACGTCGTGCGCGCCATCCACGAAAGCGCCGACGGTACGATCTGGATCGGCACGCAGGCGGGATTGAACCGCGTCGACGGCATGGAAGGCGCCAGCATGCGCTTCACGCATTGGCTGCCGCGCGACGGCCTGCCGAACGGCACGATCCTCGCGATCGGCGAGGATGCGATGGGCCGTCTGTGGCTGAGCTCGAACAAGGGTCTCGCGGCGTTCGACCGCAGCAGCCAGACGTTCCGCGCATACGGCATCTCCGACGGCCTCCAGGGCACCGAGTTCAACAACGGCGCGTTCGCCTCGCTGCGCGACGGCCGGCTCGCGTTCGGCGGCGCGGACGGGCTGACGCTGTTCGCGCCGCAGGGGATCGTCGCGAGCCGCTATCCGGCGCCGGTCGTGTTAACGGACGTCGAGATCGGCAATGCCGGCCGCCACGTACTGCGCGATGCCGCGAGCGTGCGCATGGCGCAGTCCGACCGCGTCGTGCGCTTCGAGTTCGCCGCGCTCGATTTCACGGCACCCGAGCGCAACCGCTTCATGTACCAGCTCGAAGGCTTCGACGAGCGCTGGATCGACGCGGGCTCGCGCCACGAGGCGACGTACACGAACCTCGATGCCGGCCGCTACCACTTCCGCGTGCGCGCCGCCAATCACGACGGCTACTGGAACGAGACGCCGGCGACGCTGAGCCTCGTCGTCGCGCCGCCGTGGTGGGCCGGAACCGAGACGAAGCTCCTCTATCTCTTCGCCGCGGTCGTGGGTGCCGCCATCTGGTGGAACGTCCTGAAGCGGCGGCGTCAGGAGCTTGCGCACCGCCAGAACGACCTGCGCGAGCGCGAGGACCGGCTTCGTCTCGCGCTCTGGGGATCGGGCGACGAGTTCTGGGACTGGGACATGAAGAACGACACGCTCTTCATCACCGGCGTCGGCGAGCTCTTGCGCAATCCGAACGAGGGCAAGCCGATCGCGGCGCGAGAGTGGATCGAGGAAAACGTCCATCCCGACGATCTGCCGGTCGTGCGCCAGCGCATCGACGAGCACGCGGCAGGGCTTGCCGAAACGCTCGAATCCGAGCATCGCCTGCGCTCGAACCGCGGGGACTGGGTCTGGGTGCTCGCGCGCGCGCGCATCGTCGAGCGCGACGAGAACGGCCAGCCGCTGCGCATGTGCGGAACCGCGCGCAACATCATGACCAAGCGCGTCGCCGACCGCGAGCACCGCATCGCGCAGGAGGTCATCCGCAGCATGACCGAGGCGCTGACGGTGACCGATCTCGAGTTCCGCTTCGTCTCGGTCAATCCCGCGTTCACGCGCATGACCGGCTGGCGCGAGCACGAGGTCATCGGCAAGGTCGCCTCGCTTCTCAACTGCGCCCAGCATCCGCCCGAGCACTATCTCGCGATGCGCGAAGCGCTCGAGCGCAACGGCCACTGGCGCGGCGAGCTCTGGCAGCGAAGGAAGGACAACGAGGAATTCCTCTGCTGGCTCGAGCTCACGGAAGTCCGCGACGCGTCGGGCGCGCGCACGCATTTCGTCGGCGTGCTGAACGACATCACCGACCGCAAGCGCGCCGAGCAGGAGCTGCGCTATCTCGCGAACTACGACACGCTGACCGGTCTTCCGAACCGCACGCTGCTGAGCGAGCGGCTCGGCCACGCGATCATTCGCGCGCGGCGCGGCAATCGCAAGGTCGCCGTACTGTTCCTCGATCTCGACCGCTTCAAGCACGTCAACGATTCGATGGGCCACGCGGCCGGCGATCGCATGCTGAAGGCGGCAGGCAGCCGCTTGCGCCACGTCGTGCGCGAGGGCGACACGGTGGCGCGGCTCGGCGGCGACGAGTTCACGGTCGTGCTCGAAGACGTGGCCGGCAACCTGGAAGCCGAGCACATCGCGCAGAAGGTCATCGCCGCGTTCGACCAGCCGCTCGAGCTCGACAACGGCCAGGAAGTCGTGATCTCGCCGTCGATCGGCATCAGCTTCTACCCCGATCACGGCCAGGTGCCGACCGATCTCCTGAAATTCGCCGACACCGCGATGTATCAGGCCAAAGAACGCGGCCGGCGCACGTACATGGTCTACACCGAGGCGATGGACGCGGCCGCGCGGCTTCGCGCGACGACCGTCGCGGCGCTGCGCAAGGCCCTGGAGCGCAACGAATTCACGCTCGTCTACCAGCCCAAGCTCTCGCTGCTCGACGAGCGCGTGACCGGCGTCGAGGCGCTGCTCCGCTGGCGCAGCGAAGATCTCGGCAACGTGCCGCCGACCTCGTTCATCCCGATCGCCGAAGAAACCGGCATGATCATCGAGATCGGCGACTGGGTCGTCGGACAGGCCTGCGCGCAGCTCGCGCGCTGGCGCGACGCCGGCGTGCGCGACGTGACGATGTCGGTGAACGTGTCGGTGCTGCAACTGCTCCGCGGCGAGCTGACGCAGCGGCTCTGCGACATCCTCGCCGAGCACGACGTCGCGCCGAACCAGCTCGAGCTCGAGCTGACCGAGAGCATGGTCATGGCGAACGCCGAGCAGTCGATCACGACGCTGCGCCAGCTGAAGGCCGTCGGCGTCACGCTCGCGATCGACGATTTCGGAACCGGCTATTCGTCGCTGTCGTATCTCAAACGCCTGCCGATCGACACGCTCAAGATCGACAAGGAATTCGTCGGCGACATCACGACCGATCCCGACGACGAGGCGATCACGGCGACCGTCATCACGATGGCGCATTCGCTCGGGCTCAACGTCGTCGCCGAAGGCGTCGAGAGCGCCGAGCAGGTCGAGTACCTGCGCGAGCAGGGCTGCGACGAGATCCAGGGCCACTGGCTGTCGCTGCCGCTCGGAGCGGATCAGTGCCTCGGCTTCCTGCGCGACCGGGCGATACGACGGCGCATCGCGCTCGGGGAAACGCGGTAGGCGAAGCCGGTGACGGGAAAGCCCGAAAGCGCTTCCTGAACCGCGTTTCGGCCGTCGGCTGCCGGCTTCGGGCCATCGCCTTTCGAACCGCGAATTTGCACATCTCTTCCACACAAATCTTGATGCTATATTGCCGACATGTCCGCGCACGAAGAGAAGCTGCTGGCGATCGGCGACCGGGTCGACCGGCTGCTCGAGCTGTGCCGCACGCTGCAGGAAGAAAACCGCAGCCTGCGCCACAGCCAGGAGCAGCTCGCGACCGAGCGCGCGCAACTGCTCGCGCGTAACGAGCAGGCGCGCTCGCGCGTCGAAGCGATGATCCTGCGCCTCAAGTCCCTTGAGCAGAATCACGGCTGAGCCGGCGACATGCGAAGCTCCTGCGTCACGCATGTCGCAGCCGGACTCCGGAACATTCACCCTTCCCTTCCACGCAAGTTGCAGATCGGGCGATCGAGAATGATCGCAAAAGCCGAAAGCCATGACTGAGCCCGTGTCGGTCTCGATTCTCGATCGCGAATACCTCATCGCGTGCACGCCGGATGAACGGCCCGGCCTGATCGCGGCCGCGAGCTTTCTCGACGCGAAGATGCGCGAGATCCGTGCCGGCGCGCGCGCCGCCAACCTCGACCGCATCGCCGTGCTCGCGGCCCTGACGATCGCGCACGAGCTGATCGGCGCGCGGCAGCGCGAATCGAGTCAGGAAGCCGCGCTGGCACATCACCTGCAAGCGATTCACGCGAAGCTTGAACGCGCGTTGCCGGGCTCCATACAATAGCCCCAGGTGTCCTCTGCGGTGCGCGACAGCGCACTCTTACATATTGCCTTGTTCCTATTGACGACCCGGGACAGGACGCAGAAGCCGGTGTGCATGTCCGCCACGCGCGGAAAGCCTGATGGCCCTGCCGACTCTCCCACCTGAACCCATGGTTCAAGGTCGTTCGATGCGCACCGCCATCGCGGAGGATGCCGTTATCTTTGCGATCCATCCATGGATCGCGTTACCCGCCTTCGTTGACTGCTTTGGAGCATCGCGAAGGATGGAGTCCAGAAGCGGCCGTCCATGGCCGCACTTTTCGAGTGAAGCACGAATTCGAGTGGCGGCGACGGCGCTTGACAAGAGCGTTGGGCATCGTCGCCCTCTCGCCATTCCGGCGAAAGCCGGAATCCATCTTGCTCTTTCTTGTTCTCCCCTTCCGCGCGACGCGCTCTGGCATCATGGGCGCATGACCTCGCCCGCCGACGCCGCGCGGACCGCCTTGCGCACGACGCTGCGCGAGCGGCGCACCGCGATCTCGACGGCCGATCGCATCGCGGCGACGATGTCGCTCGTCGCCCATCTCGAAGCGATCCCCGAATTCCTCACCGACACGAACATCGCCGGCTACTGGGCGATCGCCGGCGAGCTGCCCCTCGCGGCGATCATCGGAGGTTTGCGCGCGCGCGGACAGGCCTATCACCTGCCGGTCATCGACGCGAACAAGCGGCTCACTTTCGCTGCGTGGTGGCCGGGCATGGAGATCACGCCGAACCGCCTCGGCATTCCCGAGCCCGGCGACACCGACGCCTCGCTTGCGCCCGATGCGCTCGATGTCGTGCTCGTGCCGCTGCTCGGCTTCGACCGTCGCGGGCACCGGCTCGGCTTCGGCGGCGGCTACTACGACCGCAGCTTTGCATTCCTGCGCGACGTCGAGCGGCCGGCGAAGCCGTTGCTCGTCGGGATCGGGTACGCTCTGCAGGAAGTCGAACGCGTCCCGCCCGAGGATTGGGACGTGCCGCTCGATTACATCGCCACCGAGCGCGAACTGATCGACTTCACGAATCCGGAAACCTGACGCATGCGCCACTGGCTGATGAAGACCGAGCCCGACGAGTTCTCGATCGACGATCTCGCGAAAAAGAAGGTCGAGCCGTGGACGGGCGTGCGCAACTACCAGGCGCGCAACTTCATGCGCGAGATGAAGCCGGGCGATGGCGTGCTCTTCTATCACTCGAGCTGCGAAGTGCCCGGCGTCGCTGGCATCGCCGAGGTCGCGACCGACGCGTATCCCGATCCGACGCAATTCGACAGGAAAAGCGATTACTACGACGCCGCGAGCAAACGCGAGGAGCCGCGCTGGTCGCTCGTCGACGTCAAGTTCAAGCGCAAGCTGAAACGCGTGATTCCGCTCGCGGAGCTGAAGGATCGGCGCGAGCTCGACGGTTTCTCGTTGCTGGCGCGCGGCAACCGGCTCTCGGTGTTGCCGGTGACGAAAGCGCAGTGGGATTTCATCCTCGGGCTCGAATGAGGCGGGGGCTTCGGCATGGCGCACCTCATCGAACTGCTGCGGCGAAAGCGAATGCTGCTCTTGAAGGCATACGTCATTCATGTCGGATGGCTGACTTCGACGTGTGCATTTGCCGCGACCGACTCCATGCAGCTTGGTCTCACGACATCCCTGTGGCTCACGCTCGTCACGGTCCCGCCTGTTCTCCTTTGCACCGTATCCGTCCACAAAACGTGCCGAGCCATCGATCCGCGCGCGAAGACCGCCGGTTGGGTGGCGGTCATTCTGTTCACTCTCTTTCTGACACCGTTCGAGTCCGGCCTCATTCTGCCGGCGAAAAATCTGCTGGTATCCCGGCGCATTCTTCGAGCTTGGGACAGAGATTTTTCCACTCGGCGTCGCGGTGCGACTTGACTCCGGCCATATGACGACAACAGCACAAGACGAACAAAAACGCCTCGCCGCCCGCGCGGCGCTGCGCTACCTCGACGGCGCACGCATCGTCGGCGTCGGCACCGGCTCGACGGTCGCGCATTTCATCGACGCGCTGGCCGAGCGCAAAAGCGAAAT
>DASZYR010000095.1:0-3294 GCA_035545255.1 Rhodanobacteraceae bacterium
CGCGCTGGTCGTGCTCGGCATCTGGTTCGTCTGGATCGCGCTGTCCCTGCTGCACGCGGACTACGTCGGCGCTCGCGCGATGGTCGCGCAGCCGTTCAATGCGGTGCTGATGCTGGCGTTCGTCGTCGCCGCGTTCTGGCACGCGCAGCTCGGCCTGCAGGTCGTCATCGAAGACTACGTGCACGCGAAGGGTCTCGCGCTCGCCTCGCAGATCGCGGTCAAGTTCGCCTGTTTCCTCGGCGCCGCCGTGAGCGTGCTCGCCGTCATCCGCATTGCGCTCGGGACCTGACCGCATGGAAAGCTACAAGATCCAGGAGCACAAATACGACATCGTCGTGATCGGCGCCGGCGGCGCTGGCCTGCGCGCGACGTTCGGTCTCGCGGCGACCGGTCTTTCGACCGCGTGCCTTACGAAAGTATTTCCGACGCGCTCGCACACGGTCGCGGCGCAGGGCGGCATCTCGGCCGCGCTTGGCAACATGGGCGAGGACGACTGGCGCTTCCATTTCTACGACACGATCAAGGGCTCGGACTGGCTCGGTGACCAGGACGCGATCGAATACATGTGCCGCGAGGCGATCCCGGCCGTCATCGAGCTCGAGCATTACGGCGTGCCGTTCTCGCGCACCGAGGAAGGCAAGATCTACCAGCGCCCGTTCGGCGGCATGACGACGAACTACGGCAAGGGCGTCGCGCAGCGCACCTGCGCCGCGGCCGACCGCACCGGCCACGCGATGCTGCACACGCTGTATCAGCAGTCGCTCAAGCACAACGCGCGCTTCTTCATCGAGTATTTCGCGCTCGATCTCGTCTTCGACGGCGAAGGCGCCTGCCGCGGCGTGCTCGCGCTCGACATGAGCGAGGGCACGCTGCATCTCTTTCGCGCACACGGCGTCGTGCTCGCGACCGGCGGCTACGGACGCGCGTACTTCAGTGCGACGAGCGCGCACACCTGCACCGGCGACGGCGGCGGGCTCGTGCTCCGATCCGGATTGCCGCTGCAGGACATGGAGTTCGTGCAGTTCCATCCCACCGGCATCTACGGCGCGGGCTGCCTCATCACCGAGGGGGCGCGCGGCGAGGGCGGCTATCTCACGAACTCCAAGGGCGAGCGCTTCATGGAGCGCTACGCGCCGAACGCGAAGGACCTCGCCTCGCGCGACGTGGTCAGCCGCTCGATGACGATCGAGATCCGCGAAGGCCGCGGCGTCGGCGAGCACAAGGACCACATCAACCTGAACCTCATGCACCTCGGCGCCGACGTGCTGCACGAGAAGCTGCCCGGCATTTCCGAGAGCGCGCGCATCTTCGCCGGCGTCGACGTGACGAAGGAGCCGATCCCGGTTCTGCCGACCGTGCACTACAACATGGGCGGCATCCCGACGAATCATCACGGCGAAGTCGTGCGCAAGGTCGGCGGCGATCCCGACGTCGTCGTGCCGGGGCTCTTCGCGATCGGCGAGGCCGCCTGCGTCTCGGTGCACGGCGCGAACCGGCTTGGCTCGAACTCGCTGCTCGACCTCGTCGTGTTCGGCCGTGCGGTCGCGCAGCGCTGCGCCGAGACGATCAAGCCGGATCAGCCGCACAAGGAGCTCGCACCGTCGGCCTGCGACGCGGCGCTGTCGAATCTCGATCGCCTGCGCCATGCGAAAGGATCGACACCGACCGCCGAGATCCGCCTCGCGATGCAGAAGACGATGCAGGCGGACGCGGCCGTGTTCCGTACCGAAGCGACGCTGCGCGAAGGCTGCGCGAAGATGACGAAGGTGTTCGATTCGCTCGCCGACGTGCGCGTCAGCGACCGCTCGCTGGTCTGGAACTCCGATCTCATCGAGACGTTCGAGCTGCAGAATCTTCTCTACAACGCCGTCGCGACGATCAACTCGGCCGAGCAGCGCCACGAGAGCCGCGGCGCGCACGCGCGCGAGGATTTTCCAGAGCGTGACGACGAGAACTGGATGAAGCACACGCTGGTCGGCGTCGACGCGAAAGGAAAATGCGCGTTCGATTTCCGGCCCGTGCACCTGAAGCCGATGACGGACGACGTCGAAGCGGTGCCGCCGAAGAAGCGGGTGTATTGAGACGGAGCGCGATCGGATGCAAAGTCTCAACGGGTTTCACATGCTGATTCTCGGCGCGATCTTCCTGCTGCCGCCGGCGCTCGTGCTGCTCTCGCCGAAGGCCCGGGGCTTCGAGAAGCTCGGCTGGGCACTCGCTGCGCTGTTCCTTTCCTGGCTCGGATTCGCGGTCTTCATGGCCGTGCAGTCGCGGCGCCGTTCTTCGCCAACTCCGGGTTGATGCCTCATGGCCGAATTCACTTTGCCGCAGAACTCGAAGATCCATCCGGGAAAGCGCTTCCCGGCGAAGACCGACGCGAAGAACGTCCGCACGTTCCGCATCTACCGCTGGAGCCCGGACGACGGCGAGAATCCGCGCATCGACGAGTACGAAGTCGATCTCGCGGCCTGCGGCCCGATGGTTCTCGACGCGCTGATCAAGATCAAGAACGAGATCGACTCGACGCTGACCTTCCGCCGCTCGTGCCGCGAAGGCATCTGCGGCTCGTGCGCGATGAACATCGACGGCACGAACACGCTCGCCTGCACCAGGGCGATCGGCGATTGCCCGTCCGGCGACGTGAAGATCTATCCGCTGCCGCACATGCCGGTCGTCAAGGATCTCGTGCCCGATCTCACGCATTTCTACGCGCAGTACGCCTCGATCAAGCCGTGGCTTCGCACCGAGACGCCGGCGCCGAACCGCGAGCGGCTGCAGTCGAAGGAAGATCGCGCCAAGCTCGACGGCCTCTATGAGTGCATCCTCTGCGCGTGCTGCACGACTTCGTGCCCCAGCTACTGGTGGAACTCCGATCGCTATCTCGGCCCGGCCGTGCTGTTGCAGGCATACCGCTGGATCGTCGATTCGCGCGACGAGGACACCGGCGCGCGGCTCGACGATCTCGAGGACCCGTTCAAGCTCTACCGCTGCCACACGATCATGAACTGCGCGCGCACGTGCCCGAAGGGGCTCAATCCCGCGAAGGCGATCGCGGAGGTCAAGAAGCTGATCGTCGAGCGGCAGAGCTGAGGCGCATCTTCCCCTCTCCCGCTCGCGGGAGAGGGTAGGGTGAGGGAAGGCTTTGGGGGCGTAGAACCGGTTTGCCCTCGCCCCAGCCCTCTCCCGCAAAGCGGGAGAGGGGGAAACCGCGATGGATGACAGAAACGCAGCCGCCGACCTCAACCGCCTGCGCTGGCGCTGCCGGCGCGGAACGCGCGAGCTCGATCGCCTCCTGGG
>DASZYR010000096.1:0-6768 GCA_035545255.1 Rhodanobacteraceae bacterium
CGCGGCGACACCGCAGAAACCTGCACGGAAGACGCCGCATGCCGTTTCGGCATCGGCGCTGATCGCGGCCGCGAAAGCGGCCATGCTGTCGGAAATCGATTACGGCCGCGAGCTTTGCGCTCCTGATCGCCCGGTCGAAACGTGGCTTGCCGACGTGCTCGGCGACACGGCATCGCGCGTCACCTGGCGCGGCGGAAGCTGCCAGCTCGTCAGCGATCTGAATCCGCTCGACGCAGGCGGCAAGTGGTGCGCCGGCGCGACGATCGTGCCGAAAGATCACCCGAAGGAACCGGCCGAGATCGAGATCTATTTCGAAAAACCCGCCGGCGGCAAACCCGGCAAGCCGTACGCGTTCCGCGGCGTCAACCACGACGTCGACGGCATCGACTACAAGCGCGCGTTCGCCGATTTCGAATACGGCTACCGGCAGAAATACCGCGCCGGCACGTTGCCGGATCCGGCGCCCGCCTGCGATTGAGGAGCGTGACGATGCACCGCGGCTTCATCGACATCTTGCAGCAGCTCGCGCCGACCGCGGGCTCGCTGATGGTGCTGGCGGCGCTCGTCGTGCTCTGGCGGCGCGATCGCTCGCCGTGGCTCGCCGTCGCGATCGCGACCGAGCTCGCGGGGCTCGCGTTTCGCGGCCTCCTGATGATCGCGCCGGAACGCGCGCGCGATACGCCGCTCTTCTTCGCCGTGTGGACGCTGACCGCACTCGTCTTCGGCGGTGCGCTGCTCGGCTATGCTCTCGAAACGACTCGACGGAAATGAGCCGATGACCTACATCGCGAAACCGAAGCTCCATCATCCGGCGCTGGCCTGCAACGCGATCGGCTTCACGCGCCGCGACTACGAAGGAAAGATCTCGACGCTTTGCGCCGGCTGCGGCCACGATTCGATCTCGGCCTCGATCATCCAGGCATGCTGGGAGCTCGACATCGAGCCGCACCGCGTCGCGAAGCTCTCCGGCATCGGTTGCAGCTCGAAGACGCCGGATTATTTCCTCGGCCAGTCGCACGGCTTCAACACCGTGCACGGCCGCATGCCGTCGGTCTTGACCGGCGCGAACCTCGCGAACCGCGATCTCATCTATCTCGGCGTCTCCGGCGACGGCGATTCCGCCTCGATCGGCATCGGCCAGTTCGTGCATGCGATCCGGCGCGGCGTCAACATGGTCTACATCGTCGAGAACAACGGCGTGTACGGCCTGACGAAAGGCCAGTTCTCGGCGACGGCGGACCAGGGGTCGGTGTCGAAGAAGGGTGTCGTCAATTCCGACGCGCCGATCGATCTCGTCAGCCTCGCGCTCTCGCTCGGCGCGACCTACGTCGCGCGCGGATTCTCGGGCGACAAGCAGCAGCTCGTGCCGCTGATCCAGGCCGCGATCACGCACCGCGGCGCCGCGTTCATCGACGTCGTCAGCCCTTGCGTCGCGTTCAACAATCACGCGGGCTCGACCAAGAGCTACGACTACGTGCGCCAGCACAACGAAGCCGTGAACCGGCTCGACGTGATCCAGGCGCGCGCCGAGATCGCGGTCGAATATGCCGATGGCGAAGCGATCGAGGTCGAGCAACACGACGGCAGCGTCTTGAAGCTGCGCAAGCTGTCGGCGAGCTACGATCCCGGCGACCGCATCGCGGCGATGAACTTCATCCACGAGCATCAGGCGCGCGGCGAAGTCGTCACCGGCCTTCTTTATGTCGATCGCAAGGCGCGCGATCTGCATCAGCATCTCAATACGGCGGCGGTGCCGTTCAATGCGCTCGGCGCCAAGGAACTGTGCCCCGGTGGGGCCACGCTCGACAGGATCAACGCCTCGCTGCGCTGAGATTTCGACGCGCGAAAACCAACCCCATCGTCGTTCCCGCGAAGGCGGGAATCCAGCGCCTTTCGTGCGATCGGAAAGATGAAGACGCTGGGTCCCCGCCTTCGCGGGGACGACGGAGGTGCTGGGCATCGACGCCTAACGCAAATCGCAGAAGCAATGCGCGAACGCCGCGTAGCGCTTGCCTTTCAGCGTTTCGAGTATCCCGCCGATCTCCGCGATCTCGCCGCGATCGAGCCACGCCGACGGCAGCGTGAAACCGACGCGGCGCGCGATCTTGGTCATCGCCGAGCTCTCGCCGAAACTCAGGAGGAACCGCTCCCACGCGCTCGGCTCTCGCTCGACGTAGCGCACGCTGTAGTTGCTGCCGAGCTTCGCGCGCGAAGCGGCCGAGGCGATCGCGTCGTCGATTCCGCCGAGGCGATCGACGAGGCCGCGCTCCTTGGCCTGGCTGCCGCTCCAGACGCGTCCCTGCGCGATCGCGTCGATCGCTTCGGGCGTTTGCTTGCGCGCTTTCGCGACACGGCCGATGAATTCGTCGTAGCCGTGATGGATCGCGCTCGTCAGGATCGATTCGAGCTCGGGCGACAGCGGCCTGCGGATGTCGAACGTGCCTGCAAGCGGTGTCGTGCCGATGCCGTCGGTGTGCACGCCGATCTTCGCGAGCGTTTCCGGAATCGTCAGTACGAGCCCGAAAATGCCGATCGATCCCGTGATCGTCGTCGGCTCGGCGAAGATCTCGTCGCCGTCCATCGCGATCCAGTAGCCGCCGCTCGCGGCGACGTCGCCCATCGAGACGACGACCGGCTTGCCGGCCGCGCGCGTCTCGGCGATCTCGCGACGGATCAGCTCCGACGAATACGCATCGCCGCCCGGCGAGTCGACGCGCAGCACGATCGCCTTGACGCGATCGTCGACGCGCGCCGCGCGGATCAGCTGCGCGGCCGAGCGTCCGCCGATCATGCCGGGCGGCTGGTCGCCGGGAACGATCTCGCCCTGCGCGACGACGACGGCGACCTCGGCGCCGAACGGCGCCCGCACCTCGGGCGTCAGCATGCCGAGATAGGTCCTGAAATCGACCTGGCGGAAACCTTCGTCGCCTTCCGCGACGCCCTTGTCGCGCAAGAGCTTGCGCGCCTGGGCTCGCGTCGCGAGCTCGTCGACGAGCTTCTGGCCGAGCGCGACCTTCGCAAGATCGCCGCCTTGCGATGCGACGCGCTCGTCGTAGTGCGCGATGTCCTCGCCGATCGACGAAGCGTCGATCTTGCGCAGGCTCGCGACCTCGTCGAGATAGTCCTGCCATAGCCCGCCCATCCAGTAGCGGTCGGCTTCCTTCGCGGCGTCGGACGCCTGGTTCAGCACGTAGGGCTCGGCCGCGGACTTGTACTGTCCGACCTTGATCAGATGCACGTCGACGCCGAGCTTGTCGAGCGCGTCGCGGAAATAGCTGCGGTAGCTCGCGAGCCCTTCGAGCACGACGGCGCCGTCGGGATCGAGCAGGATGCGGTCCGCATGCGCGGCGAGGAGATACTGGCCCTGACCGAGATCGCCGGCGACCGCGATGATCTCCTTGCCGCTCGCGCGGAAGCGGTCGAGCGCGTTTCCGACCTCGTGCAAGGTCGCGAATCCGGCGCCGTCGATCTCGTCCGGGATCAGCGCGATGCGCTCGATGCGCGGATCCTTCGCGGCCGCATCGATCACGCGCAGGAGATCGCGCAGCTGCACTTCCTTCGGCGGCTCGCCGGCAAGATTGCCGAGCGCGCGCTGCGCGGGATCGATCGTGTACTGCTCGACGATCGTGCCCTTCGGATCGAGCACGAGCGTCGTGCGCGCCTGCAGCACCGGCCGCGCGCTGAAGGCGACGACGAGGAAGCCGACCAGCAGCGCGAGGAAGATGAGATTGAAGACGAGAAGGCGCGTGAAATTCAGCGCGTTCCAGATGCCGCGCGCGATGCGCACGAAGATGCCGGGTGAATCCTTGGTCATGGGTCTCCTGACGCGGCCTGGCGCTCCCGCGACGCCACCGGCCTCGATGCTGCCGCCGACGCGGCTTTTCAATGCGCGAAGCCTACCCGATCCCGCGTCATGCCGATGAAGGATCAGGCCGGGGCCGGCTCTCCGTACGAGCGCGCGAGCCGCCAGAACCGCGTCGTCAGCAGCATGGCGGCCATGCTGAGTCCGGCGATGAGGCCCATCCACATGCCGCGCGCGCCGAATCCGGCGCGGAATGCGAGCCACCAGCCGACCGGCATGCCGACGCCCCAGTAAGCGAACGTCGTAATCAGCATCGGCACGCGCGTGTCCTTGAGCCCGCGCAGCGCGCCGCTCGCCGAAACCTGGAGCCCGTCCGAGAACTGGAAAAGGCCCGCCAGCACGAGGAGCTGCGCGGCGAGGCCGATGACGGCCGCGTCCGCCGTGTAGAGCGCCGCGATGTGCTGCGGGACCGTCAGCATCAGGATCGCCGAGACGCCCTGCGTCACGAGGGTCAGCGCGAGCCCGGCGAGCCCCGCGCCGCGCACGCCCTCGGCGTCGCCGCGGCCGACCGCGTGGCCGACGCGCACGGTCGTCGCCATCGCGATGCCGAGCGGAATCATGAACGTGACCGAGGCGACGTTGATCGCGATCTGATGACTCGCGACGACATCGGTGCCGAGCGTGCCGATCGCGAGCGCGACCGCGACGAAGAGACTCGCTTCCATGAACAGGGAAATGCCCATCGGCACGCCGATGCGCAGGAGCTCGCCGATCGCGGCGGGCCTCGGCGGCTCGAACCGCGCGAACAGCGCGAGCGAACGATAGTGATGGCGAGTCGCGACATAGGCGAGAAACGCGAGCGCCTCGATCCAGAGCACGATCGCCGTCGCGATGCCGCTGCCCCGTGCGCCGAGCGCGGGCATGCCGAAGCGGCCGTACATGAGCGTGTAGCCGATCGGGCCCAGCAGGGAGAGTCCGAACAGGCTGAAGTACATCGTCGGACGCGTGAGGCCGAACCCCTCGCTGAGGCCGCGCAGCGTGAAGAACAGCGCGAGCGCTGGCGCGCCGTACGCGATCGCGTGCAGGAAGCGCTCGACGTCGGGCACGAGCGCGGCATCGACGCCGATCGCGGCGACGAGCCTCGGGCCGCCGAAACGCACACCGAACCAGAGCAGCACGCCAAGGACGAGCGCGAGCCAGAGCGCCTGGCGGAACAAGGGCCCGATCTCGGCGGTGCGCCTCGCGCCGTTCAACTGCGCGACCGACGGCGGCAGCGCGAGCATGACGCCGATCGCGGCCACGAGCGCGAGCGACCAGACGCTCGTGCCGACCGCGACCGCGCCGAGCGTGTGTGCGTCGAGATGGCCGGCCAGCATCGCGTCGATGACGTTCATGCCGATCGCCGAGAGCTGCCCGGTGACGAGCGGCAGAGCGAGGCGCAGCATCTCTTTGAGCTCGTGCGCGAGGCGCGGGCGTTGGGTGGGTAGAATGGGGGGCATGGCGGGATTCCAATGCCGAGTGTAGCCGAGCGTGCGAGGCGCTTTGCTGTCGGCAATCGGACGACACACGGCCTGATGGCGTCGAATCTCGGCTGTCACCTCTCCCGTTGCGGGAGAGGTCGCGCCGGGCGGCGCGGGTGAGGGAAGCTGCGGAACGACTTGCCAAAGCTTCCCTCATCCGCTGCCGGCACCTTCTCCGCAAGCGGGAGAAGGGATCACGGCCGAATCCAGGTGTGAAAAAGAACAAAAGAACAACGACCAATGACGACCGAGTCCACTTCGCCTCCAGCCCCCGCACACGCCGCGCGCCCCTGCGCCAACTGCGGCGCGCCGATGCACGGTCCGTACTGCTACGCCTGCGGCCAGCCCGAGAAGGGCATGATCCGCCAGCTTGCGAGCGTGATGTCGGACGTGCTCGACACGATCTTCAACATCGACTCGCGCGTGTTCCGCAGCCTCGGTCCGCTGTATGTCCGGCCCGGATATCTCACGCTCGAGTACTTCGCCGGCCGGCGCGTGCGCTACGTGACGCCGTTCCGGCTCTTCTTCTTCCTCTGCATCGTCGCGTTCTTCGCGATCCAGCTCGCGCTGAATCTCGGCGACGATCGGTACACGTGGCATCTCGGCGATCGCGGCGACATCGAGACGGCGCCGACCGCGGCCGACGTCGAGAAGCGCGTCGAGAAGGCGCTCGCCGGCATCGAGACCGCGAAGAAGGCCGGCACGCTGCCGCCTTCCGTCATCGAATCGCTCGATGCCTCGTCCGCGAAGATCCGCAAGAGCGCCGACGACCGGCTGGCGTACATCAAGGCGCGCGACGATGCCAGCTCGCGCGGCGCGAAGCCCCCGCCCGATCCGAACGAGGAAAAGGAAGACCTCATGTTCGACGGCAAGCCGTGGGATCCCGCGACGCATCCGATCCGCATCGCGTGGCTGCCGGCGTTCGCGAACACCGAGCTCAACGACATGGCCGAGCGCGCGAAGGAGAACATCGTCGCGGCGAAGCACGACCCGAGGCACCTGATCGAAGCGGTGTTCTCGCGCCTGCCGTGGACGCTCGGCCTCCTGATGCCGCTCTTCGCGGTGCTGCTCAAGATCGTCTACATCTTCAAGCGGCGGCTGTACATGGAGCATCTGATGGTCGCGCTGCACAGCCACGCGTTCATCTTCATGTCGCTGCTGCTGCTGGCGCTCGTCACCTTGCTGCGCAACGCGACGGCAGCGGCGCATCCCGGGCTCGATTCGATCTACAACCTCCTGCGAAGCGCGATCTGGATCTGGCTCTTCGTCTATCTCTTCCTGATGCAGAAGCGCGTCTACCGGCAAGGCTGGATCATGACGTCGATCAAGTACGGCATCGTCGGCATCTGCTACACGGTCATCATCACGATCGGCCTCGTCGGCGCGCTGCTCGCGAGCATCGCACTCGCGTGATCGTCTACGAGGTCAATCTCGTCGTCCGCGAAG
>DASZYR010000097.1:0-19958 GCA_035545255.1 Rhodanobacteraceae bacterium
CGTCGATCCGAAGTCGGATTTCGCCAGCGTACTGAAGCTCTGGATCGCGTACACGGCGGCGCATGAGGAGCTCACGCAGTCGAAGCTTCGTGCGTGGTGCGAGGAGCATTTCCTGTCGTTCCTGCGCATGCGCGAATGGCGCGAGCTGCATCGGCAATTGCTGTTGCTCGTGACGGATGAGTTGAAGTGGGCGCTCGACAAGGTGCCGGCTCCGGCGAACGCACGAGCGAATCCCGCGAGCAGATCGCAACGCGACTCCCTCCCCTTCAAGGGGAGGGCGGGGGAGGGGATGGTGTCGGCGTCGCGTTCGGATGCACAGCGCCGTGGGACGCAAAATCAACACCATCCCCACCCAAACCCTCCCCTTGAAGGGGAGGGCTTCAGAGCGGAAGGTGAGGGCTTGGCGGCGGATCGCTACGAGGCGGTGCACCGCTGCCTGCTATCCGGCTGGCCGACGCAGGTCGGCATGAAGACCGAGCGCGGCACCTATCGCAGCACGCGCGAGCGTAGCTTCACGATCTTTCCGGGCTCCTCGCTCGCGAAATCGCCGCCGCCGTGGGTGCTCGCGGGACAGATCCTCGATCTGCAAAAAGTCTACGGAATGCTCTGCGCGCGCATCGAGCCGCACTGGATCGAGCAGCAGGCCGCGCATCTCGTGCGCAGGAGCTGGCGCGACGTGCACTGGTCGCGAAAGCGCGGCGCGGTCGTCGCGTTCGAGCAGGTCACGCTGTTCGGCCTCACGCTCGTCGAGAAGCGGCCGGTGACGTTCGGTGCTCAGGATCCGAAACTCGCTCACGAAACCTTCGTGCGCGAGGCGCTGGCGCGCGGCGAGATCGATGCGCGCGCCGATTTCGTGCGCGCGAACGCGCGCATGCTCGCCGAGGCGCGCGAGCTCGAGGCGAAGCGGAGGCGCAGCGGTCTCGTCCGCGACGAAGAGACGCTTGCTTCGTTCTTCGCGGCCAGGCTGCCCGAAGACATTCATACCGCCGCGGCGCTCGATGCATGGTATCGAGCGGCGACACCGCAGCAGCAGGCCGCGCTGCACTTCTCGCTGGCCGACGTGCTCGCCGAATCGCCAGGCGTCGGCGCGCGCGAGTTTCCATCGGAGCTCGACGTCGCCGGACACAGGCTCGGGCTTTCGTACCGCTTCGTTCCGGCCGACCCGGCCGACGGCGTCACGCTGCGCGTGCCGCTCGCTCTCGTCAACGCGGTGCCGGCGTCGCGCTGCGAATGGCTCGTGCCGGGATTGCTGCCCGACAAAGTCGCCGAGCTGATCCGCGGACTGCCGAAGACGCTACGCCGCAATTTCGTGCCGGCGCCCGATTTCGCGCGCGCGTTCGCCGAGGCCGAGGCGCCGCGCGACGAGGCGCTCGCATCGGCGCTTGCGGCGTATCTTGCGCGCGTCACCGGCGTCGCGATCACCGCTTCCGATTTCGCGAGCATCGAGCTGCCGCCGCACCTCTCGATGAATTTCCGCATCTTCGACGACGCGGGCCAGACGCTCGCCGAGAGCCGCGATCTCGCGTCGATCCAGGCCGAATGGACCGGTGCCGCCCGCGTCGCGTTCTCGCGCCGCGCGGACGTCGAGCTGACGCGCGAAGGCGTCGATGCGTTCGATTTCGAGGAAATCCCGGATCGCGTGATCTCGCCGGGCGGGCTCACCGCGTTTCCGGCGCTCGTCGATCTCGGCGAGACGACCGCGCTTCGCGTATTCGAGCGCCGAGACGAAGCGACGGCTGCGCATCGCGGCGGCGTCGAGCGCCTGTTGCGGCGCGCGCTTGCCGAGCCCGTCAAGCGTGCGCAGCGGCAGTTGCCGCTCAGGAACGCGCTGATGCTGAAATGGGCTCCGTTGGGAAGCGCCGAATCGCTTCGCATCGATCTCGTCGAAGGCGCGCTGCGCGAGCTTTTCGCCAGCCGCGATCTCGATATCCGCGGCCGCGACGATTTCGAGCACGCGCGCGAGGAAATCGCGCGCGCGCTCTTCGCGACCGCGATGGAGCGCCACGCGATCGTCGAGGACATCATCGCGGGCTACGCGGAGCTGAAGCCATTGCTCGAGCCGCCGCTGATGGGCTTCGCACGCGCGAACTACGACGATCTCGAGGATCAGCTCGCCGAGCTCTTCGCGCCGGGTTTCGTGCGCGATCTTTCCCTGGCGCGGCTCCGGCATTTGCCGCGGTACCTGCGCGCAATGCGCCTGCGCGCCGAGCGCCTGCGGCAGGACCCGGCCCGCGATCAGGCGCGCATGCTGACCGTGCAGCTCTACTGGCGCGACTATCTGAAGCTGCGCGCGGCGCGCGGCGAAGACGCTCTGCTCGACGAACTGCGCTGGCTGATCGAGGAGCTTCGCGTATCGACGTTCGCGCAGGAGCTCGGCACGGCAGAAAAGGTTTCGCCGAAGCGGCTGGCGAGCATGGTGGAAGCGTTGAGCTCGGATGCCGAGCGCGGGAGTGGTCACCCGTAGCGTGAGAGCGGACCGCCAGCGCTCGTCGTCACCGCTCAGGCAGGAATCGAGCGACTTCCATGGAGCGCTACGGGACTGGATCCCGTCTCATCGGCCATCCGTGGCCTGTGCGGGGACGACTTCATCCTGAAATCGCCCGCGCGGGGCGACCTCATTCCGAGGTCACTTGATCCGCTGCACGCGCACGCTGCAGCCGCACCCCTCGACATACATCAGCCAGCTGCCGAGCAGCATCGGCTTGATGCGCACGACCGGATTTTCGAACTTGCCGGCGTCGTACATGCCCGATTCGGCCTGCTTCCACACCTGGCCGTTATCGAGCTTGAACGTGGTCTTGCCGCGCCAGCCGAAGAATTCGCCGTCGATGTGGCTTTCGACGACTTCTCGGGCGCCGGAGTCCGGATAGAACATCGGCTGCCCGCTCGGCGAGACGACCTGCGGGGTGCCGGCCCCGTGCGTGCGCAGCCAGTCGTTCAGGTATTTCAGCTGTTCGGGCGAAAGGTGGTCGAGCCCCGCGGCGCGGAAATCGGTCTGCGACATGCGCTCCTCGAGCGTCGCGGGCTGCGTCTCGGCAGCGGCGCTGCAGGCGAAGAGGGCGATCAGTAGGGTGAGGACATTCGGGAAAAGGCGCATGGGCTTGTTCGAGGCGTTGGTTCGTGACCGTGGCCGCAAAAATCCTTGTCTGTTTGCGAACTTGAATGATGCGCGCAGCCGCATAACCGGATAGAATGCGGCCGCCCGAGTGTAGCATGACGGTTCCGGGTCCACGTGCGTGGACGAAAGAAGACGCCGCAGGCGAGCCGGGCAGAGGGAGTTCCATGCGTGCCAAGGACAGCGCCCCCGAGACGGGCGGCGCAAGCGCACGTGCAGTACCGCAATTGACGAGAAGCCCAGAAATGCCCGCCATCAAGTTGTCCGCAGTATCCGTCGCCGGTCTCGCCGTTTCCGCCTTCCTCACCCCCGCTTTCTGCTCCGCCGCGACGCTGGTCGTGAATCGCGAGCAGCCGGTCCAGATCTCGACGTCGCCAGGATTCAACTATCAGGTGCAGGGCGGCAACGGCAGCCTCACGGTCGATACGGAAGGCTGGCTGTTCTGCGCCAACGTGCCTGACGCGCCGCAGACCCAGGTCTCGCTCGTGCCGCGGCACGGCAGCTGGCGCATGCCGGTCGCGCAGGACGTCAGCACCGTCAGCTACAGCAGCGGCGCCCTCTACGTGAATCGCAGCCCGTCGCCGACGCTCGTCTGTCACGGCGTCGGTTCGCAAGGCGAAACGACTTCGGCCTTGACGGAAGGGCTCTTCAAGAACGCATTCGAGTCGAAGACGATCGAGCAGTACGCAAACCTCGTGAACTGGATTTCGACGCCGGGTTTCGACTGGACGCTTGCTTCGAACTGGACGCAGGTTCCCACCGATCCGTGCAATCCGACGGCAAACCAGCCGGCCCAGGTCAGCGAACCGACGCTCTGCGCCGCCGCGACCGGCGTGCGGTCAGGCGCCGTCGGCGGAAGCGTGCGCGCTGCGACCGCGTGGACCGCGACCCCGGACGGCTCCAACTTCTATTACGTCGTGCGGATCGACGCGCGCTATGGCGCGCAGGGCGAATTCAACGTGCCGGCGGCTCCGTTGTTCGACGGAGAACAGTCGGAGGACGCGGGCAGTGTCGACGTGAGCATCATCGATGCGTACAACCGCGGCGATCAGGGAGTCGGCGGCTATCTCGGCGACACTGGACAGTGGTGCGCGCTCACTGATCTTCCGCAGGGTCTCGCCCCGAACGTGTGCGCCAACGCAACGGCTTCGGGCACGCTGAGCGGCCCACTCGGCACCGATGGCGCTCATGCGCTTTCGCTTCACCTCGGGCCACCGCCGACCCAAACGCCCGCACGCTCGTTCTACATGGTCTTCATCCGCCCGATCGTCGGCCCGCCGCCTGACGGTGGTGAACCTGCAGTCGCGGTCACTGTGCTCACCGAGCCGAGCGCCATCGCCGAGGGCGGCGACCGCTTCCGCGGCGACGACGTCGTGTTCGGCTTCCTGCCGGGTTCCTCCGGGTTCCCGTGGATGAGCGGCCAGTAACGAAGCCGCTCCGCCGATCGCCGCTGCTGCCGCTTGGCGGCAGCGCGGCGTAAGCTTCGACCCTCCCGATTCGAATGGACGGCGCATCGCGCCGTCGGATGCCGTTCGTGAAGCGCAAGCACGATCAGAATCCGAGTCTCGAGCGCTGGCTCGCCGATTCGAAGTTCGCGCCGTCCGCGGACGCACTCGCGCGCGCCTGCGCGCTGGCCGACGCGCGCGGCGCTGAGCTCGGCGGCTCCTGGACGGAACGGCGGCTGCCGCTTCTCGCGACGCTCGACGTGATCCGCGATCTCGGCGTCGGCCCCGAGGCGCTCGCGGCTTCGATCCTCCATGCGTTGATCGAATCCGGCATGAAGCCCGACGACGCGGCGCTCGCGTCGTTCCCCGAGGACGTGCGCCATCTCGTCGAAGGCCAGCAGGCGGCCGAGCGCGTCTGGTCGCTTTACGCCGCGCGCGGCAGTGCAGGCGGCACCGAAGGCTTGCGCCGTCTTCTGCTCGCGATCATCCGCGACCTGCGCGTCGTGTTCATCCTGCTCGCGCGCCAGCTCGTGTGCATGCGTCAGGCGTCGCGGCTGCCGGAGGACGAGCGCCGCGCGCTCGCGCAGCTGACCGCCGACATCCACGCGCCGCTCGCGAACCGGCTCGGCATCTGGCAGCTCAAGTGGGAGCTCGAGGATCTCGCGTTCCGTTATCTGCAACCCGACGTCTACCGCCGCATCGCCGATCTTCTCGACGAGCGCCGCGGCGATCGCGAGAGCTGGATCGCAGAAGCGAAGGCGACGCTCGATGCGGCATTGCGCAAGGCCGGAATCGCCGCCGATATCGGCGGACGGCCGAAGCACATCCATTCGATCTGGCGCAAGATGCAGAAGAAGGGCGTCGAGTTCTCCGACCTCTACGATGTGCGCGCGCTGCGCATCCTCGTCGAGGACATCGCGACATGTTACGGCGCGCTCGGCGTCGTGCACTCGCTCTGGGCCTACGTGCCGGGCGAGTTCGACGACTACATCGCGAGCCCGAAAGGCAACCAGTACCAATCCCTGCACACCGCGGTCGTCGGCCCGCACGGCAAGACGCTCGAAGTGCAGATCCGCACGCACGAGATGCACCGCCATGCCGAGCTCGGCTTCGCGGCGCACTGGCGGTACAAGGAAGGCGGCGGCGCCGACGCGAGTTTCGAGCGCAAGATCGCCTGGATGCGCCAGCTGCTCGAAAGCAAGGACGCGCGCGAGGACGACGCGGCGCTGCTCGCAGGTTTCAGGACCGAAGTCATCGAGGATCGCGTTTATCTCCTGACGCCGAGAGGTCAGGTCATCGACCTTCCGCGCGGCGCGACCGTGCTCGACTTCGCGTACTCGATCCACACCGACGTCGGCCACCGTTGCCGCGGCGCGAAGGTCAACGGCCGCATCGTGCCGCTGACTTTCCAGCCGGCGAGCGGCGATCGCGTCGAGATCCTGACCGGCAAGACGATCGAGCCGCGCCGCGACTGGCTCTCGCCGCATCACGGCTATCTCGCGACGCATCGAGCGCGCGAGAAGGTGCGCACGTGGTTCAAGCGTATCGACCATGCGCAGAATCTCGCCGCCGGCCGTGCACTGCTCGATCGCGAGCTGAAGCGCCTCGCGCTGCATCAGGCGAACATCGATGCGCTGCCGGCACGCTTCCAGCTGAAGACGCAGGACGAATTGCTCGAAGCGCTCGCGCTCGGCGACATCTCGCCGGGCCAGGTCGCGCGCGCTCTGCACGAGACGATCGCGCCGCAGGCACCGGCCGCGCCGAGCGCGCCGGCTCCGCCGCGCGCGCCGGCGCGCGGCAAGGACGCGATCGTCATCGAAGGCGTCGGCAACCTGATGACGCAGCTTGCGAAGTGCTGCCAGCCGCTGCCTGGCGATGCCGTCGCGGGATTCATCACGCGTGGCCGCGGGGTCTCGGTGCATCGCGCCGACTGCAAGCAGCTCGCGCGGCTTCGCGAGCGCGACGCGAGCCGCATCATCGAAGTCGACTGGGGCGAGCGCAAGGAGCACGCCTACGAAGTCAACGTCGTCGTGCGTGGATACGATCGCAAATGGCTGCACAAGGACATCACGAACGTCATCGCGGCCGCGAACGCGCACCTGCTCGCGATCAACACGCAGGTTGATTCGAAGCAGGGGCTCGCCGAAATGAACTTCGCCTTGCGTGTCACCGACTTCGGCCAGCTCTCCGGCCTGCTCGCACGGCTTGCGACCGTGCCGAACGTGCTCGAAGCGCGGCGCGTGACTTGAGCTTTCGCTTCTCCCGCTTGCGGGAGAAGTCGGCGCGCAGCGCCGGATGAGGGCAATCGGAGTGAAGCCCTTCGCGAGTGCGGCCCTCACCCGCGCCTTCGGCGCGGCCTCTCCCGCAAGCGGAAGAGGCGACGGGCTTTTCCTTCTCCCGCAAGCGGAAGCGGCGACAGGCTTTCCTTCTCCGCTTGCGGGACAGGTGCCGAGAAGTCGGAGTGGATGCCGCCCTGCGTTTCGAGTCCCGAACGAACCTCGGCGGGCCGTCCGGTGTCTGCATGTTAAGCTGCCGCACCGCCGAAAATATCGTGCGGCAACCGTTCCTTGCGCCGGAAGCGACCGACCCGTGATCGAGATCCGAGGCTACCGTCTGCTGCGTCAGCTTGGCCGCGGCGGCATGGCGACCGTCTATCTCGCCGTGCAGGAATCGGTCGACCGCGAAGTCGCGCTGAAGGTCATGTCGCCCGCGCTGCTCGCCGACCCGAATTTCGGCGAGCGCTTCCTGCGCGAGGCGAAGATCGCCGCGAAACTCCATCATCGCCATGTCGTCGGCATCCACGATGTCGCGCGCTCGGGCGATTACCACTACATCGCGATGGAATACCTCGGCGGCGGGCCGATCCTCAACAAGGACGGTCAGCCGCGCCCTGTCGCGTTCGCGCTGCGCGTGATCCGCGAGATCGCGACGGCGCTCGACTATGCGCACAGGAAGGGATTCGTCCATCGCGACGTCAAGCCCGACAACATCCTGCTGCGCGACGACGGCTCGTCCGCGCTGACCGACTTCGGCATCGCGCGCGCGCTCGACCCCGCCGCGAAGATGACGCAGACCGGCGCGATCATCGGCACGCCGCACTACATGAGTCCCGAGCAGGCGCGCGGGCGGTCGATCGACGGACGCGCCGACCTCTACAGCCTCGGCATCGTGCTCTACGAGCTGCTCGTCGGTCGCGTGCCGTATCAGGCCGAGGATTCGCTCGCCGTCGGCATCATGCACATCAGCCATCCGGTGCCGACGTTGCCCGAGGCGCTCGCGAGCCTGCAGCCGCTGCTTTCGCGCATGCTCGCCAAGCAGCCCGAGGATCGCTATCAGGACGGAGCGGCGCTCGCTGATGCGATCACGCGCATCGAGCAGGGCGAACAGGCGGCCGTGCTCGGCGGAACGACGCCGGCCGGAAGCTTCTGGCGCGAACCCCAGCTCGCCGGTCTCTTCGCGACATCCGGCGAGGGCACGACGCCGGTCGCGCCGCTGATGCACACGCCGACACCGTCGTCGGATTCCGCGCGCGAGAGCTCCACGCCTCGCGAGCGCACCGAGCCTGCGATCGGCCGCCTCGACGAGATCGTCGCCGCGGTCGGCGGCGATGCGATGCGCGCCGAGCGCGGCCATCGTCCCGCGCAGCCGGCGCGCCGGCGACGCGCGCCATGGGTCGCGACGGTCGCGCTGATCGTGCTCGCGCTCGGTGCCGCGCTTGCCTGGACGTATCAGGATCGCCTGCGCGCATTGCTGCCGCGCACCGAATTCAACGACACGCTCGCACGCGCCGAGCGCGCGCTCGATGAAGGACGTCTCGACGGCGCGCCGGACAGCGCACGCACCCTGTTCCAGGCGGCTCGCGCGCAAGACCCCGACAACGACGTCGCGCGTGCCGGTCTCGAGCGCGTCGGCCGGAAGCTTCTCGATCGCGCCGACGCCGCGATCGAGCGCAAGGACCTCGCGACCGCACGCGAGTCGCTCGATGCGGCGCGCGAGCTGCTCGGCGGCGGAACGGCCGTCGATTCGATCGCGCAGCGTCTCGTCAAGGCCGAAAGCAGCGGCGCCGAAACCGAGCAGCTGCTCGACAGCGCGAAGGCCGCGCTCGACGCCGGACGCGTGCTCGGCGACGACGGCGCCGCTGCGATCTACAAGCAACTGCTCGCAGCGGACGCGTCGAACGCGCTCGCGCAATCGGGCTTGCAGAAGTCCGCCGACGTCCTTGCCGGCGAGGCGCGCAAGGCGTTCGCCGCGAACGACATCGCGACGGCATCGTCGCGCATCGACGCGATCGCCGGCATCCTGCCGGCGTACTCGGCGCTCGCCGAGCTCCGTGGCCAGCTCGCGCAAGCGCGCACGGCCGAGCGCGCCGCGCTCGACGAAACGCTGAAGCGCGCCGAAGATCAGGTGCGCGCCGGCCGTCTGTCCGGCGGCGATGACAGCGCGCTCGACTTGTTTCGCGCTGTCCTCGACAAGGATCGCGACAACGCGCGCGCGAAGGAAGGCCTTCGTCACGTCGCGCAAGCATTCGTCCTGCAGGCGAATGCGGCGATCGAAGACGGCAATGCTGAGGCCGCCGACAAGCTTCTGTCGAGTGCCGCGCAACTGGCGCCGGACATGCCCGAACTCCGCGCTGCGCGCACCGATCTTCGCGAGCTGCATGAGCGCATCGCGATCGACGCCGAGCGCCCCGCGTTGACCGCGGCGGATGTCGAGCACGTGCGTCAGCTGGTCGCCGATGCCGGCCGGGCCGCCGAGGCCGGCAAACTGATCGTCCCTCCGGGCGACAGCGCATACGACAAATATCGCGCGGCCCTCGCGATCGACCGCGACAACAAGGACGCGCAAGACGGCATCGCGCGCCTGCCCGATCGCGCGAAGGCGCTGTTCGACCAGGCGCTCGCCGAAGGCGCTCCGCAACGTGCGCGCGCACTGCTCGACACGATCCGGCAGATCGCCCCGGCCGACACCTCGATCGCGCCGATGTCCGAGAAGCTCGCCGGCGTGTTCATCGACCAGGCCGAAGCGCGCGTGCGCGAAGGCCGCCGCGGCGACGCCGCGCGAGCGCTCGACGCCGCGCGACAACTGAGTCCTGCCAATGCACGTCTCGCGCCGCTCGAAGCTCGCATCCGTGCCTTGCCGGAAGATCAGCAGCGCGGTTGACGCTCGTCACCTCTCCCGCATGCGGGAGGGAGCCTGCCCCGGACGCGATCCGGTCGCGCCATCAGGCACGGATGAGGAAGCCTTTTGCAAACGGATCGATCCAGGCGAGCTTTCCCAACAGAAAAACGAACGGGCATCGTGAATTCTCCCGCACCCGCCGCAGACGTCGTCTCAGCGATCATGCGCCCATGTGCCTCTTGCTGATCGCGATCAACGCCGTTTCTCGCAGACCGCTGCTGCTGCTCGGCAATCGCGATGAATACCGTGCTCGCCCGAGCGCCGCAGCCGCGCCATGGAGCGAGGATTCCCGCGTCGTCGGCGGACGCGATCTCGGCGCAGGAGGCAGCTGGCTCGCGATCCAATCCGACGGACGCCACGCCGCCGTCACGAACGTGCGCACCGGCCTGCCGGCGAAGGCGCCGAAATCGCGCGGCTGGCTCGTGCGCGACTTCGTGCTCGGCAACGCGAGCCCGCGAGATTTTCTCGACGCCGCTCACGCCGATGTCGAAAGCTACGGCGCGTTCAATCTCGTCGTCGGCGATCGCGACGGAACCTGGGCCTACGGCACGGCCGACGAGGCGCCGAGAAAGCTCGAAGACGGCATCCACGTGATCAGCAACGGACGCATCGGCGTACGCTGGCCGAAGACCGAGCGCCTGCGTCATCGCTTCGTCGAAGCGATCGCATCGAGCGCCGACGACGCGAGTCTGCTCGATCTGCTCATGGACGAATCGCAGCCCGCCGATGCCGAGCTGCCCGACACCGGGGTCGGCATCGAGCTCGAGCGAATGCTCGCGCCGGTGTTCGTGCGCGGCAGCGTGCAATACGGCACGCGCTCGAGCGCGCTCGCGTATTTCGCAGATGACGGCGGCGCCAATCTGCAAGAACGGATCTTCGGGGTAGGGATGCGTGTCGAACGCGAAGCAACTTGGCGGAGCGCGGCATCGACGGGCACTTGGAGCGCCGCAAAATCGTGATGCCTGTCTCCTGTGTTTTTCGTACCGCGTCACTACGGCGCAGGCGACCATCAAGTGTGTTCATTGCCGCACGCGTCGGTAATCACCAAATCAGTCGTACGCGCGCACAGGCGAAGCCCGGAGGGCTGACGGCGATGGCGCGCATGTAAAAACTCCTTTGAAGAGGCGGGCGGCTCCGGCGCTCGAAGTGGGAGTAATACAGGTTTTGTCGTTTGAACCGGACAAGCGGGGCAAAGCGCGCTCGCCTCCGGGGAGCAGGCGAAACGCACATGCCGTCGCGACCGGCGTCCCGACGCCGGGCTCGGCATACGGCCGACGCTGGAAACCGCAAGCCGCGCAGCCTACGCGCCGATCGAAGACGGATGCGTGTGGTCGCGCGCGTTCGATCGCTAGAACAAGAACGAATCGAGGCCGTCGGCGAAGATCGAATCGAATTGAACGGCGCCGATGTCGATGGTTGCGGCTGGTCCGCTCGTGCGCGGATAGCCGACCCCTCGCTGATCCGTGGTGTTCCAAGGTGCCGGCAAGCCGTCGATGTTGCCCTTGCCCAGCGCGGGGCTGCCGGGCAGGAGGATGTGCGTGCGTGTCGGTCCGCCATTGAATGCCAGCGGAGCGAGCTTCGGATCACTCGTCAGGGTGATCACGGCGGGATCCGAGACGTTCGATGAGATGACGAGGTTGTCCGCTCCCGCCAAGGATCCCGCGCCTGGATAAATGAAGATATCGGCGGCCGTGTTGGCGGCGGTGGCTGTATTGTCGGCGACGATCGAGCTCTGCAGCGTCAACGTGCTGTTCGGATTGTTGCCGTTGCCAAGAACGATAGCCCCTGCCGTATCGGATGAATCCTGGTGATTGAAGGCGATCGTGCTGTTGGCGATGACGATCGAGTTGCGTCCTTCCAGTGCGCTAGCGAAATCGCTGGCGGAGTTTCCGGAGATCGTGCTGTCGAACACGCCGACAGCCGCATCGCCGGCATAGAAGCCACCGCCCTTACCGGCGTGATTGCCCTCGATCGTCGACGCAATCAGCGTCGTGCCATTGCGAGCAGCCAGACCGCCCCCGAAGCCGCCTGGCGCTTCATTGCCGCTGATAGCGCTATACCAGGACAAGATCGTTTGCAGGGCGTAAACGCCGCCTCCCATCGTGGACGTTCCGCTGTTTCCAGCCTGATTTCCTGAAACGCTGCTGGCGATCAGCGATACGTTTCGGGCGTGCACGCCTCCGCCTTTCGTCCAGTTTCCATCGCTAATGGCAACACAGTTGCGTACTACGACGTGACTCAGGACGACATCGCCGCTGTCGCTATCGATGCAACCGCCGTAAGCTGGTCCCGCCGCAGGGTGGTAGTGGCCGTCCGAAACGGTCAATGCGTTCAACGCCAATGTTCCTGCGCCGGTGTGATGGAACACGCGCGATAGACCCGCGCCCGAGATCGTCACCGTCCCTTCCGTTGGGCCTTGAAGGGTCAGGTTGTCTTGATGGACTTCAATCTCGCTGCCGAGCGTGATCACGCTATTGGCCATGACGCACAGCGTCGGAAGCTGGTCGAGATCGACCGTGTCTCCCGATTGCGCCTTCATTGGATTCTCGATGATCTCGCGCAATGAGTCGGGGGCGCCGTCCGCGCAGTTCTTGACAGACCAGTGAGTGGCTTGCGGCGCCGCTGCGGCGTGCCGGGATACGCCTGGCGCTGCAAGTGCGATTGACAGGCTTGCAACGAGCGCACGCGCGCGCAGAGAACGCGGAGATGTGGAGGTGGAGTGCGCCTGTAAGCGGCGGATAACGTGCATTGGAGTCTCCCATGAGGAATGCGGCTCATGCAGCCGCAGCGGTCGACAGGGGATTACGAGATTGGGGCGCCAAGCGGACAGACGACGCTGACGGCTGCGATATCGAACGAAATGCTCCAGCAAGCGGAGCTGGTCGATAGTCTCCGCACAGCGAGGCGCGTCGCATCGACCTGTGAGCCCAACATGCGAGAGCGCACGCGGATACGGATCACGGCGTTTCGGAGTGAAGCTCGCTTCTTCACGCCACGTCGTTGGGTCGCTAGCAACGGACTTTCGTATCGCGACAACGTATCGGACGTCATCGAATCGATTGTCTGCTGGCGTTCGACGTTCCTATTGGAAATCGTCGACAAATATCGTGTCGAACTGAACTGCGCCGATGTCGATGTTCATTCCGCTCTTGCGAGGATAACCAGGCCCGCGTTGATCGTTGATGGTAGTCGCCGGCAGGCCATCCATGTTGCCTTTGCCCAGCGCGGGACTGTCGGCCAGGAGCTCGTGCGTGCGCGTTGGACCACCATTGAACTGCAGCGGGCCCAATTTCGGGTCCGCTGACACGGAGATAACGCCCGGCGGATTGGCGTTCGAAGCGACCACGAGGTTATCTGCTCCTGATACGAAGACACCTGATTCTATGTAGAGATCGCCCGGTGCGTGGTTTGCGCCCATCGTGTTCTCGGCGACGATCGAGCTCCGCAGGGTCGCGTGATAACTTGCATTTTGGAAGGAAACCGCGTACCCGAATCCGGATTGATTGAAGGCGATGGTGCTGTTCGCGATGACAGCATCGCCGGCCCGGAATTTCACGGCGCTGCCGTCTCCGTCGTGCACGTTGCCGGAGAAAGTGCTGTTATATATTCGTGTTTCGCCGTCTGCATACAATCCTCCACCGATATTGTCGTCGATAGTCGAGGCCAGGATCTTCGCGTAAATGAATGTTCTGGCGCCGCCGCCTCGGTTGGAGACGTTGCCGGTAATCGAGCTGTACTTGGAGACAAGAGAATCAGCGAAGATCCCGCCTCCCCGTGTCGCTTGCTTGGCCATGTTTCCGGACACGACACTTCCGATCAGATCGACCTCGTTCGAGGCGTAGATGCCACCGCCGTTTCCGGACGAAATACAGCCCGTCACCCGAGCCTGCGTCAGGCTGACGTCATGTTTGCTGTAGATGCAGCCGCCATCGAGCGCGGAGTATCCGTTCGCGATCGAGAGCGAAGAGATGCTCAATTGTCCGTGACCGTCGTGGGCAAATACGCGGCTGGCGCCGCCGCCGGAGATCGTCACGGCGCCTGTTGTGGGACCCTGGAGCAAAAGATCGTTCTGATGAACCGTGATTTCGCCGCTCGATAGCGTGATCGTGCTGTTGGCTGTCTCGCACAAAACGGGAAGCTGCCTGAGATCGACCGTGTCTCCCGATTGCGCCTTGTTCAGAACAATGTCGCGAAGCGAATCCGTATCGTGATCGGTGCAGTTCTTGACGACCCACGGCGGATTGGGCGCCGCGCCTGCATGCCGAATCGTAGCCGGGGACGCGAGCGCCGCGGAAACGCATAGCGCAAGCGTGCGAAGGCGCTTCGTGTTCGGAAACGAGGCGCGCAGACGACCGTGGGAGCGAACGACATCCATCGGAATTCCCCTCGAATTGCGGCGTGCACGGATGCAACGCTCGAAACGGGAAGGTATTACGGAGTTCCGAAGTGAAAGCGGACAGGCTTCTGGCCGGCAAACGACAGCGCTTGTTCGTCCTGAGAATCAGGTGTCGAGAATCCGCCGCACGGCCGCCCGCGCCGCGTCGAACGAGAAATGCCGCTGCACGTTCGCGAGCCCATTCGCGGAAAGGCGATTCCACAGCGTTTCGTCGGAGCAGGCGCGGACGACCGCTTCAGCGAATGCCGATGGGTTCGCCGCGACCAGCACGTCCTCGCCGTCGACGACATGCATCCCCTCGACCGCGACCGGCGTCGCGACGACCGGCAGGCCATAGCTCATCGCCATGTTGACCTTGCCCTTGACGCCCGCGCCGTAACGAAGCGGCGCGACCGAGACGCGGCAGCCGTCCATGTACGGCGCGATGTCCTCGACGTATCCGTGCACGACGACGTGCTCGTCCGCGAGCGCCGTGATCGACGCGGGCACCTTGCTGCCGATCACATGGAATCCGACATCGGGCAACTTCGCGCGAACGAGCGGAAACACCTCGCGAACGAACCATGTCACGGCATCGGCGTTCGGCGGATGCTGGAAGCCGCCGACGAAGACGAGATCGCGGCGCCCGCCGAACGGCTTGCGGCAGCCATGGACTTCATGCACGTTCGACAGCACTTCGACGCGCGCGCCCGGCGCGTCTTTCGCGAGCAGCGCCTGCTCGGCCTCGCTGACGACGAGCGTCACGTCGCTCTCGCGGATCAGCTTCAGCTCCTGCGCTTTCGTCGCCGCGGCGTGGCGCGCGAGCTCGGGCTTCTTCTCGAGTTCGTACGCGCGCTGCTCGCGCAGATAGTGCAGATCGACCGTGTCGAAGATCAGGCGCGCGCGTGGTGCGTAGAGACGTGCGAGTCCGACGTAGCTCGCTGCGACGTAGTGGCGCGACAGCACGATCGCGTCGAACTCGCTGCCGCGCTCGCGGAAGAACCTCACGGGATCGGCATTCCACGGCGCGTACAGCGCCTCGACGCCGATCGCCTGCAAGGCCGGCGTGTAGCGCTCGACCCGGAGCCGGTTGTCCGGCAGGAAAGTCGTGCGGCAGCCGAGGTCGCCGAGCACGCGCATCAGGTTGACCATGCGCAAGGAACCTGAGTCCTGATCCGGCGTCGGCGTCGTCGCGTCGACGATCAGCACGCGCTTCGTCGCGCGATGCGAAGAAGCTTTCCAGATCGGCGTGCCGGGCGCGGGCTGGCGCGCGAGCGCGAGCTTCCACTTCTCGGCGAATTTCTCGTGATTGACGGCCTGGTAGCGCTTGATGCCGCTTGCGATGTCCGTGCCCGAGGTGACGCCTTCGAAATGCACGACCGTAGCGGCCGGCTCGCAGTAGACCTTGAGTCCGGCCGAGCGCACGGCGAACGCGAGATCGGTGTCTTCGTAATACGCCGGCGCATAGCGCGCGTCGAATCCGCCGAGGCGACGGAACCATTCGGTGCGCAGCACGATCGCGGCGCCCGAGCAGTAGTCGGCTTCGCGGCGGAACGCGTAACGCGGATCGTCGGGTTCGTCGAAACGGCCGTAGTTCCAGCCCGATCCGTCGCTGAAGACGATGCCGCCGGCTTCCTGCAATCGTCCATCGGGATAGACGAGCTTCGCGCCCACGAGTCCTGCTTCGGGCGCTTCGTCGAGGCAGCGCACGAGTGCATCGAGCCATCCTGCCGTCACGCGCGTGTCGTTGTTGAGGAACAGCACGAACTCGCCACGCGCGGCCGCGGCGCCGGCGTTGCACGAGCCGACGAAGCCGAGGTTCTCCGCGTTCCGGATCGTGCGAATGCCTTCGATATCGGCGAGCCGCTCGGCCGTGCGGTCGGTCGAGCTGTCGTCGACGACGATGACCTCGAACGGAATCGCGCTTGCGTGCTCGGCGACCGAGCGCAGGCACGCCGACGTGTACGCGATCTTGTTGAACACCGGAATCACGATCGACACGCGCGGCATCGCGCTCGTCGGTATCGCAAAGCGCTCGAAATCCTCGCGCGGAAGCGGGTACGTGGCGCGCGCGCGCGCTGAGCCGGTGCCGCGGAATTCGGCGACGGCGCGCGCGAGCGTGCCGGCGAGGCCGCGTTGCGCGAGACTGCCTCGCACGCGCGCGAGCGTCGCGCGGAGGCGCGACGTGCGGAACGCGAGTCGCGCGCGCGCGCCGGCGAGTCGCGCGTTCCAGCGCCGGAGCGGCGCCGTGATGCGCCACGACGTGCTGCCGACGACCGTCTCGTAGCGCGGCTTCAGATCGGCAAGCTCGGCATCGAGCGATTGCGCCCATTTCGTGCGCAGGGAGAGCGCGCGGTCGAGCGCGTGACCCCATTCGCCGCGGCGCTCGCTTTCGGCAATCGTCGTCGCAAGCTCGGTTTCGAGAATGCGTTCCCGCTCGCGCTGCCGCGCGATCGCATCGGCGCGCGTGGCTTCGAGGAGCTCGACCGTTCCGGTCGAACGCAGCGGATAACGCGCTTCCGGCCGGCGGCCGAGGCGCAGGACTTCCTCGTACGCCGCGACCATGTCGGCGAGCGTCGATTCGCGATGCGCCGCAAGCGATGCGCGGACCTTGTCGAGGGCGGCACGATCGCCGAGCAGCTGTGCGACGCGCGAAACGACGGATCCGGCGTCGGGCTCGACGAGGAATCCGTCGATGCCATCGCGGATGCGCTCGGCGAGCGCGCCGACGCGGGTCGCGATGACCGGCACGCGGAGGCCGCGCAGCTCCGACAGCGTGTAGCTGAAGGTTTCGGCGACGGTCGGCAAGAGCAGCGCCGCGTCGGGTGCGATGCGTGCGACGAGCGAAGGCAATTCGTCGCGCGCATAGTCGAGCACGATATGCACGCCGCGCTGGCCGAACAGCGCGTGCGCGTCGGCGCCGGCGCCGATGAGATAGACGTCGGCGTGCTCTCGCAGCTGCGGCAGCGCCGCGATCAGAAGCTCGGCGCCCTTGCCGCGCCGCACGCGGCCCGGCACGAGCAGGCGCGGGCGTTCGGCGCGCGCCGTGGAATTGCGGGATGGTGGCACGGGCTTGCCCTCACCCCAACCCTCTCCCGCACGCGGGAGAGGGGGATCGGGAGTTCGTTCCACCGCGGGCCATGGCGCGAAGCCGTGAGCGATCACGTGCTGCGGGAGCTCGGCGAACTCGGGCGCGAGACGCAGATGGTTCGCGAGCGCGGAGCGACTCGGTGCGATCAGCGTCGCGCCGGCCGCGCGCAACGCGGAGACGGTTGCGTCTCGCAGCATGCGCCAGTGCGCGGGATCGCGATTCGGGAATTCCGCGTCGTCGCCGTGCGCGGCGAGATCGCGCGCGCGCTGCGCATCGTCGAAGCGCAACTTCGGATCGCCGAAGTCGCGGTGCAGCGTCGGCCACAGCGGATAGTGATCGTGGATAACCGCGAACGTCGGAAGGCGCGTCGACAGCACGTCGAGGCTGTGGCCGATCAGAGACGAGACCACGATCGCGTCGACGCTGCGATCGCCGATGACGCCGTCGAGGATCTCGCGGTATGCGGCGTTCGCGATCGCGGTGTCGGCGATCGGCACAGGCAGCGGAACGCGCAGCAGCGGCGGTCCTGCCAGGCGACCGTCGTGAAGCTCGAGCCATTCGCCGTGGATCTTGCGCTGGAAACTGCCGCGCGCGATCAGCACGAGATGGCAGGCTGCATCGAATGCGCGCGCGAAATCGCGTACCCAGCGTTCGGCGCCGCCGCCCCAGCCGTGCAGCACGTGCAGCAGAACGGGTCGAGCGTCGAGGCCGGGGCGATCCGGCGAAGCATCGCTTGCGGCGGCCGCGGCGACGCGCTCTCGCAGCGCGGCGAGCGGCGAGGGCGGACGCGGATCGCGCGGATCCTGCGGAACGCGCGCGGTGACAGTCGGCGTGCCGGCGCGAACGTAGAGATGATCGAGCACGACGCAGCGCAATCCGTGCGTCGCCAGCGCGTCGGCGTCGGCGGGCGAGGCTTTGCCGAGATCGGCGAGCCGCTCGCCGTGCCAGGCGCTGAGCGCGGCGCCGTGCAGCGAGGCTTCGACGAGCCGGCGCTCGCCATATGCGAAGCAGAGCGCGTCGATTCGCGCGTGGTCCCGTTCCGGCGACGGGTCCGGATGCGGATTGCGGTCGTCATCGATGTCGTCGAGCGCCGCGGCGCCGAGCACGCCGTCGCATTCGAGCGCGCGCAGAAGACGCTCGATCGCGAGTGGCGGCAGCCCGGCGCCGGCGCGGGCGAGGATCAGCGTCTCGCCCGGAAACGCGCGCGCGGCGTACGGCAGCACGTCGAGCGGATCGTCGCTCGCCGGCGCATCGATGCGTTGCGCGTCGGAATTCGCCGGAGGTCCGAGATGGACGAGCGGCGTCGCGGCGTCGAGACCTGAGATCGTGCCGGATGGCGGCGCCGTCGTTCCGAAAAGGCAGATGCGGAGCGGACGCTCGGGGATGTCGCGCACGGACGCTTCCCGTCAGCGACCGCCGTCGCCGTCGCCGATTGCGCGACCGCGAGCGCATGGCGGTGCGATGCGGCTTGCGGTCGCGGAACTCGGGGATGGCGCGCGCATGGCGACTCCGGCGGCTGAGAGACGCGCGGATTATCGCCGATCCCGTCGATCGCGCGCGTCGTCGAGAGTTTCCCTCGCCCGTGCCGTTGGCGCGACCCCGGATCGAGTCCGGGCAGGCTCTTTCCCGCCAAGCGGGAGACGTGACGACAGCGAGGCTCTTCGAATCGCTTGATCCGGTCTCCTCTTTTGGTCGCGTTTCCCTTCTCTCGCCTTGCGGGCTGGGGCAAGGGTGAGGGCGATCCTGGTTCACGCTTCCAGACGATTGCTCTCCGAGCTTCCGGCCCGCGTCTCGCTCCGCGCGACGCGACGCGGGTAGACTCGCCGCAGCCGTTCCCGGATCGCGCGCTTGGCCTTCTTCGTCCGCTTCTTCGCATTCCTCGCCGTCTGCTGGCGCCTCCTGCGCGCACCGTTTCTGATCGGCGTCGGCTTCGCGATCGGGTTCGTGCTGCCGTACACGGTCTGGCTCGACCGCGAGGTTCGCAGCCGCTTCGACGATCTCTCGTGGGACGTTCCGAGCCGCGTCTATGCGCGTCCGCTGCTCCTTGCGGCAGGACTGCCGATGACGGCCGACGTGCTGAAGATCGAGCTCGAGGCGGCGCGTTACGTCGAAGCGCCAGCGGCGTCGAATCCCGGAACGTACAGTCGCGACGGCGCGCGCTTCGTCATCGCGCGCCGCGCTTTCATCTATCTCGATGGACGCGAGCGCGAAAGGCGCGTCTCGGTGACGCTCGGCGACGGCCGCGTCGCGCGGCTCGCCGATGCCGACAGCGGAGCCGCGCTCGATCGCGCGCGGCTCGAGCCGGCGCGCATCGCGACGCTCTACGGCGCCTTGCAGGAAGATCGCCGCGTCGTCCAGCTCGGTGAAGTGCCGACGCTGCTCGTCACGGGGCTGCAAGCCGTCGAGGATCGCGATTTCAAGCATCATCACGGCGTCGATTCGGTCGCGATCCTGCGCGCCGCGTGGGCCAATCTGCTCGCCGGACACGTCGTGCAGGGCGGATCGACGCTGACGCAGCAGCTCGTCAAGAATCTCTTCCTCGATCGAAGCCAGAGCTTCGCGCGCAAGTTCAACGAGGCGCTGCTCGCGTTGATCATCGAGGCGCGCTACGGCAAGCGGCGCATCCTGGAGACCTACGTCAACGAGGTGTTCCTGGGTCAGCAGGGCGGCCAGGCCGTGCACGGATTCGCGGCGGCGAGCGAGTTCTATTTCGGGCGCGATCTCGGCGGCCTTGGTCCCGCCGAGATCGCGCTG
>DASZYR010000098.1:0-1919 GCA_035545255.1 Rhodanobacteraceae bacterium
GCGAGCGTCGCCTCGAGCCGCGGCATGCCGGCATCGATGTGGCGGATCACGTTCTCGATGACGACGATCGCGTCGTCGACGACGAAGCCGATCGCGATCACGAGCGCCATCAGCGACATGTTGTCGAGCGTGTAGCCGAGCACGTACATGATCACGAACGCGCTCGCGAGCGAGAGCGGCACCGCGGTCGCCGCGATCACGGTCGGCGCGAGGCGGCGCAGGAAGAGGGCCATCGTCAAGACGACCATCGACAGCGAGATCAGAAGCGAGATCTGCACTTCGTCGATCGACGCGCGGATGATCGGCGTGCGGTCGAAGAAAGGCGTCAGCGCGACGCCGGCCGGAAGCCACGCCTGCATCGCCGGCACGTCGTTCTTGATCGCGTCGACGGTCTGGATCACGTTCGCGTCGGCCTGCTTGCGCACGAACATCAGAATCGCGCGCTCGGTGCCGTACCACGCGGCCTGGTATTGGTCTTCCTGGCCGTCGTAGACGTGCGCGACGTCCTTGAGCCGCACCGGCACGCCGTTCTTCGACGCGATCACGACGTCGGCGAACTCGTCGGCCGTGTGCAGCGCATCGTTCGCCGAGACCGCCATCATCGTGCGGCCGTCGGAAAGGAATCCCTGCGGCGAAGTCACGTTCGCGGCCGTCAGTGCATTGCGGAGCTGATCCGGCGAGAGGCCCATCGCGTTCAGCGCGCGCAGGTTCAGATCGACGCGGATCGCCGGCGTCGCGCCGCCGGCGACGTCGACGTCGGCGACGCCGTCGATCTGGCGAATGTGCTGCGCGAGCAGCGAGTCGGCAAGATCGTAGAGCTTCGACAGCGGCTGCGTCTCGCTCGTGAGCGCGAGCGCGACGACCGGCTGCGCGTTCGGATTCGCCTTGCGATACGTCGGCGCGTTCGTGAGCCCCGACGGAAGATCCGGCGCCGCCGCGTTGATCGCGGCCTGCACGTCGCGCGCGGCCGAATCGACGTTGCGTCCGGTCTGGAAGATCATGATGACGGCGGCCGAGCCCTCGCTCGATCGCGAGCTCATCTCGTCGATGCCGGGAATCTGCCCGAGATGCCGTTCGAGCGGCGCGGCGACGGTCGAGGCCATCGTGTCCGCGCTCGCGCCGGGCTGGCTCGCGGTGACGAAGATCGCCGGGAACTCCATGTTCGGCAGCGCCGCGACGCCGAGCAGGAAGTAGCAGATGATGCCGCAGACAGCCATGCCGAGCGCGAGCAGCGAGGTACCGATCGGGCGTTTGATGAAAGGGGCCGAGATGTTCATGGCGCGCCGTTCCTACGCTCGCATCCACGCATTTCGCACGCATGCTGTTCCCCTCTCCCGCTCGCGGGAGAGGGCAGGGTGAGGGCACGCTTGCGACATGACCTCACTTCTCGCAAGCGCACGCGCCCTGCACGCGAACTCGACCGACGCCGAACGTTGTCTCTGGTACTCCCTGCGCAATCGACGGATGAGCGGGTACCGCTTCCGGCGGCAGATGCCGCTTGGTCAATACATCGTGGACTTCGTATGCCTGCGGGCGCGGCTGATCGTGGAGATCGACGGCGGACAACACGCAGATCTTCTGCTCGACGATCTTGAAAGAACGAGAGACCTCGCGCGCCGCGGTTTTCGTGTGATCCGGTTCTGGAACAACGAAGTACTGGGCGAGACCGAAGCGGTGCTGGAGAGCATTCTCGAGGCGTTGATTCAAGCTTGCCCTCACCCCGGCCCTCTCCCGCACGCGGGAGAGGGGGAAGTGCGCGAGCTTGCGGGAGACTAGTGCAGCTTTTCCCCTCGCCCGCTCGCGGGAGAGGGCAGGGTGAGGGCACGCTTGCGGCATGCACTCACTTCTCGCGAATGCACGCGCGCAGCGTGCGAGCTCGACCGATGCCGAGCGGCGCTTGTGGTATCACCTGCGCGATC
>DASZYR010000099.1:0-5856 GCA_035545255.1 Rhodanobacteraceae bacterium
GTGGGCCGGGGCGTTCGTCGTGACGGTGTTCGTGCTGCTGCTGAGCGTGCTCTCGCGCACGATCCTCCTGCGCAACAAAACCGGCAACGATTGACGACCTCACAGGAACGCGACCCATGACCCATACCGCCGCCTTCGCACTGTCGACGCCGTCCGCTGCTGCCGCTTCCGCTGCCGTGCCCGCCGGGCGCGAAACGCCGAAAATGTCCGCGCGCGGACTCGACTTCTTCTACAACGGCTTCAAGGCGCTGAAGAGCGTGAACCTCGACATCGCCGAGAAGCGCGTGACCGCGCTGATCGGACCTTCCGGTTGCGGCAAGTCGACACTGCTGCGCATCTTCAACCGCATCTATTCGATCTATCCGAAGCTCGAGGCGAAGGGCGAGGTGCTGCTCGACGGCGAGAACATCCTCGATGCGAAGTACCCGCTGAATCGCCTGCGCTCGAAGGTCGGCATGGTGTTCCAGAAGCCGGTGCCGTTTCCGATGTCGATCTACGACAACATCGCGTACGGCATCCGCCACTACGAAAAGCTCGCGCGCGCGGACATGGACGCGCGCGTCGAGGAAGCGCTGCGCCAGGGCGCGCTCTGGGACGAAGTGAAGGACAAGCTCAAGCAGAGCGCGCTCGGACTTTCCGGCGGCCAGCAGCAGCGCCTGTGCATCGCACGCGCCGTCGCGCTGAAGCCGGAAGTCATCCTGCTCGACGAGCCGACCTCGGCGCTGGATCCGATCGCGACCGGCAAGATCGAGCAACTCGTCGCCGAGCTCAAGGACCAGTTCACGATCGCGATCGTCACGCACAACATGCAGCAGGCCGCGCGCTGCTCGGACTTCACGGCGTTCATGTATCTCGGCGAGCTGATCGAGTTCGGCAGGACCGAGCTTCTGTTCACGAAGCCGGTGAAGAAGCAGACCGAGGATTACATCACCGGAAGGTTCGGCTGAACGTCGCGAGCGAACGCGCTTTCCCCTCTCTCCCGCTCTGCGGGAGAGGGCTGGGGGTGAGGGCAATCTTGCGAAAAGCCTTCCCTCGCCCGCCCTCCGGGCGGACTCTTCCGCGCGGCGGAAGAGTCGAACGACACAGAGGCATCAAGCGAATGAACGCAAGCCACCTGACCAGCGACCACATCGTCAAGAGCTACGACGAAGAGCTCAAACGCCTGATCGGCGAGATCCAGCGCATGGGCGATCTCGCGCTCGCGCAGCTCGACGCCGCGATCGGCGCCGTCATGGAGCGCGACAGCGACATGGCGATGAAGATCGTCGAGGGCGACAGCGCGATCGACGTGCTCGAGCACGAGGTCGGCCAGGATGTCGTGCGCCTCCTGGCGTTGCGCCAGCCGATGGCGCGCGACCTGCGCGAGGTCTTCGCGGCGCTGCGCATCGCGTCCGACATCGAGCGCATCGGCGATTACGCCGCGAACGTCGCCAAGCGCTCGATCGTGCTGAACCAGTCGGCGCCGGTGCAGCTGACCTACGCGCTGCCGCGCCTCGCGCGTCTCGCCGAAGGGCTGGTGCGCGACGTCCTCACGGCTTACCGCGACAGCGATGCCGACCGCGCGCTCGCGGCCTGGGCGCGCGACGAAGAGCTCGACGAGCAGTACACCGGCCTCTTCCGCGAGCTTCTGACCTACATGATGGAAGATCCGCGCAACATCACGTCGTGCACGCATCTCCTGTTCATGGCGAAGAACCTGGAGCGCATCGGCGATCACGCGACCAACATCGCCGAGAGCGTCTATTTCCTCGTGCACGGCGAGCAGATCGCGCGGATCCGCCGCAAGGGCGACACGACTGCGACGACGACGGCGACGCCGCCGCCGATATCCTGAAGGTTCAAGGCAGCGCCGGTGCCGTTTTCGGCGCGATCCGGTCGCGAAGCCGGAGCCAGGGCTGCTCGTACAACCGATACACGAGCGCGGACAGCGCAATCGCGAGCGCGCCGAACGCGATCGTCTGCGCCAGGCATTCGAACGGCGTCGCCCCCTTCCATCCGAACGGGCCGAGCAGGAGCCGCAACAGGAAGAGATGCGAGACGTAGAGCGCGTACGACCAGAGCGCGAGCTTCGTGACCGCGATCTCGGCAAAGCGCGGCAACCCGCTCCTCTTCCAATGCGCCGCCAGCGGCAGGAACGCGGCAAAGCTCAGCGGAACCAGGTTGAAGAGAAACGTGCGCGCGAAGAAGCTCGTGTCGCGCGGCACCACGAGGCAGATGACGACCGACGCGATCGCGCCGACCGATCCGGCGCCTGCCATCGCCGCGGAAACGCGAATCCCGGGCTCGAAGCGGCGCACGATCACGATCGCGAGCACGCCGTAGGCGATCGCATCGAGGCGCACGAGCGTTACCTTGCGCACGCCGGCATCCCAGTCGGGATTGACGTGCAGGACGTAGGCGACGCGGATCGCCGTGAAAACGAGGATGCCGAGCACGATCAGCGGCACGGCCCATCGATCCAGCCGCATCCGTCGCGCGAGGCCGCCGCGCGCGAGCACGATCAGGAGCGGCGCTGCGAGATAGAAGATCTCCTCGATCGCGAGGCTCCATGATTCCGGATAGAACGGCGGATTCGGCCACGCGAGATTCTGCGCGAACACCGCGTAGCTCCATGCGCCCGGCCACGCGCCGTTCACGCAGCGCTCGAGCACGAGATTCAGGACGAGAAAAAGATAGTAGTTCGGCAGCGTGCGCAGCCAGCGCCGCGCCCAGAACTGGCGCACGTCGAGATCGCCCCGCTCGGCCTCGGTCGCGAGGATGCCGCCGATCAGGAATCCGCTCAGAACGAAGAAGAGCTCGACGCCGAGCTGACCCGGCAGCCACCACGGATCGAAGACCGACAGATCGTGCGTCAGCGGCAGGAACAGGAGGCTCGCGTGGGTGACGAGCACCATCGCGACCGCGAGCGCGCGGATCAGGTCGAGCCCGAAGACGTGGCGGCCTGAAGACACGTCAGGCGTCAGGTGCGGAACGCGGCGGAAACGGAGCGGTCGCAGCTTCGGTGAATCCTGCCTCTCTCACGCGTTGCTCCTCGCGCCTCGCGGTTTCGCCGGCCTCGCGAATTTCCCGCGTATTGTACACTTCGGCCGTTCGCCCACGCCCCGCCGCGCCATGCAGTACGTCCACGATGCCCTCGTCAACAGCTGGCAGCAATTCCAGCTGATCTGCGTCGTCTACTGCGTCGGCCTCGCGATCGAATCGCTGCGTCCCGCCGAGCACGGCCAGCCGCTGAAGCACATCGGCTTCAATCTCGCCTACACCGCGCTGTTCCTGCTGGCGACGAATTTCCTCGTGCCGCCGCTCTCGGCGCTGACGAAGCCGTGGATCACGCATTTCGGCCTCGCCATCCCGATCGCGTTTCCCGGCAATTTCCCGGGCCAGCTGCTGCAGACGCTCGTGTTCCTCTTCATCATGGATTTCTTCTACTACTGGTTCCACCGCGCGCAACATACGTTCGGCGCGCTGTGGGCCCAGCACAAGATCCATCACTCGGAATTCTCGCTCAACGTCACGACCGGCAACCGCCATCACTGGCTCGAGGAGCCGCTGCGCGTGTTCGCTCTCTGGCTTCCGATCGGCCTCGTCTTCCAGCAGAAGCCCGTGACGATCGCGTGGCTCTGGTCGGCGTTCCTCCTGTGGGGCTATTTCATCCACATGAACCTGCGACTCCCGCTCGGACCCTTGACGCCGGTGTTCGGCGGACCGCAGCTTCACCGCATCCATCACTCGAACCAGCCCGAACACGCTGATCGCAACTTCGCGGCGTTCTTTCCGATCTTCGACATCGCGTTCGGGACGTACTGCAAGCCCGGGCGCGATGCGTATCCGACGACCGGGCTGCACGACGGCGAGGATCTCAACGGTCTCGTGCGCGCGAGCCTTGCGCCGTTCAAGGCGTGGAAGCGGCAGGTCGGAGAGCTGTTCGCATCGCGCCGCGAAGCGCGACGCATCGCGAGATAAGCTTTTCCCTTCTCCCACTTGCGGGAGAGGGCAGGGTGAGGGCAAGCGTGGTTCGACGTTTCACCGCCTCCCTCATCCTCCGCGCTCCGCGCGCCGGCCTCTCCAGCAGGCGGGAGAGGCGAAGATCACGCGCGCTCGCGACATCACGTACGTTCGCGAACATCACGCGCGCTGGCGAAGCGCCTCGAACAGCACGATTCCCGTCGCGACGGACACGTTGAGACTTTCGACACCGCCGCGCATCGGAATCCTCGCGAGGAAATCGCAGGCCTCGCGCGTCAGCCTGCGCATGCCCTCGCCTTCGCTGCCGAGCACGAGCGCGATCGGCCCTTTCAGATCGATCGAGTAGATCGATGCATCGACGTCGCCGACGAGCCCGGCAAGCCAGACGCCGGCGTCCTTCAGCGATTTCAGCGCGCGCGAAAGATTCGTCGCCGCGACGAACGGTACGCGATCGGCGGCGCCGGCCGACGCGCGCCGCACGGTCGGCGTAATGCCGACCGCGCGATCCTTCGGCACGATGACGGCCGTCACGCCCGCGGCCTCGGCGCTGCGCAGGCATGCGCCGAGGTTGTGCGGATCGGTGACGCCGTCGAGCACGAGGAACAGCGCGCCGCTCCCGGCTTTTTCGACGAGCTTCGGCAATTCCGATTCCGCAAGCGGCGCGGGCGCGTCGTAGCGCGCGACGACGCCCTGATGACGCGCACCACCGGTCATGCGGTCGAGCGCGGCGCGATCGCGCGCGTGCGGCTTGATGCCGAGCTCGCGCGCGCGATCGGAAAGCTCCTTGACGCGCGCATTGTGCGCGCCGGATTCGATGTAGAGCTCGACGATGTGGCTCGCGTCGTACTGGAGCGCGGCTTCGACCGCATGGATGCCGATGAGGAGGTCGTGAGTCGCCATTCAATTTCTCTGCTGCATCCCTCTCCCGCTTGCGGGAGAGGGTTAGGGTGAGGGCAAGCGTGGTTCGCCGCCGAAAGAGCCCCTCATCCGCCTCCGGCACCCTCTCCCGCCCGGCGGGAGAAGGGAAAGAATCAACGGCCGGAGACGAGACGAAAGTCGATCTTCCGATCCTCGAGGCTCGCCCGCAGCACCTGCACGCGCACCGCGTCGCCGAGCCGGAAACGCAGTCCGCGCCGCTCGCCCGACAGGAGATGGCGAACCGCGTCGAAATGATAGTAGTCGTTCGGCAACTGCGTGATGTGCACGAGCCCGCTGATCTTCGATTCGTCGAGCTCGACGAAGAGCCCGAACGACGTCACGCCCGAGACGATGCCGTCGAACTCGCTGCCGACGTGCTTTTCCATCCACGCGCACTTGTAGCGCTCGTCGACGTCGCGCTCGGCCTCGTCGGCTCGGCGCTCGTTCTGCGAGCAGTGCACGCACATGCCGGCCATGTCGCTCGCGCTGTACTCGTAATCGCCCGGCTTTCCCCCGGCGAGCGCGTAGCGGATCGCGCGATGCACGAGGAGATCCGGATAGCGCCGGATCGGCGACGTGAAATGCGTGTACGTCGAGAGCGCGAGCCCGAAATGGCCGGGATCGCCCGGCTGATAGACCGCAAGGCTCTGCGAGCGCAGCAGCACCGACTCGATCAGGCTCGCGTCGGGGCGCTTGCGCACTTTCTTCAACAGCGCCGAGAAATCGCCCGGCGTGACCTGATCGACCGGCGGCAGCGAAAGGTGGAATTCCTTGAGGAACTCCAGGAGATCGTCGTACTTCGAAGCCGGCGGCGGCGCGTGCACGCGATACGGCGCCGGAATGCGCCGCTTGTGCAGGAACTTCGCCGCTTCGACATTCGCGGCGATCATGCACTCCTCGATCAGCTTGTGCGCATCGTTGCGCTCGTACGCGCCGAGCTGCACGACCTCGCCCGAAGGCGCGAGCCGGAACTCG
>DASZYR010000100.1:0-11513 GCA_035545255.1 Rhodanobacteraceae bacterium
CGGTCTTGATGAGCAGTGCGGCGGACTGTACCCGCGCATCGTCGCTCAGTCAATAGACGTTTAGACGTCTAGATATCCATCTAGATCCGCTCGGGATATGCGAACGGAGGTGGCGCGCGGAGTCGGGCTGACGAAAATCGACATGTGTGCTTCCGGCCCCATACGCCGAAGGAGTCGCCCTCATGATCGTTTTTCCCCTCTTCCGCCTGCGGGAGAGGACAGGGTGAGGGCCAGCGTGGTTCGGGCTCGCAAGGAGCGCGCTCACCCGCCTCGTTTCGCACGGCGACCCCTCCCGCAAACGGGAGAGGCGAATCGGAGCGCCCCGCGCGCATCGACAGAGCGCCGGCCGAACGCTTTCCGTACAATCCGCGCTTTGCGGCGATCCGCAGCCGCCAGCGCTCCTCCTCCGATGACCGAAACCGCCAGCGAGACCCGGCGCCGCCGCACGTTCGCGATCATTTCCCACCCCGATGCCGGCAAGACGACGCTGACCGAGAAGCTCCTCCTGTTCGGTGGCGCGATCCAGATGGCGGGATCGGTCAAGTCGCGCAAGGCCGCGCGGCACGCGACGAGCGACTGGATGGCGCTCGAGAAGGAGCGCGGCATTTCGGTGACGAGTTCGGTGATGCAGTTTCCTTATTCGGGCCGCATCGTGAACCTGCTCGATACGCCGGGCCATGCCGACTTCTCCGAGGATACGTACCGCGTGCTGACCGCGGTCGATTCGGCGCTGATGGTCATCGACTGCGCGAAGGGCGTCGAGGAGCGGACGATCAAGTTGATGGACGTATGCCGGCTTCGCGATACGCCGATCATGACGTTCATCAACAAGCTCGACCGCGAGGGCCGCTCGCCGATCGAGCTGCTCGACGAGGTCGAATCCGTCCTGAAGATCCAGTGCGCGCCGGTGACGTGGCCGATCGGCATGGGATCGCGGCTTCGCGGCGTGTACCACCTTCTGCTCGACGAGGTGCACATCTACGAGCCGGGCCGCAATTTCACGCGGCAGGATTCGACGATCTTCAAGGGCCTCGACGATTCCGAGCTTGCCGCGAAGATCGGCGCCGACGCGCTCGCCGAGCTTCGCGACGAGCTCGAGCTCGTGCAGGGCGCATCGCATCCGTTCGACGTCGCCGCGTATCGCGAAGGCCGGCAGACGCCCGTGTTTTTCGGCTCGGCCGTCAACAATTTCGGCGTGCAGCCGCTGCTCGATTTCTTCGTGGAGCACGCGCCCTCGCCGCTGCCTCGCGCGACGACGACGCGCGAGATCGAGCCGACCGAGGAGCCGTTCACGGGATTCGTGTTCAAGATCCAGGCGAACATGGACCCTCAGCATCGCGACCGCGTCGCGTTCCTGCGCGTCTGCTCGGGGCATTACGCGGCCGGCATGAAAGCGCTGCACGTGCGGGCCGGAAAAGAGGTGAAGCTGGCGAATGCGCTGACGTTCATGGCATCGGACCGCGAGATCGCGGCGATGGCATATCCCGGCGACGTGATCGGCCTCCACAATCACGGCACGATCTCGATCGGCGACACCTTCACCGAGGGCGAGCCGCTCGCGTTCACCGGCATTCCGAATTTCGCGCCGGAACTGTTCCGCCGCGCGCGCCTTCGCGATCCGCTCAAGATGAAGCAATTGCAGAAGGGGCTCGCGCAGCTTTCCGAGGAAGGCGCGACGCAGTTCTTCCGTCCGCTGATGTCGAACGATCTGATCCTCGGCGCGGTCGGCGTGCTGCAGTTCGACGTGGTCGCCTACCGGCTCAACGACGAATACGGAGTCGATGCCGCGTTCGAGAACGTCGGCGTCGTCACGGCACGCTGGATCCGTTGCGCAGACGCGAAGACGCTCGAGGAGTTCCGCGAGAAGAACGCGATGAACCTCGCGCTCGACGCCGCGGGCGAGCTCGTCTACCTCGCGCCGACGCGCGTCAATCTGCAACTCGCGAGGGAGCGCTGGCCCCAGGTGACGTTCGCCGAAACGCGCGAGCACGCTGCCGCGGTCGAGACCCTCTAGCTGCTCGTCCGGACAGCCGTTTCGAGCGGATCCGAGTCAGGTGCGCCGTCGTTTCCGCGAAAGCGGTATCCACGGAACGCCCGAACGTGGATTCCCGCTTTCGCGGGAATGACGACGACGAAATCCGGGCGTCGGACGACCGGCCAAACGAAAACGCCCGGCTCGAAGCCGGGCGCTGCGCGATCGCGGATAGGGGCAGCGGCTCAGCCGCCGGCGCCGGCGAAGTCTCCGCGGAACAGATGATCCCCGCGCGCGTTCGCGGACGCGTTCGGGCCATCCATGCCGAAGTTCGAGATCGTGTCGCGGACGACACCGGCGTGAACGAGCGCCGGACTGTTCGCGGGGGCCTGGCGCATCTCGGCATGACGCAGCGTCCACAAGCCCACGACCGCAACGAGGCATGCGGCCATGCCGGCCGCCCAGCGGATGCCGGCGGCGCTTCGATGATTCGCGCCGACGCGGCGTTCCGTGCGCTGCGGACGGCGATGCGCCGCGTCGCGCCGGACGCGCGCGACATCCGAAGCGAGCGCATCCGAATCGCCGGCGAGATCGCGCAGCACATGGGCGAGTCTTGCGTGCGCGGCGGATTCACCGAGCGCGTGCGCGACCGCCTCGCGGCGTGCCGGCGTCAGCTCGCCTTCGGACGCCGCGACCAGATCGTCGGCATCGAGCGCAACCGCATTCGTGCAGGTCAGCCGGCTGTAGAGTTTCGAAAGACTCGTGCTATTCATCGAATTCACCGTATCCCAAATCGCGCAGCCGCGTCTTCAGCTCCTCGATGCCGCGCGAAACCAGCTTTCGCGCCGCCTCTGCCGACGGAATGCCGGCGAGATCGGCGATTTCCTGCAGGGCAAAGCCCTGCAGGTGGAGCGTGATCGGCAACCGCCGCCGCTCCGGTATCTCGGCGAGGCAGCGCGCAAGTCCTTGCATCTGCTCGGAATCCCTGGCGCGCTGTTCCGGGCGGATCGGCGAATCGCCGATGCGGCCGGGCTCCTCTTCCTCGTCGGGCAGCGGTTCGGCTGCCCTGACTTCGGCCCGCCGCAGCGCATCGATGACGGTGCTCGCGACGACCCTCTGGATATAAGACGCATGAAAGGCGCCCGAGCGGTCACGCTCAATGGCGCGCCAGAGCCGAATACGGACCTCCTGCTCGACGTCGGACGGGTCGATTCCGTGGCGGTCGAGCTCGTAGGTCAGCAGGAGGGCCTGCACCTTGGCGCCGTAGGTACGGAACAGCGCTTCGAGACGGACCTGAACGGGATCAGCGGGATTGGCCATGAAGTCGGCGGATCGGGGGGCGATATGCTCCCTGAGCGGCCTGTCTCGCGCAATACGGAATGATCGCGCGCCGCCCGCCCGCGGCTCCGGCGGGTCTTGCCTGCCACGGCCCCCGGATATGCGCGAAGCGAAGGCCGCGCCGCTCGGCCGGACCCGCCCGGGCCCCGGATCGGCGCGAACCCCCCCTCGCCGGCACATCGAACGGAAATAATCGATCGCCTCGATGCAGGGGAATGCTGATGAGCGCGATTCACGATCCGATGCCTCGTCCCGCGCGCGCCTTCGCGGCGCCGTCTCTCGGCGGCGGGCTCCTGGCGGGCTCGATCGATCTCGTCTTCGCGTGCAGCTTTCACAACATCGCGCACGGCGTCCCGCCGCGACGCGTCCTGCAGGCGATCGGCAGCGGAATCTTCGGCAACGCATCGTTCGAGATGGGATACGCGTCGGCGGCCGCCGGATTCGTCGCGCATTACGTCATCCTGATCGTCGCGGCGGCGATCTACTTCTTCGCCAGCCGCCGGCTCGCGTTCCTGCGCCGCCATGCGTATCTCGGCGGCATGGCCTTCGGGCTCGCGATCTATTGCACGATGAACTACGTCGTGTTGCCGCTCTCGGCGGCACCGCACTTCAAATCGACGACGGTCGGCGCGCTCAGCGATTTCGCGGTGCACGTGCTGCTGCTGGGACCGGCGATCGCGCTGGTCGTGCGACGATTCGATCGCGTTGCGCGCTGATCTCGGCGACGGATCGCTCGGCAAGAGCGTGCAAAAAAAAAGGCGACTACCGGGGTCCCGATCCCGATCGTCGCCGAGGGTTTCGCACTTCGATGCTGTGACACATCTGCCCATTGGAGGGCAGCGGAAGTATGCGTGGGTGCCTCGTTCGAAGGGTTGCCGGCAAATCCGGAACGAGTGACGGAAATTGCGAGAAGGCAAGGCGAGGGACCGTGCTCGATAACCGATTTCGCGACAAGTTCCGGTAGTCGAACCCCGGCTCTGCCCGTGCTCCCTGCTACCACGCGCCGCGTCACTCGTCCGAAGGAATCGAATCCAGCATCGGCGGCAGCGGGCAATGGAGCGCGGCCGAGATCGTGCGAAGCAGTTCGGCTTCGGCGACGCAGACGCGGCCGTCTGCGCTGATCGAGCGCACGAGCGCCGTCACGACGAGCTCCTTGCCGGCCGGCGCGAGGCGATCGAGCAACGGCAGCGCGCGGTCGAGCGCAGCCGCCCAGTCCGCCGGCACGGCATACGGCAATGCCCGATCCGGCAGCGCCTCGTTCATCGCCACGAGATAGGCTCGCTCGGCGTCGCGTTCGTCGTCGTGACCGTAGTGCGCGACGATCGCGAGCAGCGCCGCAAGATCGTCCGCGACATCCGGAAGCTTGATCCTGCCGATCGCCGATGCGGCAGCCGGCGCCAGCGAATCGACGACTTGCAGCGCGACCAGCTTCGCAAGGCAATACTCGCCGAGCTCGACGCGACCATCGGCCGCGATCAGCGCATCGAGCGCTTCGGTGAACGTCGCGAGCTGCGGGCGCGGCCGCCGGCGCAAGGCAGGAAAAGCGAGCGCCGCGAGAGGCAGCCGCAGCATCGGATGCAGCGTCGCGACATCGGCCGCGAGCGATTCGGTGCGCGCGCAGAAGCCGGCATCGTAACGCGCGGCGAGCGCGCGCACCTGCATCTCGCGCACGTCGGGGCGCGCATCGAGCAGCAGCGCGAAGACGAGCGGCGCCGCCGATTCCTGGCGATAGGCCGCCTCTCGCAGCGAATCCGGAATCGTCTTGCGGATCGTCCGTGCCGAGCGGCGATCGTCCCGGTCGGGATTGCCGACCTGGCGGACGACGCCTGCCGGCGAAAGCGCGACGTCCGCGTGCGCATCCGGGAGCGGCATCGTGCGCTCGCGCACCTCGCGCGACGACATCGCCACGGGCGCGAAGCCCGCGATCGAGACATCCATGCCTTCGCTTCCGTCGGCGACGAGCACGGGCTGGCTCCATGCTTTCGAAATCGCGTCGAGCTCGGTGTCCTTGAACGACGGATCGAGGCGCAGGATGCGCTCGCGCAGCGGCGGATGAGTCGCGAACAGCGCCGAATAGCCGATGCCGTCGCTGAACAGCATGTGCGAGACTTCCTCGGCGCCGCTGCTCGCGAGCTTCGAGCCTTCGGCGAGCGCGCCGATCTTCTTCAGAGCGCCGGCGATGCCGTTCGTCTGCCGCGTGAACTGCACGGCCGACGCGTCGGCGAGGAACTCGCGCTGACGCGCGATCGAGGCCTTGATCAATCGAGCGAAGACGACGCCGATGTAGCCCACCGCGAGCAGCGCGAGGCCGAACATCACGACGCCGCCGCTGTCGCGGCTCCTGCCGCGTCCCGAGATCGCGGCGATCTTGCGCCCGACCGTCGCGATCACGAGGATTCCGAACACGACGCCGACGAGCCGGATGTTGAGCCGCATGTCGCCGTTCAGCACGTGGCTGAATTCGTGACCGACGACGCCTTGCAGCTCTTCGCGCGTCAGCTTGTCGAGCGCGCCGCGCGTGACGGTAATCGCGGCGTCCGCCGGCGAATAGCCCGAGGCGAACGCATTGATGCCGGCTTCGTTCTCGAGCACGAAGATCTCGGGCACCGGCACGCCCGATGCGATCGCGATTTCCTCGACGACGTTGCGCAGGCGCTGGTACGTGAAATTGCCCGAGCCTGCGAGAACCTCGGTTCCGCCGAGCTGGCGCGCTACCGAAGCGCCGCCGCCGCGCAGCGTCGCGATGCGATACACCGAGCCGCAGAGGATCGCCGCGACGATGAAGAAGCTCAGCGTCGCGATCCCGCCCCAGTTGACGCCGCCGCCGGCGCGCTCGGCACTGTCGAGCCCGATCGCGAACAGCACGACGACATCGACCGCTACGACGATCGCCGCAACCGCGAACGCGAACAGGACGAGCATGCGGCGCGTCTGGCGGCGAGCCTGATCCTGGTGGGCGAAGAAGTTCATGCGGTCCAGCGGCGAACCACGCCGGCCCTCACCCTACCCTCTCCCGCAAGCGGGAGAGGGGAAGCGCGGCGCACTCAAGTGAACGACACCTTCGGCGCTTCGCGCTTCGCGTCCGACTCGATCTTGAGCAACTCGGCCGGCTGGAACTGGAACATGTTCGCGACGATCGATCCCGGGAACATCTCGCGGCGGTTGTTGTAGCCCATGACCGCGTCGTTGTACGCCTGACGCGCGAACGCAACCTTGTTTTCGGTCGAGGACAGCTCCTCGCTGAGCTGCATCATGTTCTGGTTCGCCTTCAGATCGGGATACGCCTCGGACAACGCGAAGAGGCGGCCGAGCGTCTGCGTCAGCGCGTTCTCGGCGCCGCCGAGCTCTCGCATCGCGGCGGGATCTCCGGGATTCGATTTCGCCGCCGCGAGCCCCGATACGGCCGAGTTCCGCGCCTGGATGACCGCCTCGAGCGTCTCGCGCTCGTGCTTCATGTAGCCCTTCGCGGTCTCGACGAGATTCGGAATGAGGTCGTAGCGGCGCGTCAGCTGCACGTCGATCTGCGCGAACGCGTTCTTGTAGCCGTTGCGTGCGCCGACGAGGCCGTTGTAGACCCCGACCGCGTACAACCCGAAGACCACCAGCAGGACGAGAAGGATCAGCATGCTCATCGGTTTTTCTCTCCCCGGATATCCGCGAGGGCCCGTTGCATCCGCGCAGGCCTCGTCGTGTTCGCGACGGCGAGCTGAACGGCGCGCCGCGCGCCGATTTCCCCGTCGTTCCGGCTGAACGACGTCACGCTTCGTCGAATCGCTGCGATTTCGCTGTAAAGACGTTTCGCAAACCGCTGACGTGTGGCTAGAATCGGCAAGTCTTTTCGAGCATAGCACGAGGCCGGCAACGAGCCCCGGAGAGTCTTTTTGAGCCGTACTCCGCACGCGTTCCTCGCCCTTCTCGCCGCGCTTGCCGTCGTCGCCTCGTCACCTGCCGAAGCCCGCAAGCGCGCCCACAGGAAACCCGCCGTGCACAGCGCGCCGGCGCGCAGCATGCCGGCGCCCGTCGTGCCGAAGGTTCTCGCCGATGCCTCGCACGTGTCGAAGGACGCCGCGTCCGTCGCGCGCCAGTTCGGCGGCTGGGTCGACGGCATCGAGGCGTCCGGCGACGTCGCGGGTCTCGCCGTCGCGATCGTCAAGGACGACAAGGTGCTGCTCGAGCGCGGCATCGGCTATGCCGATTGGGCGACGCGCGAGCCGGTGTCGACGCACACGGTATTCCGCCTCGCCTCGCTGTCGAAGGCATTCGCGACCGCGATGACCGCGATCCTCGTGCACGACGGCGTCATCGGCTGGGACACGAAGATCGCCGGCGTGCTGCCGACTTTCGCGCTTGCAGACGTCGACGACAGCCGGAAGCTGACCGTACGCGACATCCTGAGCCATCGCGTCGGCCTTCCGCACAACACGTACGATCGCATGCTCGAGGCCGACGAGCCCTACGAGCTTCTCGTGAGCCGCCTCGCCGAAGTGCCGATGGCGTGCCCGGTCGGCGATTGCTACGGCTACCAGAACATTGCATTCAGCCTGATCGGCGACGTGACATACGCCCTCACGGGCGATTTCTTCTATCACGAGGTCGAGACGCATCTCTTCCATCCGCTCGACATGGAGACGGCCACCTACGGCCGCGACGCGCTCGAGGGCAGCAAGAGCTGGGCGCGTCCGCATCGCCGCGCCGGCAAGACCTGGGTGCCGTTCGCGCCGAACGAAAGCTATTACCACGTGCCGCCGGCGGCCGGCGTCAACGCGAGCATCCGCGACATGGAGCAATGGCTGATCGCGCAGATGGGCGGCCGTCGCGACGTGCTGCCGCAGGCGATGCTCGACGAGCTGCACGCGCCGCTCGTGGAAACCGACCGCGAGATGCGCATGACGCCCTGGCGTCGCGGCCGCCTGTTCGACGCGCAGTACGCGCTCGGCTGGCGCGTCTACGACTACGCGGGACAGACGCTGATCTTCCACGCGGGCGCGGTGCAGGGATACCGCGCGATGATCGCGTTCCTGCCTGACTACCGCTTCGGCGTCGTCATGCTCTGGAACTGCGAATCGGCCGCGCCTTCGGGCCTCCTGCCGATGGTGATCGACCGTTACCTCGGCCTTCCCGAAGTGAACTGGGCGGGCGTCGAAGACAACGCCTCCGAAGATCTCGCCGGCGGCGCGAACTGAGCCACGCCGGCGCGTTTTCGCGCCATGCACGAGCCGGACGCCGGCGGACCGGCGGCTCGTCGTCGATATAATCGCAATCGTGAGCGGCGGCTCGCTTCGGCCGCTCCGCGTCGCGACGCGTGGCCGCAAGGGAGGGAGCCGTGCTGATCGCCGAACACCTTCTTCTGCTGCTGCTCGAACCCGAACGCGGCCGGCTCGTCGTGCATCGAGACGCGACCGATCCCGATCATCTCGCCGCGGCGGCCGTGCTGCTGGATCTCGCCGAGCAGCGCGTCATCGTTCATCGCAAGGGCCAGATCGTCTCGCAGCCGCGATTCGGAGCGGGGCATCCGCTGCTCGCGACTGCCGCCGAAGCGCTCGCGGCCGCGGGGCCCGGATTGCCGCTCGCATCGGCACTCGATCTGATCGAGACGCGCGCGCGACCCGTCGCGCGCGGCCTGCTCGACGGCCTGCACCGGCGCGATCTGCTGCATCGCGAGCGCCGGCCGCCGTGGTGGCCATGGGCCGACTGGCATTATCCGTTGCGCTCCTTGCAGGCGCGCAACGAGACGCTGGCACTTCTGAGAGACGGCGCGCGCTCGCCGCTGCGCGCGCTCGGATTGCCGTTGCTGATCGATTGCGCGGGCCGGCTGCCCGATTTCCTCGACGCGGCCGCGCATGCGCGCGCAACCGAGTCGCTGCTCGCTCTCGGCCATCGCGATCGCAACGACGCGGCCGGACATCCCGAAGCGCTGCTCGCCTCGCTCCGTTCGACGCTGCTCGACGAGTGAGCGCGAGCAAGACGCGGCGAATCGCATCGTCGGAAACCGCATCGTCGGGACTGCGCTTCTTCCCGAGCGATCTCCCGATCGAACGACGCAGGCGAAGCTCGCATGCCTTCTCCGAAAGTCGACCGTTTGCGCGATCGGCTTCGGAGCAGCCGTTTCCTCGGCAGCCTGCCTAGTTGCCGAGCTTGAACTGGATGCGACGGCGCAGCGTCGACGCGACAGGCTCGCCGTTCACGAGCCGGGGCTCGAACTTCGCGCGCTGCACGGCCGCGATGGCCTCGCGATCGAAGATGCGTCCGGGCTCTGAAGCCGTCACGTGCGCGTTCTGCACCGATCCGTCCGCGCCGACCGTGAACTCGACTTCGACCCAGCCTTCCTGGCGCGCGCGCGCCGCGGCGATCGGATACTCCGGGACGGGCGGCGTCGTCACCGTCGCGTCGCGCGTCTCGCCGGTCGGCGCCGGAGCAGGCGCGGGGGGCGCCGGACGCGCAGGCGGCGTTGCGACCTCCGCGGTCGCGGCACTCGCGTCGGCGGCTGACGGTGCGGGAGCGGCGGATGCCGGCGCTCCGGCAACCGGCGCGGTCGGCGTCGTCGATGCCGCCGTTGCCGCCGGCGTTTGCGTCGCAGTGGCCGGCGTCTGCGGACGCGCAGCCGCAGCCGCAGCGGCCTGTGCCTGCTGCTGTTCGCGATCGGCAAGCTTTTTCTTCGCGTCGAGCTTCGAGCGCAGGATCGTCAGCGAATAGTTGCTGGGATCGGCCTCTGCGAGCAGCGCGATGATGCGATTGGCTTCGTCGAACGCGTTCTGGTTGATCTGGTCTTCGGCAGCGCCCGTCGCGAACGGGAACAGCTCGCGCAGCGCATCCTTCGCGCCGGAATCGTCGGGCTGCTTGGCGACGATCTTGAGGTAATACTCGAGCGCGTTGTTGCCGGCCGGCGCGACCATGCGGTTGTCGCTCATTGCCTTGCGCGCTTCGCGGTAGAGCTGATCGACCGTGAGCTCGTCCGAAACGGAGGCGGCCGGGGCGGTCGGCGCGGTCGTCGTCGACGATGGCGTCGTGATCGCGGGAAGACCCGGCAGCACCGGCGTTCCGGCCGGACGGCCGAACCACCACCAGGCGCCTGCAGCGAGCACGATGACGACGACGGCAATGGCGATCAGGCGCGATGGAATCGCCGCACCGCGGATCGCCTTGGGACCAGGCGTACGAAAGCTCATGACGGATCCGTTCTCCCGCAACCAATGGATCAGGGCACCGCGCCGTCGATGGTTTCCTTCCATCTCCTGGCCCCCCGGCTTCAGAGACTTGCAGCCGGCGCCGGCTGCGAAGCCCGGCGCGGATAACGCGAAGGTAACGCAATTCACGCGCCCTGTCCCGCGACGCGCATCGCGTTATCGACTCATTTTCCGCCAACTTGGGCGACACTCTTGCGAACTTCGTTGATCGACGCCGTTATTTGACGCGACGTCGACATTTGCCTTTCCGCATGAACCGGCGAAGCTCGCGCTGCCGCTCGCGCGCGACGCCTGCGGCCCGCCCCGCCATTCAGTTACGGACGACTAAGCTCGCGCTGCGTTCGTCGCGGAGGCGCAAACGTCCGCGGCAGAACGCTCCTCATCGCACGAATTTCCTTGCCCAAGGAGCCCGAAGCCATGGCCACGTTACGCGATACCAAACAAGCCGCCGAAGACGTCGGCGAGACGATTGCAAGCGCGGCGCGCGAAAGCGCGGCGGCGGCGCGCGGCGAGTTCTCCAAGCTCGGTGCGAAGCTCCGCGCGAACGGCGCGCGCCTCGAAGACGAGCTGCAGGACGCGCGCGAACGCCTTGGCGATGGCGCGCGCAAGTTCGGCGATGCGGCCGCCGAGCAGATCCGCGAACATCCGCTGGCGGCGTTCGGCATCGCTTTCGCAGCCGGCGTCCTGATCTCGCGCATGCTGCGCAGCCGCTAGGCCGAACCGCCATGCAGACGATCGCCGCGCAAACTCCTCCGGCGAGCGAGCCGGACACGATCGCATCGATCCGATCGGCTTTCGACGAGACGCTGCGCCTCGCACGCACCGCATTCGCGCTGCTGCATGCCGAGCTCCGGCTCGCCCGCAGCAGCGCGCTCGTACTGGTGTGGCTGGGCTTCGCGCTGGTCTTCCTCGGCGTCGGCGCCTGGCTCGCGACGAGCGCCGCGATCGCGGCCGGCATCTATCAGCTCACCGGCAACGTGTTTTACGGCGTCGGCAGCGTCGCGCTCGCGAACATCGTC
>DASZYR010000101.1:0-14409 GCA_035545255.1 Rhodanobacteraceae bacterium
CCGCCGCGTCCGACCGACTGGTAGCGGATGTTCTTCTCGCGCAGCGTCGCGCGGATGTCGTCCGCGTAGCGCTGCAGCTGCTTGTCCATCACGTCCTTGTCGTCGACCTGCATCAGGAAATGCACGCCGCCGCGAAGGTCGAGGCCGAGCGGCATCGCATTCGCGCCGATCGCGCGCATCCACGCCGGCACGGTCGAGGCGAGGTTCAGCGCGACGATGTACGAATCGCCAAGATCGGTGCGCAGCGCATCCGACGCCTTGGTCTGGTCGTCGACGCCCGCGAAGCGCACGACGAGCTTCTCGCCCGAAAGCTCGATGCTCTGGAACGGGATCTTGTCCTTCTCGAGGACGCCTTGCGCCTTCTCCTTCAGCGCCGCATCGACGGTCGCGCCGCGGTTCGCCGAGACCTGCAGGGCCGGCTGCTGCGGAAACAGGTTCGGAATGCCGTACAGCACGCCGAGCAGCAGCACGACGGCGACCAGCACATATTTCCAGCGTGGAAAATCGTTCATGTCGTCAGACTTGGGTCACGGTGTGGAGGCCGCCCCCGCGGCCTTTTCGGAACATCCGAACCAGGCGACCGCGATCGGACGCCGGTGTTCCCGCGCGCGATCGGACGCGCGGCTCAGGAAGACGCCTTCAGCGTGCCCTTCGGCAGGACCGCCGAGATCGCCTGCTTCTGGAGCTTCACGACGACGTTCGGCGCGATCTCGAGCGTCACGAACTGCTCGGCGATGTCCTCGATGCGGCCGAGGATTCCGCCGTTCGTCAGCACCTCGTCGCCTTTCGCGAGCGCGGCGATCATCGTGCGCTGCTCCTTGGCGCGCTTCATCTGCGGCCGGATCAGCATGAAATAGAAGATGCCGAACAGGATGACCAGCGGCAGGAACGACATCAGCGGATTGGGCGCGGCGGCGGGCGCGGCGGCCTGCGCATGGGCGCTCGAAATCAGGAAATCCATCGAAGCTCCAGCTATCGCCCCGGCGAAAACCGCGGGGCTCGTCAAAAAATGGTCGCGGATTATGCCATAGGGCGGGCCTCGGCCCACCATCGATCCCGGTGGGCCGAGGCCCACCCTGAGCGGCGCGGACTTACTCGAGATCCACGGCCGCCGCCCGGCGAAGCGCATGGAACTGCGCCACGAAACCGGCCAGCCGACCCGCCTCGATCGCCTCCCGAAGGCCCCGCATGAGTTCCTGGTAGTAGTGGAGATTGTGGATCGTCGCCAGCATCGGCCCCAGCATCTCGCCGCAGCGGTCGAGATGGCGAAGGTACGCGCGGCTGAATCCCGAGCGGCAGGTGTAGCAGCCGCATTCCTCGTCGAGCGGGCGCGTGTCGCGCTCGAATTTCGCATTGCGGATGCGAAGCGTGCCTCGGCGCGTGAAGAGGTGCGCGTTGCGCGCGTTCCGGGTCGGCATCACGCAGTCGAACATGTCGATGCCGCGGCAGACCGCTTCGACGAGATCCTCGGGCCGGCCCACGCCCATGAGATAGCGCGGCCGATCCTTGGGAAGCATCGGCTCGATCGTTTCGAGGATCGCGTTGCGTTCTTCCTCGGGCTCGCCGACCGCGAGCCCTCCGATCGCGTAGCCGTCGAAGCCGATCGCCTTCAGCGCCTCGGCCGAGCGATGCCGCAGCCCCGGATACACGCTGCCTTGCACGATGCCGAACAACGCGTTCGGATTGCCCTCGTGCGCGACGCGGCTCCGCTCGGCCCAGCGCAGCGAAAGCTCCATCGACGCGCGCGCGGTCTTCTCGTCGGCAGGATACGGCGTGCATTCGTCGAAGATCATGGCGATATCGGAATCGAGCGCGCGCTGGATGCGCATCGATTCCTCGGGCGAGAGGAACACGGTCGATCCGTCGACGGGCGAAGCGAAGGTGACGCCTTCCTCGGTGATCTTGCGCTTCGCCGCGAGGCTGAAGACCTGGAAGCCGCCGGAGTCGGTGAGGATGGGTTTCTCCCATCCGATGAAGCGGTGCAGGCCGCCGAACTCGGCGATCACGTCGAGGCCGGGCCGGAGGAAAAGGTGGAACGTGTTGCCGAGAACGATCTCGGCGCCGATGTCGAGGAGCGATCGCGGCGTCATTGCCTTGACCGATCCATAAGTTCCGACCGGCATGAACGCCGGCGTCTCGACGCTGCCACGCGCGAATGTGAGGCGGCCGCGCCGCGCGGCACCGTCGATGGTCAGGAGGTCAAATCGCATCGTCATATCTTCCGTCGTCCCCATGCAGGCGGGGACCCAGCGCCTTCGTTTGCCGCGTAAAAAAGTCGCTGGGTCCCCGCCTGCGCGGGGACGACGATGATGGGGATTCACTTCATACGTTTCGAGGCCAGATCAGCATCGCATCCCCATACGAGAAAAAGCGATAGCGCTGCTCGACCGCGTGACGATACGCCGCAAGCATCGTCTCGCGCCCCGCGAACGCCGAAACGAGCATCAGCAGCGTCGATTCCGGCAGATGGAAATTCGTGACGAGCGCATCGACGCTCGTGATGCGATAGCCCGGAAAGATGAAGATCTGCGTCTCGCCGGCGAACGGCTGCAGCACGCCGTCGCGCGTCGCGCTCTCGAGCGCACGCACGACCGTCGTGCCGACGGCGACGACGCGACCGCCGCGCTCGCGCGTCCGGCGCATCTTCTCGACGAGCCCTGCGCCGACGTTGAGCCATTCGCGATGCATCACATGATCCTCGACGCGCTCGCTGCGCACGGGCTGGAACGTGCCCGCGCCGACGTGCAGCGTGATGCAGCCCGAATCGACGCCGCGCTCGCCGAGCGCCTCGAGCAGCGGCGCGTCGAAATGGAGGCCGGCCGTCGGCGCCGCGACCGCGCCGGGCTCGCGCGCGAAGACGGTCTGATAGCGCTCGTCGTCTTCGGCGCAGGCAGCGCGCGCGATGTATGGAGGAAGCGGCATGCGCCCGAGGCGCAGCAGGCGCTTCTCGATCGGCTCGTCGGCATCGAAGCGGAGCACGAAGAACTCGCCGTCGCGCCCCTGCACGATCGCCGCGCTGCCGTCGTCGAGCAGGATGCGTCCGCCCGCCTTCGGCTTCTTGCTGACGCCGAGCTGCACGCGTGCCTCGTGCGCGCCGAGGATGCGCTCGATCAGTATCTCGACCGCGCCGCCGGTTTCCTTGCGTCCGAAGAGGCGGGCCGGCAGTACGCGCGTGTCGTTGAAGACGACGAGGTCGCCCGGCGCGAGCAACTCGACGAGATCGGTGAAGCGGCGATCTTCGATCCGATCGTTGCGCGCATCCACGACCAGCAGCCGGCTCGCGGAACGCTCGGCGAGCGGGGTCTGCGCGATCAGCTCGGGCGGGAGATCGAAATGGAAGTCGGATTTTTTCAAGAGTGGGAATGGGGAATCGGGAATGGAGAATGGAGAATGGAGAATGGTAAGAGCCGACGGGACCCGATGCAGAGTCAGCGATTGGTATCACGATTCCCGACTTCCCATTTCCCCATTCCCGCCTCAAAGCCAGCCCTTCTGCCGCGCAAGCCGGAACGCCTCGATCCGGTTCCCGACGCCGAGTTTCCCGATCGCTTCCGACAGGTAATTGCGCACCGTGCCCTGCGAAAGATTGAGCTTCGCCGCGATGTCGCCAGCGGACATGCCCTCGCCGGCGAACCTCAGCACTTGCCGCTCGCGGTCATTGAGCGGATCGGCTTCAGACCACGCTTCGACGGCCAGCTGCGGATCGATCGCGCGGCCGCCGCGATGGACCGTGCGCAATGCATCGGCGAGCCGCTCGGCGGGCGCGTCTTTCAGGAGATAACCACTGACGCCGGCATCGAGCGCGCGGCGCAGGAATCCGGCGCGCGCGAACGTCGTCACGATCACGACCTTCGACGGCAATCCGTAGCGCTGCACGCGCTGCGCGAGCTCGATGCCGGTCAGGCCCGGCATCTCGATGTCGGTGACGACGAGATCGGGCTGCAGCTGCTGGATCGCGCGCCACGCTTCCTCGCCGTCCGCCGCGGCGCCGACGACGTCGATGTCGGGCTCGAGCTTCAGGAGCGCGGTCAGCGCGCCGCGCACCATGGCCTGATCTTCGGCGAGGAGGACGCGGATCATGCGCCGACGTTAGCACGAGCCTCGTAGGAGCGGCTTCAGCCGCGATCTTTTTTCCTTCGTAGCCGCATCCAACGAAAAAGATCGCGGTTGAAGCCGCTCCTGCACGAGAGAGCGCGTGTCAGACTCTGGACGGCTCGTCGCGGCCACGGAGTCGCGCCTCGGCGATCGGATCGGCGGCGAGCGCGACGCGCGCTTCGAGCCGCGTGCCGCGGCCGCGCTCCGAGGCGACGACGAGATCGCCGTCGAGCGCGCGCAGACGCTCGCGCATTCCGGTCAATCCGTTGCCGGGCTCGATCACGCGGCCGCAGCCGTCGTCCTCGATCACGAGACACGCTTCGCGGGCGTCGACCGCGAGCGTCACGCGGGCACGCGTCGCGCGAGCGTGGCGCTGGATGTTCGTGACGCCCTCGCGAAGCGTCAGCGCGAAGATCGTCTCGATGTCGGGCGGCAGCACCGCGCCGTCCGCTGTCTCGTAGTCGAGCTCGACTCCGCCCGATTCGAGCAGGAGATGCGCCGATGCGAGCTCGGCCGCGAGGCCGGCCGCGCGGTTGCCGGCGACCGCGCGGCGCACCTGGCCGAGCGTGTCGCGCGCGACGCGCTCGACGTCGACGATCTCGCGCCGCGCCGCGAGCGGATCGCGATCGAAGAGCCGCGCGGCGAGCTCGGATTTCAGCGTGATCAGCGACAGCGTATGGCCGAGGAGATCGTGCAGGTCGCGACCGATGCGCTCGCGCTCGGCGAGCGCGGCGAGACGCCGGATCTCGTCGTGGCTCAGCTTGAGCTCGGCCTGGCGCAGGCGTTTCTCGCGATGCGCGCTGTTGGCGGCGCAGACCGCGATCGAGATGATCAGCGTGACGCCGATGATGATCGCGATCGCCTGCAACGGCACGCCGAGCAGCACGAGCTCGCCAGCGTAGAGCGCGAGACCGGCGACGATCAGCAGCAGCGAGTTGCGCAGTCGAAGGCCGGTGAGCGGCAGGAACACGGCCGCATAAATCAGATAGGTATGTGCGCACTTGTTGAACGGAACGAGCGCGAACGCGAGCGCAGCGATGATCGCCACGTGCATCAGCTGCTTCCAGTCGCGCATCCAGTAGCAGCGGAAGTAGACCGGCAGGAAGATCGCGACGCTGACCAGGGTCGGCCGGAGCCACACCGATAGCGGATCGCCCCAGGTCATGAACAGGAAGCCGAGATAAAGGAGGCTCCAGAACGGCGCCCAGCCGAGATCCTGCGACTCGCCCGGAAGCGCGCGGCGGCGAAAGGCTTCGAGCGATGCGGAAAGCCTTCTCATCAAGGATGGACGCTGCGGCTCGGCGCTCATGCGAAGCGGGATCATACGCGCGCTCACGGACTCGCAACGCGCGCGACGTGGGTCATCGCGCCCCGCATCGGATCGACCGGCACCGAAGCGCCGAGCGCGAGCAGCACGGCGAAGGCGACCGCGCTGACGAAAAGCCTTGCGTAGACGATGCGCATCGAAACTCCGGGACTCATGCGCCGCGCGCGAGCCGGCGCCGCGCGAGCGCGAGGAAGACGACGCTCGTCGCGGCCAGCGCGCCGACGTGCGTCGCCGCGGAGCCATCCGCGGGCTGACCGACCGCGCCGAGCGCGAGCTGGCCGAGATGGAAGGCCGGCCAGAGCGGCGCGATTTCGCGCAGGAACGGCGGCAATGCCGACAACGGCATCCAGAGGCCGGAAAGGAACGACATCGGCAGATAGATCAGGTTGACGATCGCGGGCGCGGCCGAGCCGTTCACGAGCGAGCCGACGAACAACCCGATCGCGCAGAACGGCAGCACGCCCAGCGCCTCGACGACGAGCAGCGAGAGCCACGCCGAAGCCGGCAGGCGCACGCCGCCGACCGATGTCGCGAGCACGGCGAGCATGACGAAGATGATCGCGGCGAACAGCATCGCCATCGCGAGCTTCGCCGCGAGATAGGCGCCGCGCGGCATCGGCTGCGCGCGTTTCAGCGTCAGCCAGCCGCGCTCGCGGTCGAGCGCCACCGACACGCCGAAGCCGAACAGCGAAGGCGCCATCACGCCGAACACGCCGTACGTCGCGAGCAGGTAGACGTTCGCCTGGAAGCCGCCGCGATTGCCGGAGAAAAGCACGGCGAACAGGAGATAGAACATCGCCGGGAACAGGAGCGTCGGCAGCGCGAACGCCGGCGTGCGCAGCAGGCGCAGGAATTCGAGGCGGCTTTCGAGCGCGTAGATGCGCGGCATCGAGACGCGCGGCAGGGTTTCGACGATCGCGTTCATCAGGCGGCTTCCTGCGTGATCTCGATGAAGGCCTCGGCGAGGCCCGCGCGCTGCACTTCGAGCTCGCTGAGCCTCGCATCCTCGGCAAGAAGCCGGCGCACGACGATCTCGGCGGCATCGGTCACGATCTCGAAGCGGTCGCCGTCGCGGCAGACGCTGCGCACGCCGGGCCACGCGCCGATCGTCTCGGCTCCGAGCGCCGAAACGCAGCGGATGCGCCGCTGCGCGACGCGCGCGCGGATCTGCCGCACGCTGCCCTCGGCGACGATGCGCCCGCGCGCGAGTACGGCAACGCGATCGGCGAGCGTCTCGGCTTCCTCGAGGTAGTGCGTCGTCAGCAGCACGGCGCAGCCGTTGCGGACGAGGCCGCGGATCGTCGCCCACATCGCCTGGCGCGCTTCGATGTCGAGGCCGACGGTCGGCTCGTCGAGAAACAGGAGGCGCGGACGTCCCGAGATCGCGAGCGCGAACTGCACGCGCCGCTGCTGGCCGCCGGACAGCTTCCCGTAGCGCCGGCCGAGGAGATCCGCGATGCCGGCGACACGTGCGCATTCGTCCGCATCGAGCGGATCGGGATAATAGCTGCGCGTCTCCGCGAGCAGTTCGCCGACCTTGAGCGTGTCCGGCATTGCCGCGCTTTGCAGCATCACGCCGATACGGCGGCGCGCATCGAGCGCATCCGGTGCGAGCCCGAACAGGCGCGCCTCGCCGCGATCGGGCCGCACGAGGCCGAGCAGGAGTCCGATCGCCGTGCTCTTGCCGGCGCCGTTCGGGCCGAGCAGCGCGAGCAGCTCGCCGGAGCGCACGTCGAGATCGATCCCTTCGACGGCAGCCACTCCGCCGAACCGCTTGGAAACGCCGGCGAGACGCGCGCAGGCTCCCGCGTCCGTGCCCAATCGATCCGCGCCCGATGTGTCGCTGTCCGACATGGAGCCACTCCTGTCCGAATGTCGGGCACCACTTTAGGCCGCCGTCGCGCGCGAGCCCATGGACACGCGTCAAGCATCGCGCGTGACGGGTGTCATGCCGGAATCCGGGGTGGCGCGGGGTACCGCCGCGACCGCCGCCGTGCTAAGCTACGTGTTCGACTTTTTCATTTCAAATCAATAGTTAAAGCACAGAAGCAGGCATCGTTTCGACGACGGCCAAGCGGTGCGAGGAGGCTCGATGAATGCCCTTGTGACCAAGCTCAGGGAGATGCGCGATTTCGGCGGCACGCTGCGCACGAAAGGCCTCGGCGACGCCGAGATCGAGCGCGCGAGCGCAACGCATCCCGAACTCGTCGAGGCGATCGAGGCCGGATACGCCGCGCACCTCGCGCTGCGCTCGGGCATGTCCGACCTCCTGCGCATGGACGAAGCCGACCAGATCGCCGCGGCGCAGGCCGACTTCGTCAACTTCTACCCCGAAGACGGCGTCAATCCGTATGTCGCGCTCGCCGCGCGCGGGCCGTGGATCGTCACGCTGAAAGGCGCGGTGGTGTACGACGTCGGCGGCTACGGAATGCTCGGCTTCGGCCATGCGCCGAAGCCGATCCTGCAGGCGCTCGCGCGTCCGCAGGCCATGGCCAACGTCATGACGCCGAGCATCTCGCAGCTGCGCTTCGGCCGGCTGATGAAGGGCGAGATCGGCCGCTCGCGCGGCGCCTGTCCGTTCGCGCGCTTCTTCTGCCTCAATTCCGGTTCCGAGGCGGTGACGCTCGCAGCGCGCATCGCCGACGCGAACGCCAAGCTGATGACCGATCCGGGTGCGCGACACGCGGGTCGCACGATCAAGCGTCTCGCGATCAAGGGCGGGTTCCACGGACGCACCGAGAAGCCCGCGATCTATTCCGACTCCTCGCGCAAGGCCTACGTGCAGAACCTCGCGAGCTTCCGCGACGAGCAGTCGATGATCGTCGTCGAGCCCTACAACGTCGAGCAGCTTCGCCACGCGTTCGCCGATGCGGACCGCAACGGCTGGTTCATCGAGGCGATGTTCATCGAGCCCGTCATGGGCGAGGGCGATCCCGGCCGCGCGATGACGCCGGAATTCTACGCGGCCGCGCGCGAGCTCACGCGCGCGCACGGCAGCCTCCTGCTGGTCGATTCGATCCAGGCGGGCCTGCGCGCGCACGGCGTGCTGTCGATCGTCGACTATCCCGGCTTCGAGAAGCTCGACGCACCGGACATGGAGACCTACTCGAAGGCGCTCAACGCCGGCCAGTACCCCTTGTCCGTGCTGGCCGTCACGCAGCGCGCCGCCGGCCTCTACAGGAAAGGCATCTACGGCAACACGATGACCGCGAATCCGCGCGCGCTCGATGTCGCGTGCGCGGTGCTCGAGGCGCTGACCGACGAGGTGCGTGCGAACATCCGCGCGCGCGGGCAGGAGTGCCTCGATCGTCTGAACCAGCTCAGGGCCGAGCTGCCGGATTACATCACGAAGGTTCAGGGCACGGGACTCCTCTTCTCCTGCGAGCTCTCTGCGACCTTCAAGTGCTTCGGCAGCGGAAGCATCGAAGAATGGATGCGCGAGCACGGCTACGGCGTCGTCCATGGCGGAGCGAGCTCGCTGCGCTTCACGCCGCATTTCAATGTCGGAGCGGACGAGGTCGAGCTGCTGATCGAAGGTGTGCGCCGCGCGCTGATCGAGGGTCCGCGCGCGACGGCGGCGCTCAACGCGGCCGCCTGAGCGACGGCATGTCGCCGCGCTGCGAAAAGCCGGCCTCGCGCCGGCTTTTTTGCGCTTCTTGCGCTCGTTGCGGCAACGTGACGGCTGACTCGCTTTCTCGCTGAATGCGTGCCAACAGGCGCGCCGATTCTTTCGCCATCCTTTCAAGAGCAGGCAAGGCGCGACGGTAGACTCTCGCGACCGGCGCCGGGGTGGCAGCCGGATCAAACCTCGAGAGGATTTCCGAACATGGATCTGAAGGCGAAACTGTCGCTCGCGCTCGCTGTCGCACTGGCGTTCGGCTGCGGCCTCGCGACCGCGCAGGATGCGGCGAAGTCCACCACGGCCAAGCCGATGACGGCGCAGCAGCAGCGGATGGTCGACTGCAACAAGCAGGCGACCGGCAAGACCGGTGACGAGCGCAAGACGTTCATGAGCGCATGCCTCAAGGGCCAGACGGCCGCCGCGCCTGCAGCGAAAGGGACGCAGCAGGAGAAGATGAAGACGTGCAGCGCGGACGCGAAAGCGAAGAGTCTCAAGGGCGCCGAGCGCAAGAAGTTCATGAGCACGTGCCTCAAGGGCGACGCGGCGGCAGCGGCGCACTGAGAGCGGCGCATCGATGCAGCAACGGACCCGCCACGGCGGGTCCGTTTTTTTTGAGGCTCCTGGAACGATCGCAATTTGCTCGCCGCTGCGGGCCGAGGAGCCGCCGGCGATGCTGCGGGCGTTTCGGAGGCCATCGACAGCGTCCGTCGTCCGGCCCGCCGCGATCCTGCGGCGTTCGAGAGGCGCTGTGCACGGCAACTTCGTGAACACGTTGCGACGGTTTTTACCGGAAGCCGTCGGTCGCCACGATCAGCTCGTGCGTAATGCCGGGTTCGAGCGCGGAATGACCCGCATCGGGCACGATCCTGAGATCGGCCTCCGGCCAGGCGCGATGCAGATCCCACGCGCTGCGCAGCGGACACACGATGTCGTAGCGGCCCTGCACGATCACGGCCGGGATGCCGCGCAGGCGGTGCGCGTCGCGCAGCAGCTGGTCGTCGCGCTCGAAGAAGCCGCCGTTGACGAAGTAGTGGCACTCGATGCGCGCGAACGCGAGCGCGAACTCGTCCTCGCCGCTCGATGCGATGTGCGTCTTGTCCTGCAGCAGGAAGCTCGTCGCGCCTTCCCAGATCGACCATGCGCGCGCGGCCGCGAGGCGCACGGCGTGATCGGGCGAGGTCAACCGCCGGTGGTAAGCGCTCATGAGATCGGCGCGCTCGACCTCCGGGATCGGCTTCAGGTAGTCCTCCCAGGCATCCGGAAAGATCGCGTCGCAGCCCTTCTGGTAGAACCATTCGAGCTCCCACCGACGCAGCATGAAGATGCCGCGCAGGACGAGCTCGGTCACGCGCTCGGGATGCGTCTCGGCGTAGGCGAGCGCGAGCGTCGAGCCCCATGAGCCGCCGAACACCTGCCAGCGGCCGATGCCGAGGTGCGCGCGCAGGCGCTCGATGTCCGCGACGAGATGCCAGGTCGTGTTGTCGGCGAGTTCGGCATGCGGCGTCGATCGCCCGCAGCCGCGCTGGTCGAACAGCACGATGCGGTAGTGCGCGGGATCGAAGAAGCGTCGCGATTTCGCGTTGCAGCCCGCGCCTGGGCCGCCGTGCAGGAACACCACCGGCTTGCCGCGCGGATTGCCGCACTGCTCGTAGTAGATGCCGTGCAACGGCGAGACTTGCAGGATGCCGGCATCGTACGGCTCGATTTCCTCGTACAGCGAGCGCCTCATTTCAGCCATCCGCATGCTGCTCCGGGCCCCAAGGCCACTCCGCGAAAATGCCGGTCGGGAAGTCGATCGAGTCGGCTTTCGTCGAAAACCCCGCAGACGGCGTCACGATAGTCGATAAAGCATTGATTTGCTATCGGAATACCCACTACGCTGGGACCGCCGTCCGCTGCGGGTCCAGCATCGAAACGTTCGGCCGCGACGAGTGAATGATCCAGTCCAGCGCTCCGCCGAAGAAGCGGGAACGGTCGTGACAGACTCTGCAATGAATGCTCTGCGCGGTGAACAGTGGTTGCGCGTGCGCGCTCTGCTCGATCGAGCGTTCGACCTCGAGGGCGATGCGCGTCGCGAATTCGTGGATTCGCTGAAGAACGAAGACGAAGCCGTGCGCGCGGAGCTGTCGCGACTGTTGCGGGCCCACGAGAAGCTCGACCCGCGATCGATGCCCAACGCGATGGAGATGGCGGCGCCCGCGATGAACGACGTCGTGCGCGAAGAAGCGGCGCTCGACGATGCGCGCGTGGGTCAATCGGCCGGCCCGTATCGCCTGTTGCGTCTCCTTGGTACCGGCGGAATGGGTGCGGTCTACCTCGCCGAGCGTTCGACCGACGGATTCGTGCAGCAGGTCGCGCTCAAGGTCGTGCGGCAGGCACTGCAGAGCCCGACGGCCCGCGAGCGATTCGAACGCGAGCGGCGCATTCTCGCCGCGCTGAAGCATCCCGGCATTGCGTTGCTGTTCGACGGCGGCCAGACATCGGATGGCCAGGCCTTCTACACGATGGAATTCGTGGAAGGCGAGATCGTCACCGACTACTGCAGGGACCGGCTCCACGACGCGGCTTCACGCGTGCGCCTGCTTCTCCAGATCGCATCGGCGCTGGGGCATGCGCATCGCAACCTGATCGTGCATCGGGACATCAAGCCATCGAACGTCCTCGTGACCCCCGAGGGTCAGTCCAAGCTCGTCGATTTCGGACTCGCCAAGGCGATCGGGCCGCGCCCGGCCCTGACCATGACGCACGCCGGCGCCGGGCCGATGACCCCGACCTATGCCGCGCCGGAGCAGTTCCACGATCGCGCGATCACGGTCGCCACGGATGTCTATCAGTTCGGCGTCCTTTGCTTCGTCGTTCTGAGCGGGCGCTTGCCGTATCGGGCAGACCCCGAGGACGCCATCGCGTGGGCGCGAGCCGTCACGGAAGAAGATCCGATGACTTTGGCGCATGCGGCCACGCTCAAGGCCGCAAGCGAGACGCCCGCGCAGCCCAAGGGCAAGGCGGCCCGTCAGCTCACGCGCGATCTCGACGCGATCGTGCGCAAGGCGATGGCCAAGGAACCCTCCGACCGCTACGGCTCGATGGACGCGTTGATCGCGGACCTCGGCGCGTACCTCGAAGGAACTCCGGTGTCGGCTCGCCGCGCTGGCCCGGCCTATTTCGCATGGCGGTTCGTGCTGCGCCATCGCTACGCCGTCGCGGCGGCCGTGCTCGCTTTCGCGATGCTGGGCACGACGACGCTCCTCGCGCTTCGCCAGGCCAGGATGGCCGCGCAGGAAGCGGAACGCGCGGATTCGGTCGCCGATTTCCTGACCAGCCTCTTCGAGGTTTCCGATCCGGCCGTCAACCGCGGCCAGAAACTCAACGCAAACGAGATCCTGAAACGCGGCGCCGAGCGCATCGACAAGGCGATGGCTTCGCAGCCGGAGCAGAAAGCCCGGTTGCAGGTGGTGCTCGGCGAGATCTACCAATCGCTCGGAGACTATCCCGCGGCGCGAAAGCTGGTCGAATCCGCCATCGGCACGATGCGTTCGATATCGATCGACAAGGCCACGCTGGCGCATGCCTTGCGCGTCTTCGCGCAGGTGAATTATCTCGCGGGCGACAACGCGAAGGCGGTCGCGCTCACCGACGAGGCGGAAACGTATCTCACGCAGAAGACGTCCTCCTTCCTGGAAGAACTTGCGCTCGTCCATCTCGTGCGCGCGCAAGCGGAACGCGTGCTCGGAAATACGGACGGCTCCGACGCCGACTCCGCGCTCGCGGTCGACGAAATCCGGCAGGCCGGTCTCGACAACTCGATCAGCGCCGCGAAAATCCACAGCGTTCGAGGATCCATATTGTCCGATCGCGGACACGAGCGGGAATCGCTGGAACACCAGACGCTCGCGCTCGAGACGTTTCGCGAGCGGCTGGGTCCGGACAACATCGAATCGATCTACGAGCAGGTCAAGCTCGGATGGTCGCTCCTGTACGCCGGCCAGCTCGACGAGGCCCAGAAATTGCTCGAACCGGCCGTGGCGAAGGAAAGAGAGGTGCTCGGCGATTCCTATCAGGTGGCGAACGCGCTGATTGCGCTGGGAGAGCTCCATCGCGAACGCGGCGAGTTCCGGCAATCGATCGACATGCTGACCGAAGCGAAGCAGATGCTCCGGGCCACGGTGGGCGAAAAGCACTGGCGCTATGCGTGGTCGCTTCTGCAGATCGGCAAGGCGCAGCTTGGCGCGGGCGATCCCGCGAGCGCCCTGGCCTCGCTCGAGCAGTCGTTGAGCACGATGCAGTCCATCATGCCGCCCGACGGTCCGGCACTGGCCGAACCGCATCTGGAGCTCGCCGACGCGCTCATCTCCGTCGGCCGATACAAGGAAGCCGTCGACCACAGCACGGTTGCGCTCGGCCTGATCCGCGCGAAACTGTCGCCGAACCATGCCGACGGCATACGCGCCCTGTACCAGCTCGGTCTTGCGCGCAGCAAGATGGGCGACACGGAAGGTGCGAAACTCGCATGGAACGAAGCGCTCGAGCGCGCACCTCGTGCTTATGCCGAGTTTCCGGACTCGCTCGCCAAGCTGAAGGCCGACATCGCGGCGCAATCCGGCAGCGGCAGCGAAACCCGGCCATAGAGACGCGGGGAGCCGGAAGGAAGACGATCCTCATGACCGCGCAAGCGCGCCGGTGAAGATCACGAAGCGCGGCGCCGAGGATGCAACAGAGGCCGCACACGGTGGGCCAGCCTACTCGGTTCGCAACATCCGAGCGCGCCGCCGCGAACGTCGCAGCGGCGCCAAGGCCAGCGATTGACTCAGTGTTCCGTCAGGCTGCAATTCTTCGGCGTGGCGCCGAGTCGCGTCAGATAGAGCGTCCCGCGGGTGCCGGCGAGATCGCCATCGGTGAACTCGTAGTCGAGCGTCGCCTGCTGGCAACTCGCGAAGGTCAGCGTCGCCGTTCCGACCTGGGTCGTCGTCGCCGGACCATCGGTAGCGAACGCGCCGCCCGTCGACTCGGCCAGAACCAGCGACATCGGGCTATGGCCGCTTCCCGACCCGCCCTGTACCGAGAACCATCGCTGGCCCTTCTCGGTGATCGCGATGCCGTCGAGGGCATACGTGTACCAACCCGCAAACGTGAAGTCGGCCGGGTCGTTCACGTCGATCATCAGGCCTTGCCCTCCGGCCGCCGGGTCATACCATGCACCGGACAGGCCGGAATTCCCTACTGCGACAGATGGATTCCCGGTTTCATCGCAATAACCCATCGGCACAAGCATCTGCAACGGGATCGACCCGGTTCGCCCATCGTCGAACGCGTAGGCGAATTTGCCAGACGTGCACGAATCGAACGACAGCGTTCCGGTGCCGACGGG
>DASZYR010000102.1:0-6083 GCA_035545255.1 Rhodanobacteraceae bacterium
CAAGCGCCTCCACTACGGCACGAATCCGCGCATTCCTGCCCTGCTCTGCCTCGCCGACGACGGCTGGATCGTCAGCTCGCACGAGAATCAGGCCCGGCGCACGCGCTTCCCGCTCGGCGAGCACGGCTACGACGACGACGATCCGGCGATGCGCGCGCTGTTCGTCGCGCATGGGCCCGCGTTCAAGCGAGGGCTACGCGTCGCGGAATTCGACAATGTCGACGTCTATCCGCTGCTGGCGCATATGCTCGCGATCGAGCCGGCGGCGAACGACGGCGACTATGCGGCTGTGGCCAATATCTTGCGGAACGAGAGGTAACCGCGCCAAGTCATGACTTTGGACAAACCCAAAAAAGAACCGCCAGGATATGCGAAGCTGTCTGGCATTTTTACCCGCGTTCAACCTTCGTTGTCATCCGCGAGGCACAGGCGCCATCACGCAAGGTAGAAGACTGGAATCATGCTTACAGTTTCTTTTCTCGAGACCGGCGGCTTCGCCGTAGGCACGCTTCATTGTCGCGATCCCGAAACCGGGACAGACCGGTTCGTCTATTCGACCTCCGGCTCGATCGCTGAAGCGGAACAGAGGTGCACGGTCGCGGCAAGTCGCTTGCCGGCGACCTACGTCATTGCCGATCCGAGACTCAAGCCCGCTTACTGGGCAGGCCGGCGTGATCCACGCTTCATTGTGAGCCGCAATCCGGACGGCTCCGCATTCGATGGCGACAGCACAACTTGTGCCGAGCCTCGTCTACTTCAATGCGCCCTGGAGAACGGCTGGATCGTTCTTGGGATGTCCATAGGCTGGCATGGCCAACAACCTAATCCGCTGCCGGATTTCCCGCGAGATCCAACGGGACGCTACATGCGCCGCTGTCCAAGCTGTCAGGCAAATGTCGGCGCGCTGATGCAAAGCATCAACATATCGCATCAATACAACGACTCACTGCATGAGATGTCAACTTCCAAGCGTAGGCCAGCGCAAGCATAGTCATGAAACGCACCTGGACGATCATCGGCGTCGCAAACGTCCGCCGGAGCTTCTCCTGGTATCGATCGCTCTTCGACTTGCCGCCCGCAGAGCCCGCGCACGACTACTTCGGTCAGATTGTCGACACGGACGGAACGGTGCTGCTTTGCCTGCACGAATGGGGCGCTCACGAACATCCGACGCTCGCGAGCCCCGATCGGGCCGAGCCAGGCAATGGCCTTCTGCTGTTCTTCCGCGTCGATGATTTCGATCAAGCCTTGCCGAGAGCCCGCTCGCTCGTCGCGGCTCTCGAGGAAGAGCCCAGCGTCAATCCCAATACGGGGACGAAAGAATTCGCATTGCGCGATCCCGATGGGTATTACGTCATGGTGAGCGCACTGTCTTCCGCCTGACGCTTCATCCGAAACGACACTGCGTCTACGCGACTCAGCCGGACGCCGCAAGCCTCCGCACGGTCTCGCGATAGCGCGCCGCGATGCGATCCTCGTCGCGATGCCGGAATCCGTCGACGATCGTCTCGCCGGCGACGACGACGGAGCGAACGAGATTCTCATTGCCGGCGAAGATCCACGTATCGATCGCATTCGACGCATCGCGGCCGGCGAGCAGCGGCGAGGCGTCGTCGAGCACGACGAAGTCCGCGCGCGACGCTGTCGCGAGCGTTGCGATCGGCGTCGCGGACGCTTGGGCGCCGCCGGCGAGCGCGTGACGGAACAGCGTCCCGCCCGTATCGGGCGACGCGCGCGATGCGCTGACGTTGCGGCGCCGCGTCGCGAGGCGCTGGCCGTATTCGAGCCAGCGCAACTCCTCGACGACCGATACCGAGATGTGGCTGTCCGATCCGATGCCGATCCGTCCGCCGGCATCGAGATACGGCTTCAGCGGAAAGAGGCCGTCGCCGAGATTCGCCTCGGTCGTCGGACAAAGTCCCGCGACGGCGCCGCTCGCGGCGAGGCGGCTCGTTTCCGCGTCGCTCAAATGCGTCGCATGGACGAGGCACCAGTGCGCGTCGACCGGCGCGTGATCGAGCAGCCAGTCGACCGGCCGCGCATTGCGGATCGCGAGGCAGTCCTGCACTTCGCCGATCTGTTCGGCGACGTGAATGTGGATCGGCCGATCGCGTACCAGCGCGGATTCGAGCAATTCGCGCATCGCCGCTTCGGGAACCGCGCGCAGCGAATGCAATGCGACGCCGACGCGCACGAGCGGCGATTCGAGCGCGATCAGGCGTTCGAGCAGGCCGAGATATCCGTCCAGATCGAAGCGGAAACGACGCTGCCGTTCGGAGAGCGGACGGCCGTCGAAGCCGCCCGTCATGTACAGCGTCGGCAGCAGCGTGATGCCGATGCCGGCTTCGCGCGCGGCCTCGATCAGCGCAAGCGACATCGCCGCGGGATCGGCATACGGTCGGCCATCGGGCTGGTGGTGCAGATAGTGGAACTCGCAGACCTGCGTGTAGCCCGCTTTCAGCATCTCGACGTAGAGCTGCGCCGCGATCGCGCGCAACTCGTCGGGACCGATGCTTCCCGCGAACGCGTACATGACTTCGCGCCACGTCCAGAAGCTGTCGTCGGAGTGCGACTGGCGTTCGGCGAGCCCGGCCATCGCGCGCTGGAACGCGTGCGAATGGAGGTTCGGCATGCCGGGCAGCACGTAGCGCGCGGAAAGATCGGCGGCTCCGCTCGATGCGCCGATGCCGGCGATCCGGCCCTCTTCGATGTCGAGCATGACGCCGGAGGCGAATCCGTTTCCTGACCATGCATGATCGGCGTGAATCCGTCGGTGCGCCATCGGTTCCTCCTTGCGACGTGCAAGGCTAGCTGCCGGCGGCGCCTGTTTCCAGCGCGCTCGCCACCGCGCTTGCCGGCACGCGCGATGACGGTTTGCAATAATCGCGCGATGCAGGCGCCCGACGCGAACGAATCCCCCACGCGCATCAAGACGCTGCTCGGGCACGACTTCTTCGCGCCGGCGCAATGGCAGCGCCGCGCGGCGCTCTGGACCGGCGGCATCCTCGTCGGCCTCGCGGCGATCGCGTTCGCGCGAGCCAGCGATTTCGCGTATCGCGGCTTTCGCGCCATCGTTGCGATTTCGCCGTGGCTGCCGCTCGTCGTCACGCCGGCCGTGTTCGCGCTGCTCGCCTGGCTGACGCAGGGCGTGCTGAAGCCGACGCGCGGCAGCGGCATTCCGCAGGTGATCGCGACGCTCGGCGTCGAGGACGCGGGATTCCGCAGCCGCATGCTTTCTCTGCCCGTCTCGCTCGGCAAGATCGCCCTGACGCTGCTCGGGCTTCTCGGCGGCGCCTCGATCGGACGCGAAGGTCCGACCGTGCACGTCGGCGCGGGGCTCATGTATGCGATCGGAAGGCGCTTCGGCTTCTCCGACCCGAAGGCGATCTCGCGCTTCGTCCTCGCCGGCGGCGGCGCCGGCATCGCGGCCGCGTTCAATACGCCGCTCGCCGGCGTCGTCTTCGCGATCGAGGAGCTTTCGGGCACCTACGAGCACCGCTTCAGCGGCATCGTGCTGACGGCCGTGATCTTCGCCGGCATCGTCTCGCTCGGCGTGCTCGGCGATTACGCGTATTTCGGCCGCGTCGACGCCGTGCTGCCGCTCGGCCGCAGCTGGATCGCGATCGTGCTCTGCGGCATCTGCGGCGGGCTCGGCGGCGGTCTCTTCGCGCGCGCGATCCTGCTGTCGGATCGTCCGCTCGCGCGCGTCCGCTCGATCAGGGAGAAGAGTCCGATCGCGTTCGCGGCGGCGTGCGGCCTCGCGCTCGCGCTGATCGGCGTCGCGAGCGGCTCGACGGTCTACGGCACCGGCTATGCGGAGGCGCACGGGCTCGTGCAATCGACACAGGGTGCAGCGGCCGCGTTCGGCCTTCTGAAGCTCGCCGCGAACGTCCTCTCGTACTGGGCCGGTATTCCGGGCGGCATCTTCTCGCCGGCGCTCGCGGTCGGAGCCGGCATGGGACACACGCTCGCAGGATTCCTGCCCGCAGCCGACGCATCGGCGGTCGTGCTCCTCGGCATGGCCTCCTTCCTCGCTGGCGTCACGCAAGCACCGATCACGGCCGCCGTGATCTCGCTCGAGCTCACGGCGAACCAGAACGTCGTGATTCCGCTGATGGCGGTCTGCCTGCTTTCTCGCGGCATCGCTTCGCTCGTTTCTCCCAAGCCGGTCTATCGGGCGTTTGCCGATCGGCTGATCGAGGATTTCGAGCATTCGCGCGCCGATGAAATCGCTGGCGCTGCCGCCGCGCCGTCCACCGACAAGGGAAACGATCCGCGATGACGCAACGCTGGGATTCGCTTCTGCTCGACTGCCGTCTCGCGACGATGAGCGCGACCGGCAAACCTTACGGCGCGATCGACCGTGCCGCGTTCGGCTGGCGCGACGGCAGAATCGCATTCGCGGGTCCGATGGACGAGCTGCCGGGCGCGCCGGAAACGCTCGCGCGCGAGTTGCGATCGGTCGCAGGCGCATGGATCACGCCGGGCCTCGTCGACTGCCACACGCATCTCGTGTTCGGCGGCGATCGCGCGAGCGAGTTCGAGCAGCGCCTTGGCGGCGCGAGCTACGAGGACATCGCGAAAGCGGGCGGCGGCATCCTCTCGACCGTGCGCGCGACGCGCGAGGCGGACGAGGATTCGCTGTTCGCGCAATCGCTGCCGCGTGCGCGCGCGCTCGTCGCCGACGGCGCCACGACGATCGAGATCAAGTCCGGCTACGGGCTCGATCTCGACAGCGAGCGGCGCATGCTGCGCGTCGCGCGCCGCATCGGCGAGGCACTCGGCATCGGCGTCAGCACGACGCTGCTCGCCGCGCACGCGCTGCCGCCGGAGTTCGCCGGGCGGAGCGATGCCTATATCGACGAGATCTGCGCGTCGATCTTGCCGGCGATCGCGCGCGAAGGGCTTGCCGACGGCGTCGATGCGTTCTGCGAGCGCATCGCGTTCTCGCCGGAAGAGACGCGCCGCGTGTTCGAGCGCGCTCGCGAGCTCGGGCTTCCGGTCAAGCTGCACGCGGACCAGCTTTCCGATCTTGGCGGCGCGGCGCTCGCTGCCTCGTTCGGCGCGCGCTCGGCCGAGCATCTCGAGCACGCGAGCGAGGACGGCGTGCGCGCGATGGCCGCGAGCGGCAGCGTCGCCGTGCTGCTGCCGGGTGCGTATTACGCGCTCCGCGAGACGAAGCTGCCGCCGATCGCGAAATTCCGCGAGGCCGGCGTGCCGATCGCGATCGCGACCGATCTCAATCCCGGTACCTCGCCGCTGCTTTCGCTGCGGCTTGCGATGAGCATGGCGTGCACGCTGTTCCGCCTCACGCCCGAAGAGTCGCTGCGCGGCGCGACCGTCAACGCGGCGCGCGCGCTCGGCTTCGACGACCGCGGCGTCCTCGCGGTCGGACGGCGGGCGGATTTCGTCGTCTGGAACATCGAGCGTCCCGCCGATCTCTGCTACTGGATCGGCGGCGCGCTGGCGAGTCGCGTCGTCGCCGGAGGCCGCACCGTCGCCGGAAGCTAGTGAGGCTTGCGATGAATCCGCCTGCCGTCGTTCCTGCGGAAGCGGGAATCCAGCGCCTTGAATGCATATGCAGAATGCATATGCAAAGTCACTGGGTCCCCGCTTTCGCGGGGACGACGATCAGATGGCGAGGGAACGCGAGCGCGTGACGATCGCTTCCAAAAGTGCGGCCATGCCAGCTTCGAGGCGCTACGGATCGAAGCCGCCGTGGAAGATCGGATCGGCGACGTCCTTCCGGTAGGCGAGCTGGAACGTGCCCTGATACCAGCCGTTGTAGCTGCCGACCGTCACCGTGAACCACGCGGCATACGGCGCCGTCCACGTCACTTCCGATTGCACGTCGCAGGCGTCGTCGCTGTAGCCTAGCGTTTCGCCGCCATACGAGATCGATAGCGTCGTGTCGAAATCGGCCCAGCCGCCGGTGCCGGGGCACATGCTGTAGTAATACGTCGTGCCTGCCTCGCCGTAGAACGTGAACGTCCACGTGCCGGCCGGCCCGATGTAGCCGTAGTCGCTCGACTGCCAGTAGGTGTCCGGCGTCAGCGTCGGCGTGACGTTGTCGACGTGCACCT
>DASZYR010000103.1:0-2178 GCA_035545255.1 Rhodanobacteraceae bacterium
CGCCTTGATCGTCGAGCCCGGCTCGACGACGTCGGTGACGGCGCGGTTGCGCCGCATCGACGCATCGCCCGCGTTCTTCGCGTTCGGATTGAACGAGGGCGAGTTGACCATCGCGAGCACTTCGCCGGTCGGCACGTCGAGGATCACCATCGAGCCCGATGTCGCGTGGTGCTCGGCGATGCCGGCCTTGAGCTCGCGGTAGGCGAGATACTGGATGCGCCGGTCGATCGACAGCGTCAGGTCGCGGCCCGGCTGCGCCTCGCGCAACAACTCGACGTTCTCGACGACCTGTCCGTGCGAATCGCGAATCACGCGTTTCAAGCCGGGCTTTCCGGCGAGCCAGTCGTCGAACGCGAGCTCGAGGCCTTCCTGGCCGCGATCGTCGATGTTCGTGAAGCCGAGCACGTGCGCCATGACCTCGCCGCTCGGGTAATAACGGCGGAATTCGCGCTCGCTCGCCACGCCGGGAATGCCGAGCGCGAGGATCGCCTTGGCATCGTCCGGATTGAGATGGCGCTTCAGGTAGACGAACTCCTTGTCCGAGCGCTGCACGAGCTTCTGCTTGAGATCGTCCTCGTCGAGGCCGAGCGCCTTCGCAAGCTCCGGCAGCCGGTCGGCGGCGCCGAGCACGTCGACGGGATTCGCCCAGATCGAATCGACCGGCGTCGACACCGCGAGCGGCTCGCCGTTGCGGTCGAAGATCGTGCCGCGCGAGACCGCGATCGGGATGTCGCGCAGGAAGCGCTGGTCGCCCTGCTCCTGGTAGAAATCCTTGCGCACGACCTGAAGGTCCACCGCGCGCACGATCAGCGCGCTCGACGAGAGCGCGAGCACCATCGCGACGCCGTAGAGCCGCGCACGCACGTTGGCTGGCTTCACGCGCTTCATCGGCGGATCACCACCACGTCGGCCGTATTCGCGGAAACCATGCCGAGCCGACCGCGCGCGATCTGCTCGATGCGGTTGTTCTCGGCCCAGGTCGCCTGCTCCAGCTCGAGGCGGCCGAACTCGAAGTTGAGATCGTCGCGCTCGTTGCCGAGCTTCGTCAGCTCGACGAAGAGCTCGCGGCTCTCCTGGATCGAATAGACGACGCCGATCGCGCTCGCCAGCACCGTGCCGAGCAGGATCGTCATCGCGATCGCGACACGAAGCTTCATGCGCCGCCCTTGCCGGAGCGGCGCTCCGCGACGCGCAAGACGGCGCTGCGCGAGCGCGGATTCGCCGCGGTTTCCGCATCGCTCGCGAAGATCGCCTTGCCGACCGGAACGAGCGGGGACGGCGAAGCTTCCGGCTGCGGCAGGCCGCGCCGCACGCGCGGCGCTTCCTCGCCGCGGATGAACTGCTTGACCGCGCGGTCTTCGAGCGAATGGAAGCTGATCACCGCGAGCCGGCCGCCAGGCTTGAGGCGAAGCGTAGCGGCTTCGAGCCCGCGCTCGAGCTGGCCGAGCTCGTCGTTGACGTGAATGCGCAGCGCCTGGAACGTGCGCGTCGCGGGATGCTTGTTGCGCTCGCGGTGGCCGATGGTCTTCGCGACGAGATCGGCGAGCTGGCGCGTCGTCGTCAGAGGCGCGATGCCGATGGGAGCAGCGCCCCTCGCCGCGACGATGGTGCGCGCGATGCGTCGGCTCATCCTCTCCTCGCCCAACCGCCACAGCACATCCGCGATCTCCGCCTCGCCGGCTTCGGCCAGCCAGTCCGCCGCGCTCGTTCCTCGCGTCGGATCCATACGCATGTCGAGCGGCCCGTCGGCCTGGAAGCTGAACCCGCGAGCGGGCTCATCCAGCTGCGGCGACGAAACGCCGAGATCGAACAGCACGCCATCCAGGCCGCCGGCCGTCTCCTCCCAATCGGCAAGCCCGGCGAAGGCCGCGTGCCGGATGGCGACGCGCGGATCCCGTCCGAGCTCCCTCTCTGCATCCGCGATCGCGTCCGGATCGCGGTCCATCACGAGGAGCCGCCCGTGCGGCCCCAGCCTCGCGAGCACCGCGCGCGCGTGCCCCCCGCGCCCGTAGGTGCCGTCGAGATAGATTCCGTCCTCCACCACGCGAAGCCCCTCCAAGGTCTCCGCCAGCAACACCGGAACGTGCGAACGCTCCGCGTTCGTGTTGCGCCGCATCACAACTTGAGCTCGAGCATGTCCTCCGTGATCTCGGCCTCGCCGATCGTTTCCCGAATCTT
>DASZYR010000104.1:0-22097 GCA_035545255.1 Rhodanobacteraceae bacterium
CAGGAAATAGCGCTGGTAGAAGCCGGGCCCGCTCTCGATCCCGAACAATCCGCTTGCCGGGCTCACGATCGGACAGACCGCGAGCGCATACGCGAGCGCGAAATTCGCGGACGGCGCGCGGAGCGCGACGCGCAGCGCGAAGTTGCCGCCGAGCGAGAAGCCCGCGATCGCGAGCATCGGCGGCTCGAAACGCGCCGCCACCGCACGCACGGCGTTGACGACCTCGTCGATGCGGCACGAATGGAAGATGCCGCGGTTCAGATGATGCGTCTCGCCGTGATCGCGGAAGTTGAGGCGAAAGACGTCGAAGCCGTCGCGGACGAGCCGCGCGCCCGTGCCGAGGATGTAATTCGAGCGCGCGCTGCCTTCCCAGCCATGCAGCAGCACGACGAGCCCGCGCGCTTCGCGCAGCATGCGTTGCGGCGTGTGGAAGCCTTGCAGGCGGACTCCGTCGCCGCAGTCGAGGATGTGCTCGGTCGCCTCGGCCTCGATCGCCCCGCCGCGTCGCAGTGCGGCCCAGCGCCGCAAGCTGGACGACGAAAGCACCGACTGCACGTGCGGGTTGCGCAGCAGCCGCGGCGGCGCGAAATCGGCGGCTTTCATGCGATTTTTCTTCCCATCCGCGCGCTCAATCGCCGTAGCCGAGCGCGCGCACGATGCGCTCGCGGCTCTGCTCGGCCATGCGGCGGCGCGCATCCGGCGTTGCGGCGACCGGCTCGAGGAAATGGATCTCGGCGTCCATCGGCGGATTGCCGAGCACGCGCAGGACATTCGGGAAGAAGCCTTCCTTGCGGCCGAACGGCACGCCGGGATCCTGCCGCCCGTCGCGCCCGTAGCGCAATGCGACCGGCTGCACCGGAACGCCCGCGTCGAGCGCGGTCTGGAAGATGCGCGCGTGGAACGTGCCGACCTTGTCGCCATGGCCGCTGCCGCCTTCGGGAAACACGCCGACCGGAACGCCGGCTTTCAGGCGCTCGACGACTTTCGCCATGACGACCGCGAGCGAATCGGTGCTGCCGCGCCGATGGAAGATCGTGCCTGCGCGCGATGCGAGCCAGCCGACGAACGGCCAGTGCGCGATCTCGCTCTTGGCGACGAAGCTGACGGGCCGCTGGCTGTGCATGAGCTCGATGTCGAGCCACGAGATGTGGTTCGCGACGTACAGCACCGCGCCCGGCAGCGGCTCGCCGAAACGGCGGATGCGCATTCCGAAGCGCCGCACGAGCGCGCCGGACCACCACCGGATCATCGACTTCTCCAGTGTCGAATCGCCGATGCGGATGCCCGCAGCGACCGGATTCAGCACGAAGAGCGCGAGCGGACCCGCGATGATGATGTGCAGCAGCAGCAACGGCGTGCGCAGCGCGTAGCGCACCGGGCGCCAGCGATCAGTCGCGGCGGTCTGGACGGTGGAATCGACGGAGCGGTCCATGGTTCCAGCGATGGTACCGGATGCGTGGTGCGGTGCGGCAAGACGCCGTTTCCCTCCCGCACGCGGGAGAGGCGGAGCCATCTACCCCTCGAGCAACTCCGATTCGGCCTCCGCGAGATCGATCAGGTGCTGCTCCCACCAGCGCGCCTCGCCCACTTGCGGAAATGCGCGCGGAAACGCCGGATCTTCCCAGCGCGCGGCGACCCAGCCGGCCCAGTGGACCTGGCGCATGATGCGCAGCGGCTCGATCAGCGAAAGCTCGCGCGGATCGAAATCGCGAAATTCCGCGTAACCGTCCAGCAGCGCATCCAGGGCACCCGACGACGGCGCCAGCATCCAGAGGTCCTGGACCGCCGGACCCATGCGCGCATCGTCGAGATCGACGAAATGCGGGCCCGAATCCGTCCACAGCACGTTGCCGGCGTGGCAATCGCCATGCAGGCGGATGCGAGCCAGCGGCTCGGCCGCAGCGAAGCGCGCATCGATCAGCCGGGCGAGCGATGCCGTGCGCGCGCGATACGCATCGGCGGAACGCGGCGGCAGCAAGGTCGATTGCAGCACCGCGCGCGACGCGTCGCGCACGAACGTCGTCGCGTCCACCGTGCCGCGATGGCGAAAGCGCTCGCGCGAGCCGACGCCGTGCAGGCGCGCGAGCAGCCGGCCCATCCACGCGAGATGGTCGGCCGATTCGAGCTCCGGCGCGCGTCCGCCGCGGCGCGGATAGAGCGCATAGCGAAACCCGTCGTGGATGAGCAGCGTCTGCCCGCCGACCGCGATCGGCGCGATCATCGGCAGCTCCGCTTCGGCAAGCTCGCGCGCGAACGCGTGTTCCTCGGCGATCGCGGCCTCGCTCCAGCGCTCGGGCCGATAGAACTTCGCGACGAGCGCGGGCCCGTCTTCGATGCCGACCTGATAGACCCGGTTCTCGTAGCTGCCGAGCGCGAGCAGGCGTCCGTCGGGCGCGTAGCCCGCCGCGGCGATCGCGTCGAGCACGACCTCCGGCGACAGCGCCGCGTAGGGCGTGAGGTTGCCGCTCACCGGGGTTACGCGCCGCCTCCTGCGATGCTTGCGCCGGGCGGTTCGCTCCCGCTTCCTGCGCCCGCGCCGGGCGACCGGCGCGGCACGACCGCGAGCGTCAGGCGCGAGATGCAGACCAGCCGTTTCTGCTCGTCCTCGATGCGGATCTCCCACACCTGCGTGCTGCGGCCGATGTGCAGCGGCCGCGCCGTGCCGGTGACGACGCCTTCCGTGACCGCGCGCACGTGGTTCGCGTTGATGTCGAGCCCGACGGCCATCTCTTTCGCCGCGTCGAGGCACATCGTGCCCGCAAGGCTGCCGAGCGATTCGGCGAGCGCCACCGACGCGCCGCCGTGGAGCAGTCCGAACGGCTGCTTCGTGCGCGCGTCCACCGGCATCGTGCCGCGCAGGAAGTCGTCGCCGATCTCGGTGACGCGGATGCCGATGTGATCGACGAGCGAGTTCGCGTTCCAGCCGTTGATGCGATCGAGGTCGGCGGTCTGCTTCCAGATGCTCATGGTGCTGCATTCCCTTTGGAGGTGCTCTCGACTATAGCGTGCTGTTCCCGCCTCTCCCGCGGGAGAGCGGAAAAAGCGTATGGCGCTCGCAACCCGCCCTCCGGCCCGCGCGGCATCAACGATGCATGCGGACTTCGGCGACAATTGCCCGACCCCGTAACGACGATGCCCGTGCGCCACACGATCACGCTTCAGGCGAGCGGCAAGGAATTCCGCGCCGAGCCCGGCGAAACCGTGCTCGAGGCCGCGCGGCGCGCCGGGCTTGCGCTGCCGTACTCGTGCCTCGCCGGCGTCTGCGGCAGCTGCAAGGCGACGCTGCTCCAAGGCCATTGCGTTTACCCGCGCAATCCGCCCGCCGCGCTGAACGCGGCCGAGCAGGCGCGTCATCAGGTGCTGCTCTGCCAGGCCGTGCCGGCCAGCGATCTCGTCATCGCGGCGCGCGAAGTCGCTTCGGTCGCCGACATTCCGCGCCGCCGCCTGACGCTGAAAGTCGTCGACAAGGCGCCACTCGCCGAGGACGTCGTACGCCTGACCTTGCTGACGGCGCGTGGCGAGCGCCTGCGCCGCCTTGCCGGCCAGTACCTCGACGTGCTGCTGCCGGACGGACGCCGGCGCGCGTTTTCGATCGCGAACGCTCCGCACGAGAGCGACCAGATCGAGCTGCACGTGCGCCGCGTCGCCGGCGGCGACTTCACCTCGCACGTCTTCGACGCGATGCGCATCGGCGACCTGCTGCGCGTCGAGGGACCGCTCGGCACGTTCGTGCCGCGCGAGGACAGCGAACGCGCGATGCTGATGGTCGCCGGCGGCACCGGCTTCGCGCCGATCAAGGCGCTGATCGAGCATTTCCGCCATCTCGGCGCGCGGCGTTCGATCGTTCTGTACTGGGGCGCGCGCGCGCCGCGCGATCTCTATCTGCGCGCGCTGCCCGAGCAATGGGCGCGCGACGGCTCGCTGCTCCGCTTCGTCCCTGTGCTCTCGGACGCCGAGCGCGCAGGCGCGCTGCGCCACGGCCTCGTCCACGAGGCGCTGCTCGAAGATCACGCCGACCTCTCGGCGTTCGATGTCTACATGAGCGGGCCGCCGACGATGATCGACGCCGGCCGCCGCGCATTCGTCGACGCCGGCCTACCGGAGGAGCGGCTGTTCTACGATTCTTTCGATTACGCGCCGGACGTGCTCGCCGAGATCCTGCGCAGCCGCGCGGGCATTCTCGGGATGTAGGCGAGCGCGTGCGGGCTTTCGGCGTTATCCATCCGATGAAGGCCGGCATCCATTCGCTCTCCGGAGTCGCGCGAGGATCACGATGGTTTCGGGCTTCCGTCGCGGCGACGGTAACGGAACGTCCGGCAAGATCGGACTTTGCAGAACTTGACGCAGCGATCCCGTCGATTGGACTAAGGTATCGGCGGAATTTCTGTCATTCCGGTGAAGAACCTGAACTCCGTTCCGCGTGGACGAATCGACGAAAACCAGATCCGGCTTCACCGGAATGACGAGTCCGGAAGTCTCATGAACAGGCATTTCTTTCTCGCGATCGTCCTCCTGCTGGCAAGCCCCGCCGCGCTCGCGATGCGCTGCGGCAGCCGCCTCGTCACCGAAGGCGCGCAGGACTTCCAGGTGCGCGAGCGCTGCGGCGAGCCGTTCTATGCCGACACGTACTATGTGACGGAAGTGCTCGGCGCGCGCGAGCCCGTCGCCGCGTACCGCGACGTGCAGTACGACGTCTGGTACTACAACTTCGGCCCGCGCGACCTGATGCGTCGGTTCGTGTTCCGCGACGGCGTGCTCGCGAAGGAGGAAACGCTCGGCTACGGCGTCGCCGCGATCGGCGAGGACTGCAACCCGAACCGCGACTACCGCGGTTTCAGCGTCGGCGAGCTCGTCGCGCGATGCGGCGAGCCGGCATCGCGACGGACGAACATCGACACGCTCGTGCACCGGCCGTCGCCGGGCTACGCGCGCTACCGCGAGCAACGTCGCGAGGAATGGATCTACGACTTCGGCGAATCGCGCTTCCTGCGCTCGTTCCTCCTCATCGACGGACGCGTCGAGGATATCGACACCATGCCACGGTAGCTGCCGTGTGTATCTCTGGTGGATTCGCGCTTTATCCCCTCTCCCGCTTGCGGGAGAGGTCAAGGTGAGGGCAGGCGCGGTTCGAGTCTTCGAGTGCGTCGGCGCACCGCTCCGACTTCCCTCGCCCCGGCCCTCTCCCGCAAGCGGGTGAGGGAGAAAAACGGGCAGTCGCCCGCAAGCGGGAGGGGAAGCCAACTAACCGGATTTCGCCCCAGGCAACCGCGGCACGCCATGTTCGCTCCGCTCCTCGAACGCGAGCGCGCGCGTGTCGACCGGCCCGCGCAGCGCATGCGGAGCGACCGCAACCGTCTCTTCGCCACGCCCGAGGCGCAGCGCATTCGCGTAGCAACGGCTCGCCGTCGCCGCGTCGTCCGCGCCGGCGTAGCAGTCGCCGAGCGTCTCCCACGCAAGCGGCGATTCGTCGATCGCGATCGCTCGCTCCAGATACTGCTGGCCCTTGCCCCACAGCGATTGCTGCGCGCAGAGACGGCCGAGCGCGGTCGCCAGCGCTGCGCTGTTCGGCGCGAGCGCGAGCCAGCTTTCGGCCTTGCGCGTGCGCGCCGCGAGCTCGGCGGGTCCGAGATCGGCGTACGCGAGCGCTAGCGCGTCGCTCCATTCGCGACGCTCGGCCGATTCGATCTCGTCCATCGCGGCCAGCACCTGGCCCTGCGCGGCGGAGCGGCGCGCGAACGCGGCGATCAGCTCCGGACGACGGCGTTGCGCGCGGCTGGCACCGCTCCAGAGCGCGTTGAGACGCGCGGCGTCGGGCGCTGCCGCGAGGGCAGCGGCGAGTGCGCGCGTGTCGAGCGCGATCTGATCGTCGTGCGCGAGCGCCTGCGTGCGCGCGAGCGCGGGAATCGCGTCCAGCGCCGTGCGCGTGTCGCCGCTTGCGAGCGCGGCGTCGACGAGCAGGCGCAGCGCGCGCGGCGGCAACGTTCCGCTTGCGGCTTTCGGCTTCAGCAGCGCCAGCGCTTCGCCCGCGCGGCCGTTTCCGATCAGGAACTGCGCGCGCAGCGCAAGCGCCGCGGCCGCTTCGCCGGCGCCGATCCGGCCGAGCGCTTCGCGTGCGTGCTCCTCGCTGCCGCGTTCGTGCGCGGATTGCGCGATCGCGAGCAAGGCAGGACCGCGCAGGGCCGAATGGTTCGACGCTTTCGCAAGATTGCGCTCGGCTTCGGCGTAGCGTCCTTCGGCGAGCGCGGTCAGTCCGCTTGCGAGCCGCTCGCGGCCGCGCCGGCGATACGCGCGTCCCCACGCGCGGAACGGCCAGCGCGCGAAGCGCACGAAAATCGAGACGACGGCCCACGCGACGAGCAGCGCGACGATCGCGAAGACGAGGCTCGTCTCGATCGTCGTCCCGCGCACGCGCACAAGCACGTAGCCGGGATCGCCCGCAAGCCAGTGCCAGCCGAACGCCGCCGCTGCGGCGAGCGCGAGCAGCACGAGCACGCCGAACCAGAGTCTCACGGATTCGCCCCGGCAACCGGCGGCGCCGCGCGCGGCTGCGAGAGCGCGCGCGTCGCGCGCAGGTTGCGCAACTCGCGCAGTGCGCTGCCAAGCTCGGGCAGCGCCGGCGCGAGCGGCGCGGCGGCGAGCCGGTCGAGCTCGGCAAGATCCTGCCTTGCGGCGTCGGACCCGGCATCGAAGGTCGCCGAGATCGCTGCTTTCGCGCGCTTCAGCGATGCGGCATACGTCGCGGCATCGCGCGCGAGCAATGCCGCCTCGGCACCCCGCAGCTCGATCGCGACGAGCGATCTGGCGAGAGCGGGATCGCGGTTTTCCGGCGCAGAGGACGCCTCGCCGATGCGGACGAATTGCCCAAGCACTGCGACGAGCTTCGAAGGCGGCGGCTCGGCCGCGGTCGGCGCGGCCTTCGCCGGCAAAGCCGCGAGGCTGTCACGCACGCGCTCGAGCGCGGCGAGCGTCGCTGCGGTATCGAGCGGCTTGGCGGCCCGGATCGCCTGCATCTCGGCACCGATCGTCTGGCGCACGCCCGAGAACACCGGATCCTCGGCCGACGCCAGCGCCGAATCGGCAAGCCGGTACGCGGCAAGCGCCGCCTGTGCATCGTGGAACAGCGCAAGGCGCTCGTCGGCGAGCTGCAGGAGGAATTCGGCTTCGTTGAGCGCGAGCGCGTCGCGTCCGGTCAACCGCTGGTCGGCGAGATTCGCGACGGCGTCTTCGAGATGGCGCGAGCGCTCGCCGAGCGCGAGCAATTCCTCGCGCACGCTCTTGTTGACGGAATCGGCGTCGGCGATGCGCTGGCGCAGCGTATCGAAATCGCGCTTGCGCTGATCGCCGGCGCGCGAAAGATCGTCGATGCGCGCATCGAGCTCGCCGCGCAACGACGACTGCGCGTCGCCCTGCCCGCGCTCGATCGCGACGACGCGCCACAACGCGAAGGCGGCGACGAAGAGCGCAACGAGCGCGATCAGCAGCGCGAGCGTTCCGCCGCGACGAGCGGCTGGCGCGGAACGCGGCGGCGCGGCAACGGGAGCGGCCGCCGGAACCGTCTGCGGCGGAGTGACGTCGCTGTCTTCTTCGTCCATGCGGGCATGCTAGCCGAACTCCGCATCGGCGGCAGCGCCGCGATGGTCAGAGTCTGTGACGCGCCAGCGCCGCCGCGGCCGCAGCCAGCAGATCGGCCGGAGTCGCCGAGCGGGCCTGAACGATCTCCTCGAAACCGTTCGCGCGCGCGATGCCGGCAAGGCGCGCGCTGCTGACCACGAGCACCTGCCGACGCAGACGCTCGATCAGCGGCGGCGGGAGGAGCGCTACGAGATTGTCGAGCGCTTCGCCGCTCGACAGCAGCGTGATCAAGGGATCCCTGGCGGCAGCAAGCGCCTCGAAATGCCGCCGCGTCAGGCGCGGCGGCACGCGACAGTAGACGTGGATCGCCTCGACCTTCGCGCCGCGCCGCTTCAGCTCCGGCGCGATCCGGTCGCGCCCGCCGGGCGCACCGATCAGGACGATGCGCTGTCCGCGCAAGGCGCGCAGTGCCGGCAGCGCGAGCAGGCCTTCGCTGTCATGGCGCTCCGGCACGACTGCATGGATGCCGTGGCGGCGCAGCGCACGCGCGGTACCGGCGCCGATCGCGAAGACGGTTGTCGCCCGGGAGCGCAACGAAGCGCGTGCCGCGAAAGCGAACCGGACCGCGGCCGGACTCGTGAAGATCACGACATCGCGAGCGTGGATCGCAAGCAGCGCAGGACGAAAGAGCTTCGCTTCGATCGCGCGTAATGCAAGACCCGGGAGCCGCGTCGGATTCCCCCCGCAGGCCGCGATGCGGCGCGCAAAAGCGCCTCCCGTTCCTGCGGGCCGCGTGATGACGAGCGTCGCGCCGTCGAGGCGCGGCAGTGTGCGGAACTCCATTGACGTCACCGCGATCGGTTGCGGAAAGTCGGGCGCCGATCGGCCTGACTGCCCGTAGCGTAGCGCGGAGGACGATGTGACGGGTCGGAGCGGCGCAGCGCATGGAATCGATCGCGATCGCGGTTTCGCCATATCGGACCGGCGGCCGCGCTCGGTATAGTGCGGCGCGAAAGGAGCTCGGCATGAGCACGGAAACCTCTTCCGCGTCGGCGAGCGCGCTCGTCGACGAGATTCTCGCTGCGATTCCGCTGGCGCGAGCGATGGCGCTGTCTGCCGTGGACTACGACGGCGCCTCGCTGACGCTTGCAGCTCCGCTCGCCCCGAACATCAACGACAAGGGCTGCGCGTTCGGCGGCAGCCTCGTCAGCCTGATGACGCTGGCAGGTTGGGGACTCGTCAAGCTCGCGCTCGACCGCCAGCATCGCGATTGCGACATCTACGTGCAGGACAGCGACGTGCGCTATCTCGCGCCGGTCTGGGGCGATTTCTCGGCGACGGCGCGGCTCCTCGATCGCGAGAGCTTCGCGGCGATGGTCGAAGCGCTGACCTTGCGCGGACGCGCACGCACGCGCGTGCGATGCGTCGTTCCGCTGCCGGACGGCAGCGCGGCTGCGATGCTGGAAGCGCGTTTCGTCGCGATCGCGCGGCGCTGAGCGGCAAGCGGGTCCATCCGGCCCTTTCCCGCGCACGCCCGCAGGAGGCACAATCCGCGCCGGAGGGTTTCCGCATGCACCGTCGCGTCGTCCTGATCGCCGCTCTTTCCTCTGTGCTCGTCGCCTCGTGCGCGTCGATGTCGATCGACAAGATGAAGACGAAGCAGACTGTCCTCGACGACACGCTGAAGATGTACGCCGCGACGATCCGCTGGGGCGACATGACGCAGGCGCTGGCCTTCGTCGATCCGGAATATCGCAAGGCGCATCCGCTCAGCGATCTCGACCTCGCGCGCTACAAGCAGGTGCAGGTGACGGCCTACGACGATCAGCCGGCCGTGCCGGTCGGCGAAACCGAAGTGCGCCAGACCGTCGAGATCGGCCTCGTCAACGTCAACACGCAGACCGCGCGCAGCATTGTCGATCATCAGGTCTGGCGTTACGACGAGGCCGCGAAGAAGTGGTGGCTGACGACGGGCCTCCCGGACATCACGCGCCACAACTGAGCTCTGCCCGCCCGCAGGAACCCGAGACGATGCACGCCGCGCACGCGCAGCCAGGCGGCTTCTGGCCACTCTATGAGCCCAAGCTGCTGACGGTCCTTCGTCGCGGCTACGGCATCGCGGATCTTCGCCGCGATCTCGTCGCGGGACTCACGGTCTCCATCGTCGCGCTGCCGCTGTCGATGGCGCTGGCGATCGCTTCGGGCACGACGCCGGACAAGGGCCTGCATACGGCGATCGTCGCCGGCTTCCTGATCTCGTTCTTCGGGGGCTCGCGCGTGCAGATCGGCGGGCCGACCGCTGCGTTCGTGCCGGTCGTCTTCAACGTCATCGACAAGTTCGGCTATGGCGGGCTCATCCTCTGCACGCTGCTTGCGGGCATCATGCTCGTCGCCGCCGGGCTCCTGCGCGTCGGCACGCTGATGAAGTACATCCCGAAGCCGGTCATCACCGGCTTCACCGCGGGCATCGCGGTCTCGATCTTCTCGAGCCAGATCAAGGATCTCCTCGGCCTCTCGATGGACAAGGTGCCGGCCGAGTTCTTCGCGCGCTGGTCGGCTTATGCCGCGCATCTTCCGAGCGCGAGCGGCGCGACCGTCGCGCTCGCGTTCGTCGCGCTCGCGATCATCGTGATCCTGCGCAAGCTCCGTCCGACCTGGCCGGGCTTCCTGTTCGCGGTCGTCGCCGGCGCACTCGCGGTCGCGCTGTTCCATGCGCCGGTCGAGACGATCGGCACGCGCTTCGGCGGCATCCCGGCCGCGCTGCCGTCGTTCGCGATTCCGCACATTCCGCTCGAGCGCACGATCGAGCTCTTTCCGAGCTCGTTCACGATCGCGTTTCTCGCCGGCGTCGAGTCGCTGCTGTCGGCCGTCGTCTCCGACGGCATGATCGGCGGGCGCCACCGTTCGAACTGCGAGCTCGTCGCGCAGGGCATCGCGAACGTCGGATCGGCGCTGTTCGGCGGATTGCCGGCGACCGGCGCGCTCGCCCGCACCGCGACGAACGTGCGCGCCGGCGCGCGCTCGCCGGTGGCCGGCATCGCGCACTCGCTGTTCCTCCTCCTTTTCATGCTCGTGCTCGCGCCGCTGATGGGCTACGTGCCGCTCGCCGCGCTCGCGGCCGTGCTCGTCGTCGTCGCATGGAACATGGCCGAGATCGAGAGCTTCAGGCATCTCATGAGCGGGCCGGTCGGCGATCGCGCCGTGCTGCTGCTGACATTCGGGCTCACGGTCGTGTTCGATCTCACGGTCGCGATCGAGGTCGGCATCGTGCTCGCCGCGTTCCTCTTCATGCACCGCATGAGCGAAGTCGTCGCGATGGAATCGAACGTCTCGCTGATCGAGGAAGACCGCGCCGACGCGGATCGTCCAGTCGAGCCCGACCAGCGCGCGCAGCTGCCGGCGGGCGTCGAGGCGTTCCAGATCTCGGGGCCGCTCTTCTTCGCCGTCGCGAACCGCCTCGACGACGTGCTCGACGTGCTGCTGCCGAAGTCGCCGCGGACGTTCATCCTGCGCCTGCGGCTCGTGCCGCTGATCGACGCATCCGGTGTCGCGGCGCTCCGCCAGATGATCGAGCGCTGCCGGCGCCGCGGGACGAGGGTGATCCTCTCGGGGCTGCGCGAGCAGCCGCGAAGCATCCTGGCGCAGATGGATGTCGTCGACGATGGCGATCAATTGCGCTTCGCGCGCGATTTCGAGGAGGCGGTGCGCCTCGCGGGCAACGCGCGCAAGGGGTGAGCGTCGCGGTTTTGCCTCCCGCGCATCGCTTCGCGATAATCCGCCGCCGCGCGCCCGCGCATCAGCCCGTTCTCCCATGCCGGATTTCCTGCACCGCCTGCCCGAGTTCCTCGGCAACCATCTCTATCTGACGCTCGGCTTCGTCGGCGTGCTGATCGCACTCGCGATGACCGAGCTGCAACGCTTCACGCGCGGCTACAAGGCGCTGACGCCGGCCGGGCTGACGCAGCTCGTCAATCGCGACAACGCGCTCCTGATCGACGTATCGAGCCAGCAGGATTTCGAGAAGGGTCACGTGCCCGGCGCGCGGCACGTCGCGATGAGCCAGTTCGATCCCGAGAGCAAGGATCTTTCCAAGGCGAAGGAGCTGCCGGTCGCGGTCACCTGCCGCAACGGACAGATCTCGGCGCAGGCGGCGCAGCGGCTGATCAAGGCCGGGTTCGCGAAGGTGTACTGGCTCGAAGGCGGAATCGGGGCCTGGAGCGAAGCACAGCTGCCGCTCGCCCGGGGCCGCGACTGAACGACGCGTCGACGTCGTCGCAAGCGCATCGTGCCGCGATCGCGACGAGAACGTCCGCATGCGACGCGCCGCTCGCCGGCGTGCGCGCGGCGCCGGGGCGTGGAATAATCCGCACCCTTTTTCCCTTTCGGAACGCAACATCATGGCAGAGACCAGCAACGGCGCCGCGAACGGACTGGCGCAGGGTCAGGCACAGCTCAGCCTGCAGAAGATCTACACCAAAGACGTCTCGTTCGAGGCGCCGGCCGCGCCGCAGATCTTCCAGTCGCCGGCCGGACAACCGAACGTCGAGCTTAATCTCGCGCAGCGCGTGACGCAGCTCGGCGAGACCGCATATGAAGTCGTCCTCAGCGTGACCGCGACGTGCAAGGTCGAGGACAAGACCGCCTATCTCGCCGAAGTCCACCAAGCCGGCATCTTCGGACTCGCGGGCTTCGATCCGCAGGGCCGCGACGCGGTGCTGCAGACATATTGCCCGAACGTGCTGTTTCCGTACGCGCGCCAGATCGTCTCGGATCTGGTCCAGGCCGGCGGATTCCCGCCGTTCTTCCTTCAGCCGATCAATTTCGACGCGCTCTACGCCGAGCAGCAGCGCCGCCGCGCCGACAGCGCGGGCGAGGGTGCGGGCGCGAACGCCTGACGCCGCCGAAATGACGACGGCGACGCCGGTCGCGGTGCTCGGCGCCGGCTCGTGGGGCACGGCGCTCGCGGCGCTCCTTGCGCGCAACGACGTGCCGACGACATTGTGGGCGCGCACGGCGCAGGCAGTCGTCGACATGGCGACGACGCATCGCAACCTGCGCTATCTGCCCGATCTCGCGTTGCCGGATTCGCTGCAGCTTTCCGGCGCGATCGAACCGACCGCGCGCGATGCCGGAACGGTGCTGATCGCCGTGCCGAGCCATGCATTCGCCGCGCTGCTGGAGCGCGCCGCGCCCTGGATCGGACCCGGCGTCGGCGTCGCATGGGCGACGAAAGGTTTCGATCCCGACTCGGGACGCTTCCTTCACGAGCTCGTCGCCGAGCGCCTGCCGGGACATCCGGCGGCGGTCGTGACGGGTCCTTCGTTCGCGCGCGAAGTCGCGCTCGGCTTGCCGACGGCGGTCACCGTGCATTCGTCCGATGCGGCGTTCGCGAAGAACGTCGCGCAGATGCTGCATTCGCCGATGTTCCGCGCGTACACCGGCAACGACGTTCTCGGCGCGGAGCTCGGCGGAGCGATGAAGAACGTGCTCGCGGTCGCGACCGGCGTCGCCGACGGCATGCAGACGGGCCTCAACGCGCGCGCCGGACTCATCACGCGCGGCCTTGCCGAGATGATGCGTCTCGGTTACGCGCTCGGCGCGCGCGCCGAAACGCTGATGGGCCTCGCCGGCCTCGGCGATCTCGTGCTGACCTGCACCGGCGATCTTTCGCGCAATCGCCGGCTCGGACTTGCGCTCGGGCGCGGCGTGCCGCTGCCGCAGGCGGTCGCCGGGATCGGACAGGTCGTCGAGAGCGTGCAGACGGTCGACACGGTCATGCAGCTCGCCGCGCGCCACGATGTCGAGCTTCCGATCACGGCGCTCGTGCAGCGCGTACTTCGCGAGGAGCTGGCGCCGGCCGACGCGATGAAGGCGTTGCTGTCGCGAGAGCAGAAGCCCGAATATCCGCAACCCGCGTAACGCTGTCCCCTCTCCCGCTTGCGTGAGAGGGCTGGGGTGAGAGCAAGCTCGCGTCGCCGTCCCAAGCTTGCCCTCATCCGCCTCCGGCACCTTCTCCCGCAAGCGGCGGGAGAAGGAAAAAGCTACATGTCAGCGCCTGCGAAGTCTCGCTGCCGCCACGCCTCGAACACGACGACCGCGACGGCATTCGAAAGATTGAGGCTCCGGTTGCCCGGCCGCATCGGCAAGCGCAGGCGCTGCTCCGGCGGCAGCTCGTCGATCAGCGCCTGCGGCAGGCCACGCGTCTCCGGTCCGAACAGCAGCGCGTCGTCGTCGGAATAGTTCACGCGATCGTAGCGCGCGCTTCCGCGCGTCGACACGGCGAACAGGCGATGCGGCTTCGCATCGGCGAGGAACGCGGCGAGATCGTCGTGGACGGCGACGCGCGCGTACTCGCGGTAATCGAGTCCGGCGCGACGCAGCTTCTTGTCGTCGAGATCGAATCCGAGCGGCTTCACGAGATGCAGCGCCGCACCCGTGTTCGCGCACAGCCGGATCACGTTGCCGGTGTTCGGCGGAATCTCCGGCTGGAACAGGACGACGTGCACGCCTCCATTATCGAGGCATCGCGCGCACGCGCCAACCGAGCGGATGCTCGTCCGGTGACGGCGCCGCGTCGTCGATCAGCGGCAGGCCCGACACGACGTCGCCGGCTTCGGCTACCTGCTCGGCCTGCGAAGAGGCCGGCGTGACGCGAACCGTCGGCAGCCACGTGACCGCGAGGTCGCGGTTTGCGCGCGCGGTGACGCGCACGGTCGGCATCAGCGTCACTTCGACCGGAGCCGCATCTGCGATGCGCATGCGGGCCGGATTCGATTCGGACGTGGTCGAGTCCGCGTCGATGCTGACCGTCGGCAGCAACGTCGCGCGAAGCGGCGCGCCGCCTTCCACGGTCATGGTGATCGCATCGCCGGGCGATGCGAACGCATTGCCGGCGAACAGGGTCGCGAGCGTTGCGGCGATCAGCGATGTGCGGTTCTTCATACAACCTCCTGCGAGCACTACTTTCCAGCGGTATCGAGCAAGCAACATGCCATTCGCCTGAATCGCGTTGCCTGCATCGATATAGATGCGCAATCAGGCATTTGAGTTGCTAGTCCGGAAGTCATGCGCGCGCCGGCGGACATCCGAGCGGACACATGCGGTGTCCGCTCGCTTGTTCAGAAAGGGAAGTTGCGGCATCGCATTCGCGCGCTCGCGGGAAACGATTCGCGCGGACCGCGCGGTGCCGAGAAAGCAGCATGACCACGCTGAACGCATGAACGGGAAAGCGGCGCGCCGCCGATCGTGGTGCCGCCGTTGCGGCACGACGCATCTGCGCATCACCTATGGCGCGCCGCGAGAGCCGACGCGCCGGCGCGAAAACCTACGACGTGACGACGCCGCGCGCCGCATCGGCGTGCGCGCTCTCGACCGTCTGCGGCGTCTCGGTACCGGACGGCGCATCGTCGCGCGCGTCGATCCATGTGGGATGCTTCTGGATCGGATCGAGCAGCAGGATGCGCTGCGGCCTCGCGATTTTCGCGAACGGGCAGTCGCCGTCCGCCGCCGGATAGAACGTCTCGGCCGCGGTGGCGCCGCCGATGACGGCAATGGCGAGCCCCGCGCGGATCAGCTGCATGCGAATGTTCATCGACGCCTCCTCGACTCCCTCGATCCCGACATCGCAAGCGCTGTGCCAACGGCACCGCGCGTCCCCGTTCCCGTATCTAGACGCGGAAACAAGGCGTTAGGTTGCTATGCCGGAAGTCATGGGTCCGGAACGGGCGTCCGCGGACACCGATCCGCGTGTCCGCCGGACCGGATTGCGGCCTTGGCGCGAGCCTCCGAAAACGGCGCTTTCTCCGGGACGCGGCCGCGACGCCTGTGATTTTTCGCGCGCCAGGGCGAATCACCGGATCATGGCGACGACGAGCCACCTCGAAATCACGCAGGACCGATCGGCGATGACCGGAAGCGGACGGGACGAAACCGAATTCCTCGCGCGCATCGGCCGGCACGCCGGCATCGTACGCAAGGTCGCGCTGTCCTATGGCCGCAGCGCGGCCGACCGGCACGATCTCGAGCAGGAGATCGTCGCGCAACTCTGGAAGTCGTATCCCGCGTTCGACGGCAAGCGGCTGTTCTCGACCTGGATGTACCGCATCGCGCTCAACGTCGCGATCTCGATCGCGCGCGGCCGGCGCTGGAGCGAGCACGAGCCGGTCGCGCTTGCCCAGAGCCTCGCAGACACGGACGACGGCGCGCTCGAACGCGAGCAGAGCGTGCGCGAGCTCCGCTCGTTCATCGCGAGTCTCGACGAGCTCAACCGCGCGCTGATCGTGCTGTATCTGGACGAGCACAGCTATCGCGAGATCGCCGACATCCTCGGCATCAGCGAGACGAACGTCGCGACGAAGATCAGCCGCGTGAAGCAGCAGCTTCGCGAACGCATGAACCCCGAAGGAGAATCCGCATGGAACTCGACGAGATGAAGAACGCCTGGCTCGCGCTCGATCGGCGCCTCGAACGGCAGCACGCGCTGAACCTTCGCACGTTTCGCGACAGCCGGCTCGATCGCCTGCGCGCGAGCCTGCGGCCTCTCGTGATCGGACGCGTCGCGCAGATCGCGATCGGCGCGCTGCTCGCGCTCATGTTTGCGCCTTTCTGGATCGGCCGTCTCGACACGCCGCACTTCGTCGTGATCGGCGCGTCGCTGCATCTCTATGCATTGATGATGATCGTCGGCGGCGCGCGCGATCTTCATCTCGTCAGCCGCATCGATTACGCGGCGCCGGTGCTCGATATCCAGGCGCGCCTGACCGAGCTTCGAGCGTGGCTTGTCCGGAGCGCGCCGGTGTTCGGCGCGGTCGGCTGCTTCATCTGGGTTCCGTTCGTGCTGTGGGCGTTCGAGGTCGCTTTCGGCGCCGACGTCTGGGCGCACGCGCCGGGCGTCGTCTGGATATTCCTTGGATCGAGCGCGCTCGCGCTGGCGCTGATGCTTCTTGCGATCCGCTGGATGCGGCGCTCGCGCGGGTCGAGGTGGGCCGAGCGCCTCGAACGCAGCGCGATCGGCAACAGCACTTTCAAGGCGCAGCGCTTCCTCGACGAGATCACCGCGTTCGCGCGCGAGGCGTGATCAGCCGGCGGGCTTCACTTCGCGCCGCAGGTAGGTCTGATAGAGCACGTAGCCGCTTGCCTGATCGGTATTCACGGACGTCCGCAAATCGACGAAACCGAACGATGCCCACCACGGCTGCTGCGGCAACGTCCCGAGTGCCTGCTGCCATTCCTGCGATGCTTGCGCGCGCTCGGCCTGGCTCGCGCTGTCGGCGTCTGCCGCGAGAATCTGGCAGAGCGTCTCGCGGCACTCGACGTGAATCAGCGCCATGTGCGCGCGGATATTTTCGGGCAATGCGTCGAGCCAGGCGCGCAGCGTCGCCTCGATCTGCTGCGCCGTCGGCTCGGACCATTCGGGATCGGTTTCCTCCTGATCGAACGCCGCCAGCGCCTCGACGCCTGGCGGGCGCTGGCCGTCCTCGCCGGATGTCACGTCCTCGCGGGCCATCCAGTCGGCAAGCAGATCCGCCGCGCGGCCGGGATCGATCGACGGTTCGGACGCGGACGGCTCGTCATTCGTCCCCTCGGTTTCGTCGCCGGTCGCGGCGGCCGTCGAATCCGCATCGTCCGTTCCGCTTGTCGCGGAATCGTCCGGTTCGGTCGCATCGGGCTCGCCTTTCGGCACGTCGGCGACCGCCTGCGTGTCGGTCGGCTGCGCGCTGGTCGACTGAGTGTCCGTCGACTGCGGCTCGGCCGGCTTCGCGTCGGCGGGCACGACGACCGGCTTCACGTCGATCGACTTCGCGTCGACGGGCTTCACATCCACCGGCTTCGTGTCGGCACCGCTCGTCCCCGCGGGTTTCGTCTCGATCGAATGAGACGGCGCCGGCGTTCGCGCAGGCGCGAGGGTCACGCGCCCAGGCTGGGGCCTGTCGGATTCCGCTGGTGCCGGCTCGGGCGTCGAAGGCAGGTATGGCGGCGTCGACAACGCCCAGACGAGCGCCAGACCCGCAAGAACCACCGCCACGATCAAGAGTCCGGCACGCATCGTCGGATCGCTCCGTCAGGCCAACCGCCCGCCGCCGAAACTAGCCGAAATGCGGCCGCGAACGCCACTTGCCGGCCCGAATCCGCGCGTCACCATGGAATCGTCTCGCCGGTCTGCGCGAGGAAGCGCCCGCTGTCGGACGGCCGCAGATGGTCGATCACGCGCAGCATCGACGCGATGGCTTCCTCGGGCGAGAGCGGAGCACCCGCCCCGCCCATGTCGGTGCGCACCCAGCCAGGACTCGACGAAACGACGACGATGCCGCGATCGCGCAGCGCAACCGCGAGAAGACGCGTCGCCATGTTGAGCGCCGCCTTGCTCATCGCGTAGCTCGGGCTGTACAGCGAATCGGTGCGCGAGATCGAGCCGAGCGTCGAGGAAAGATTGACGACGCGCGCGCCGTCGGCGAGATGCGGATCGAGCGCCTGCGTCAGGAGGAACGCACCCGCGGCGTTGACCGCGAAGCTGTTCACAAGCGACCCCTGCGCGATTCCACCGAAGCGCTCGTGCTCGACGAGCGTGCCGGCATTGTTGACGAGAAGGTCGATGTCGAGATCGAACGCGCCGATCTCGCGCTCGACTTCGGCGATCGAACGCGGCTCGGCGACGTCGAGCGGAAGCACCAGAAGGCGCCCCGGATGCTCGCCAGCGAGCCGCGTCAGCGCAAGCGCCTTGCCGGGCTCGCGGCACGCCGCGACGACGCGATCGCCGCGCGCGAGCAGCTGGCGCGCCATCTCGAGACCGAGGCCGCGGTTCGCTCCGCTGACGAATGCGTGCATGCTGGCGCCGAAACGTTTCGCCGGAACGGAAGTCTAACGCCGTCCATGACGATCGTCCGTTGCAGGCGTCGCGGCCGGCAAGCTAGCCTGCGCGGCCTCGACACCCTCAGAGCGCGCGACCCGCGCAACGCGGCCGCGATCGGAAAAACAGCCTTCAGGAGCTTCCATGCGCAAGTCTCTCGGCCGCGGCCTCGCCGCGCTTCTGCTGACCGCCGGCTTCGGCACCGCCGCGACGGCGGCCGCGCCTGACGTCATCGATATCCCGTTCACGCGCTTCACGCTGCCGAACGGGCTCACGGTCGTCGTCAGCGAGGATCACAAGGCGCCGGTCGTCGCGGTCAGCATCTGGTACCACATCGGCTCGGCGGACGAGCCCGCCGGCAAGACCGGCTTCGCGCATCTCTTCGAGCATCTGATGTTCCAGGGCTCGGAAAATCACAAGGACGAATACCTGCGCCCGTTCGAGCTCGTCGGCGCGACCGACCAGAACGGCACGACGTGGTACGACCGCACGAACTATTTCGAGACCGTGCCGACGACCGCGCTCGACATGGCGCTCTGGATGGAATCCGATCGCATGGGCCACCTCCTCGGCGCGATCGGCCAGCACGAGCTCGACGAGCAGCGCGGCGTCGTGCAGAACGAGAAGCGCCAGGGCGAGAACCAGCCGTACGGACGCGTCGACGAGCGCATGAGCGCGATGGCTTTCCCGGCGAACCATCCGTACCACCACGACACGATCGGCTCGATGAAGGATCTCGACGCGGCTTCGCTCGCCGACGTCAAGCAGTGGTTCACGGCGAACTACGGCGCCGCGAACGTGACGATCGCGCTCGTCGGCGACATCACGCCCGACGTCGCGAAGACGAAGATGCTGGAATATTTCGGCGACATCCCGGCGGGAGCGCCGGTCCCTCGCCAGCAGCCGTGGACCGCGCCGCGCACCGAATCGACGCGCGATGCGATGACCGATCACGTCGCGCAGACGCGCATCTACCGCGAGTGGAACGCGCCGTGGCTCGGCGACGCGAACATTCCCGATCTCGAGCTTGCCGCAGCCGTGCTCGGCGGCGGCAAGACCTCGCGCCTCTACGAGCGGCTCGTCTACAAGGACAAGCTCGCCGACGATGTCTCCGTCGATGTGCAGACGTTCGCGCTCGCCTCGATGGTGCAGCTCCAGGCCGACGTCAAGCACGGCGTCGATCCTGGGAAAGTGGAAGCCGCGATCGCCGACGAATGGGCGCGCTTCCTCAAGGACGGCCCGACCCAGGACGAGCTCGATCGCGTCAAAGTCAGCTCGCGCGCGGCGTTCATCCGTCATCTCGAGCGCGTCAACGGCAAGGCATCGATCCTCGCAGAGGGTCAGGTCTATCGCGACGATCCCGGCGCATACAGGACCGATCTCTCGCGCCTCGAAGCCGCGACGTCCGCGAGCGTGCTCGCGGCCGCGAAGAAATGGCTTGCGAAGGGCGACTACACGCTGACCGTGACGCCGTCGCCCGAAGGTGCCGACGAGGACATCGCCGACGAGATGGAGAAGCCCGGCCGCGCCGCGATCGACGGACGTCCCGCGCCGGTGATGCCGCCGAAGGCCGATTACAAGATCACGCCGTCGAAGGTTGCGCGCAGCGAAGGCGTGCCGAAGGTCGGCGCGTTTCCCGATCTCACGTTCCCGAAGCTCGAGCGCGGCAAGCTCAGGAACGGCATCGAAGTCGTGCTGGCGGAGCGCCATGCGATTCCGGTCGTGCAGGTGCAGCTCCTCTTCGATGCGGGCTACGCATCGGACCAGGGCAAAGGCCCGGGCACGTCGGCGTTCACGATGGCGATGCTCGACGAAGGCACCTCGACGCTCGATTCGCTCGAGATCGCGCGCCGCGAGGAACGCCTCGGCGCCGAGATCGGCGCGGGTTCAGGGCTCGATACGTCGAGCGTCAGCCTGAGCGCGCTGTCGTCCCAGCTCGCGCCCTCGCTCGCGCTCTACGCGGACATCGTGCGCAATGCGGCATTCCGCGACGACGACATCGCGCGCGTCCGCGGCCAGTGGCTCGCGCGCATCGCGCAGGAAAAGACGCAGCCGCGCGGCCTTGCGCTGCGCACGCTGCCGCCGCTGCTCTACGGCAAGGGCCACGCGTACGCGATTCCGTTCACGGGCTCGGGCAACGAGGCCGCGATCAGTGCGCTGACCGCGAAGGATCTGCGCGCCTACGTCGGCGAGCGCCTTCGCCCCGACAACGCGAAGATCCTCGTCGCGGGGGACACGAAGCTCGACGCGATCATTCCCGAGCTCGACAAGGTGTTCGGCGACTGGAAAGCGCCCGCGACGCCGCTCGGCCGGAAGAACATCGCGACGGTCGAGCCGCCCGCGAAGCCGCGCGTCTACCTGATGGACAAACCCGGCGCGCAGCAGTCGCTGATCCTCGCGGGCGTCGTCGCGCCGTCGACGAAAGCGAAGAACAATCTCGAGATCCAGACGATGAACGGCGCGTTCGGCGGCACGTTCACCTCGCGGCTCAACATGAATCTGCGCGAGGACAAGCACTGGGCCTATGGCGCCTTCAGCTTTCTCGTCAATGCACTCGGACAAAGACCTTTCATGCTCTATGCGCCGGTGCAGACCGACAAGACCGCCGAATCCGCGGCCGAGCTTCTGCGCGAGGCGAAGGACGTGATCGGACCGAAGCCGCTCACGGACGAGGAGATCCGGAAGATCAAGCTCGGTGACGTGCGCAGCATGCCCGGCGAGTACCAGACGACCGGCGCCGTGCTCGGCGCGATGAACGGCATCGTCGTCTACGACCGGCCGGACGATTACGTGCAGACCCTGAAGCCGCGCATCGAGGCGCAGACCGACGCGGCCGTGCAGGCGGCGGCCGTCGAGATCGTCAAGCCGGATGCGCTGACCTGGGTCATCGTCGGCGATCTCAGGAAGATCGAGAAAGGCGTGCGCGCTCTGAATCTCGGCGAGGTCAAAGTGCTCGACGCGGAAGGGAAAGTCGTTCGCTGAGCGCGCGCTTGCGCCGAGAGGGTGCTCTTCCCCTCTCCCGCAAGCGGGAGAGGGTCTGGGTGAGGGCACGCCGGTTCGACGCCCCACTCCGATTGCCCTCACCCTGCCCTCTCCCGCAAGCGGGAGAGGGAAAAAACAGCGGTGAGCGGAGTCGCAGAAATCGGAACACTCCGCTTCAGCATCGCCCCGCTACGATCGCGCGATCACAGAACGCGGAGCTTCGCATGAAATCCCGATTCGCCTTCGCCGCCCTCGCCGCTTCGCTCGCCGCCTGCAGCTGGGGCATCAAGCTCGATTCCGGTGGCGAGAACGTGCGCGTCGCCTGGGACGGCAACACGGACGGCTGCCGCGATTCGGGCAAGGTCACGGTGTCGGTGCTGGACCGGGTCGGCCCGGTCGATCGCAGCAGCACGAAGGTCAGCGACGAGCTCGAAGTCATGGCGCGCAACGAGGCCGCGGGCATGGGCGCGGACACGATCAAGCCGCTCGGCCCGCCCGCCAGCGGCCATCAGAGCTGGGGCGCGTACACCTGCGGTTCGATCGCGCGCGTGCCGGTGCGCCGCGCAGGCGACGCGTCGCGTCCGCCGCCGCGCGAAGGCGAAGCAGAGACGTATCCGATCAAGGACCACTGATCGTTCGTTCGCGCTCGCCTTCACCGTAGGAGCGGCGCCAGCCGCGATCTTTTCGGATGGTCGCG
>DASZYR010000105.1:0-25110 GCA_035545255.1 Rhodanobacteraceae bacterium
TGCGCGTGGCCTCGCCGAGAGCACGCGTGATGGACTCCCGGAGCAGTGTGTGTCGCATGTGGATCTCCTGCGTTCTTGTTGAATGGCCGTCGGGGACGGTGGAAAGCGCGTTCAACGCAGGACATTAAGAAATCGTGACAAAGCACTCTTGGTGGTTTCTTTCCGGAAGACTTGGAAAAAATTGTCGGATCGCCGATCGAGTGCGTTCGGGATGCGACATCCCATCGGAATCGCGTGAGGAACGCGACCCCGAAGTCTCACGCGAGGGACCGAGCCCGCCGAGGCATCCTTGCGGGGATGTGACGTCCGGCGACTCCGGATCAGCCGTTACGCGTGAAGCGATGCGTCTTCAGCACGGCCGTCGGCGCAAATCCGATCAGGCGACGGCAGCCGTCGCGCGGCGCCGGACCGCCGTCGCAGTGCGTCCGAACCGCTGCTTGAACGATCGCGCGAACGCGCAGCGGTCTTCGAACCCGCTCGCGCGCGCGACTTCGGTGATGCTGAGCTCGGTGTCGTAGACGAGCCGGAACGCATGGCGCAGCCGATGCTCCATCAGCACGGCGTGCGGCGTCTCGCCATAGACCGCGTTGAACGTGCGCACGAAATGGCACGGCGAATAATTCGCGACGCGCGCAAACCCGGCGACGCCAAGATCGAGGTTGCTGCTCGACTCCATCCAGTTGTACACGCGCTGCAACCGCAGAAACACGCTGCGGCGCTGCGCGAGCGTGCGTCCCGGGCAGCGCCTGATCATCGGAACGAACGACGCTTGCAGTTCGGCCAGCAGGCTCGCGAACTGCAGCAGCACGACGGAATCGTCCGTTGCGTGCTCTGCGCGGCGCGCCTCGCGGGCGACGCGCACGGCCGAGCGCCGTACCAGACGGCTTGCGAGGTGCACGGCGGGAAACAGCAGCGGTTCCGAAAGCGGCATGTCGCGCGCGGCATCGAACAGCTGGCGCCAGACCGCGTTCGGAGCCACGAAGGCGAGCCACAGCGCCGACCGCCCTCCGATCGCCTGGAGGCGCTGGCCGGATTCGGCGATGAGCACCTGGCCGCGATTCAGGACGCGCGAGCCGTCGCCGTCGGTCGTCCTCAGGCGACCGCGCAGCGGAATGAGCACGGTCGGATGCTCGCTGCTCTGCATCGCGCACGCACGGCCGGACCCGAGGAGGATGCGGAGCGTCTGCCCGCTCGACATGGGCTCATCGTCTGCGGATCGCGCGATGCGTCCGTTGACGGCAAGCTGCTCGAAGTCGATGCGAATCGAGCGAGCGCCCGGCCGCGCTGCAATCGCGATGCTGCCGTTACCGCCGTCCATGCGCGGCTCCTTCGCGAGCGTGAGCGCGCGCAGGCGGAAGGAAAGCGGCAATCCCTCGCGGGAACCTCGAAGCGATGCGGAACATCTTTCCCTCGACAGGCCGGTGACGGTCCGACTCTGTTACGGGATTCGAGGGAGGAGCCGGTCACGACCGGCCGATAGTCGATGCGGCGGCTCGCCGCGACCGCCGGTTTCGCGCCGAGGGGAAGCTCCGCCAGAGTGCCGGCGGCACCGGGGAGCAGCCGGCGATCAGCGTACCGACCGGATCGCAGCGATCAGTGCCCGTGTCGCGGCATCGAGGCTATCCGCACTGCTGCCGGCGAGCGCGGGCTGGATCGTCTTCGCCAAGGTCTTGCCGAGCTCCACGCCCCACTGGTCGAAAGCGTTGACGTTCCACAGCAGCGATTGGACGAAGACCTTGTGTTCGTGGAGCGCGAGCAGCATGCCGAGGCTCTCGGGCGTCAGCGCGTCGAGAAGGATCGTCGTGCTCGGACGGTCGCCGGGAAACGTGCGTTGCGCCGCGAGCGTCCGACGTTCCGCTTCGCTGCCATCGCCGAGGTCGGCGAGCGCTTCCTCGCGGGTCTTGCCGAGTGCCAGCGCGGCTCCTTGCGCGAGCAGGTTCGCCAGCAGCGCGGCGTGATTCTCCTGGAGTCCGTGCGCGGCACGCACGACGCCGACGAAATCGACCGGCACGACGTCGGTGCCCTGATGCAGGGCCTGGAAAAACGCATGTTGCGCGTTCGTGCCGACATTGCCCCAGATCACCGGCACCGTCGCCTGCGCGACCGCCGCGCCGTCCGGAGTGGCCGACTTGCCGAGGCTCTCCATCTCGAGCTGCTGGAGATACGCCGGAAGCTCGGCGAGGCTGTCGAGATACGGTACGACCGCGCTGGCCGCACAGCCGAGCGCGTTGCGATTCCATGCGCCGACGAGCGCGAGCAGCACGGGCAGGTTCGCGCGCCACGGCGCGCTCCGGAAGTGATCGTCGATGGCGGCTGCGCCACGCAGCAGCGCGCGGAATCCCGGCATGCCGAGCGCGAGCGCAACGACGAGCCCTGCGGCGGACCAGACCGAATACCGGCCGCCGACGAAGTCCCACATCGGCAGGACGCGCCCGGGCGGGACGCCGAACGCGCGCGCGGCCTCGACATTCGCGCTGACGGCGACGAAATGCCGGTCGGCGGCGGCGCTGTCTCCGGCATGACCGGCGCGCAGCCATTCGCGCAGGAGATGGCCGTTGAGCAGCGTCTCCTGCGTCGAGAAGCTCTTGGAAACGAGCAGGACGAGGGTGCGGCGCGGATCGAGCGTCCGCATCAGCGCGGCCGTGCGGTGACCGTCGACGTTCGGCAGGAAATGACAGCGCACCTTGCCGACGCCGAACGCTGCGAGCGACTCGACGGCGAGGCGCGGCCCGAGATCGGATCCGCCGATGCCGAGGTTGACGACGTCGGTGATGCGGGTCGCAAGACCGATGCCGCCGTCCGTGCCGCCATGGATCGCGTCCACGAGCGATTCCATGCGTTCCTGCGTCGCGCCGATCTCGTCGAGAACGCCGCGGGGCGCGAGCGCGGGCAGGTGCGATTCGCCGGCACGCAGAGCCGTGTGCAGAACCGCGCGCTTTTCCGACGTGTTGACGGGCTCGCCGCGGAACATCGCGTCGCGCGCGTCGGCCCAGCGCGATCGCTCGGCGATTGCGCCGAGCGCCTCGAGCGCGTCGTCGTCGATCTTCTGTCGCGAGAAATCGATCAGCAGCGGACCGACGCGGTGCTGATGGCGCGCGGCGCGATCCGGCTCGGCGACGAGATCGCGAAGATGGCGCTTGCGAAGCCGCGCGGCGTGTCCGGCGAGAAGCGCGAGGTCGGAATCGAGCATGGAGGCTCCGTGGAACGGCGTGCTTCCGATCTTGCGCGGGGCGCAAGGTCGAAGGAACGGCCGATGTCGATCCTTTCGTGCGCTGACGCACGAAGGGCGCTCAGGCCGCCTGCTTCGGAATCGACGTGTTCGTATGCGTCAGCTTGTTGTGGCGATCGACGTAGACGAGCTGCGGCTTGTGCAGCGCCGCCTCGGCTTCGCCGTAAACGCCGTACGCCGCGATGATGATGATGTCTCCCGGCTGCGCTCGATGCGCGGCCGCGCCATTGATCGAGATGATCCCGGAGCCCTCGTCCGCACGGATCGCATAGGTCGAGAAGCGTTCGCCGTTGTTGACGTTGTAGATGTGGATCTGCTCGTACTCGCGGATGCCCGAGCTGTCGAGCAGGCTCCCGTCGATCGCGCAGGATCCTTCGTAATGCAGTTCCGCGTGTGTCACCGTCGCGCGGTGGATCTTCGCTTTGAGCATGTTGAGCTGCATGGGCACTCCGGACGTTTGTCGCATTCATGCAACAGACCGGGACGGCCGACGGCCCCAAGCATGCTGCAACGCCGCAATATGCGCCGCAAGCGCTTGAGTTTCAAGCTCGGCGGGCAAAAAAAACCCTCGCAGCGTGTCCGCGCGAGGGTTCTCAATCGGAGTGACGATTACCTTACAATGCGCCCTGCTTGCCGCCAGGGCAACAAAGACGTTGCAAAAATCCCAGCGGCGGTTGGGAGAATACCACAACCTGAAGCAAAAGCACTACTCATCGAGCAAAAGATTATCAATGAGACGCGTCGAACCCAGTCTCGCCGCGATCAGCGCGATCAGGGGCCGCGATTCGCCGACCATCGGCGTCCCGAGGTCTTCCGCCCGACGGACGACCGCATAGTCCGGTACGAACCCGGCGCGCCGCAGGGAAGCATCGGCTTCGGCCTCGATCGCGGCGAACGGCTCGCCGCGCCGCTTCGCCTCACGCATCGACCCGAGCGTCGCACGGATCGCTGCCGCGCGCTCGCGCTGCTCCGGATCGAGATACTGGTTGCGCGAGCTCATCGCAAGGCCGCTCGCTTCGCGCGCGGTGGGCGCATCGACGATCTCGATCGGGAATCCGAGATCGCGCGTCAGGCGCCGGATCACGAGCAGCTGCTGGTAATCCTTGCGCCCGAACACGGCAACGTCCGGCTGGACGATGGTGAAGAGCTTCGTCACCACGGTTGCGACGCCGTCGAAATGGCCCGGGCGCGCCGCGCCTTCGAGCATGTCGAAACCGGGCACGCTGACGCGCACGGTCCCGGCGGGACCGAACGGGTAGATCTCGTCGACCGACGGCGCGAACAGCGCATCGCAGCCGTTCGCCGCAAGCCCCGCGGCATCGGCATCCGGAGTGCGCGGATAGCGTGCGAAATCCTCGCTCGGCCCGAACTGCGTCGGATTCACGAACACGCTCGCGACGACGACGCCGGCGTGCTCGCGCGCGAGCGCGACGAGCGAATAATGACCCGCGTGCAGGTTGCCCATCGTCGGCACGAACGCGACGCGGCGCCCGCTACGGCGCGCGTCGTCGAGAAAGGCACGAAGATCGGCGGCGCGCGCGAAGATCGGCAGCGCCATCTCAGTAGCTGTGCCCGGCATCCGGGAACGCACGCGAGCGCACCGCGTCGGCGTAGGCCGAGAGCGCGCCGACGATCGAATCCTGCCCGGCGAGAAAATTCCTGACGAAGCGCGGACGGCGTCCGCTGCCGAGCCCGATGAGGTCGTACATGACGAGAACCTGTCCGTCGCAATCGACGCCGGCGCCGATGCCGATCGTCGGAATCGCAAGCCCGTTCGTGATCTCCGCCGCGAGCGCCGATGGCACGCATTCGAGCACGAGAAGGTCGGCACCGGCTTCCTCGACCTCGCGCGCGGCGCTGCGCAGGCGTGCGGCCGCGGCTTCCTCGCGGCCCTGTACGCGGAATCCGCCGAGCTTGTGCACCGATTGCGGCGTGAGGCCGAGATGCGCGCATACGGGAACGTCGCGCTCGGCGAGCGCGCGGATGACGTCGCTGGCCCAGCCCGAGCCTTCGAGCTTGACCATCGCGGCGCCGCCCTCGCCCATCAGGCGGCGCGCGGTCGCGAGCGCGGTCGGCGCGTCGCGAGCGCTGAGGAACGGCATGTCGGCGATCAGGAGAGCGCGACGAAGGCCCCGCGCCGCGCAGGCGGTGTGATAGACGAGCTGGTCGACGGTCACCGGCAGCGTGCTCGCATGTCCCTGCACGACCATGCCGAGCGAATCGCCGACGAGCACGACGTCGACGCCGGCCGCGTCGGCGGCTGCGGCAAAGCTGGCGTCGTATGCGGTGACGGCGACGATCTTCTCGCCGCGCCGTTTCTGCTCGCGAAGCTCGGGCACCGAGACCGGGACGCTGCCGGCGTGCGAAGACATGCTCGCCTCCTTACCGAAACGGCGATTATTCCGCGATGCCGCTCGGCGGCTCAAGCCGCGCCGGATTCGGCGAGCGGCATGCAGCCGGCCGTGCCGATGCGCGCAAGCAGCTCCCGGACGCGGCCTTGTCCCGGCACGACAAGACCGGGATCGAGATCGGCGAGCGGCAGGAGCGCGAACGCGCGCTCGCCGAGGCGCGGGTGCGGGATCGAAAGGCCGGGCTCGTCGACGCGCCGATCGCCATACAGCAGGACGTCGAGATCGATCACGCGAGGTCCCCAGCGCGTACCGTCGCGCGTGCGACCGTGCGCGCGCTCGATCGCGAGCAGCGCGCCGAGCAGATCGCGCGGAGAAAGCCGCGTCGCGATCGCAGCCGCGGCGTTGACGAAGGCCGGCTGGTCGACATCGCCCCAAGGTGCCGTCCGGAACAGCCGCGAGGCACGGAGCCGCCGCGATCGATCGAGCCCGTCGAGCGCCTCGATCGCCGAGCGCACCTGCCGCTCGGGATCGTCGAGGTTGCTGCCGATCCCGACGTAGGCGACGGCTTCGTCCATGACCTACGCGTCGGGCGCCTTGCCTTCGGACGGCGCCGGCGATTTGCGCCGTCGGCGGCGCGGCCGGCGGCGCTTTCTGGCCGGCTCGGCGGTTTCGTTCGCCTCGGCGTCGACGGCAGGATCGGACAGCGCCTTCGCGAGCGCTGGCGCATCCATCTGCTGCGCGGCGGTCCACCACTCGGCGAGTTCGACCAGCGCGGGCGACCCGGAGCTGCGCAGAAGCAGGAAATCGTAGGCCGCGCGGAAGCGCGGATGCGCCATCAGCCGGTGCACGCGCTTCTTGACGCGCTGCTCGAAGCGCGGCTGCAGGATCCAGATCTCCTCGATGCTGGTGGCGAAGCGGCGCGGAATCGCGACGCGCCTGGCCTGCTCGCTCATGATGCGCGTGCTCGCCAGCGCCCACGCGGCAACGGGATCGCTGCCTTCGGCGATCATCGCTTCAGCCGTCTCGCGCACCGGTTCCCAGAGCAGCGCGGCGAACAGGAAGGCCGGCGTCACGGGTTTTTCGGCGCGTACGCGCTCGTCGGTGCTCGCGAGCGTGCGCTCGAGCAGCACGCGGAAGCGGTCGGCATGCGGGCCCGCGAGCGAGCGGGCCGTCGCCGGGAAGACGTGCAGGATGAGGCCGTGCGTCTGCAACGCGTGGAAGCTCGCAAGACCGTAACCGGACAGGAACAGCTTCAGCGATTCGTCGAAGAGCCGGGCCGGCGGAGCGTCGGCGAGGAGCGGCCCGAGCGCCGCGAACGGCGCCGCCGTCTCCGGCGCGATCGTGAAATCGAGCTTCGCGGCAAGCCGCGCAGCGCGCAGCATGCGCACCGGATCCTCGCGGTAACGCGATTCGGGATCGCCGATCAGCCGCAGCATCCGCGCGTCGAGATCGCGCAAGCCGCCGACATAGTCGCGCACGCTGAAATCGGCGATGTCGTAGTACAGCGCGTTGATCGTGAAGTCGCGCCGCAGCGCGTCTTCCTCGATCGTGCCGTAGACGTTGTCGCGTACGAGGCGCCCGTCGACGAGATGGCGATCGCCGCTGCCGTCGTCGCTCGTGCCGCGGAACGTCGCGACCTCGACGATCTCGCGTCCGAACACGACATGCGCGAGCCGGAACCGCCGGCCGATCAGCCGGCAGTTGCGGAACAGGCCGCGGACTTCCTCGGGCGTCGCGTTCGTCGCGATGTCGAAATCCTTCGGATGCCCGCCCAGCAGCAGGTCGCGCACGGCGCCGCCGACCAGGAAAGCCTGATAGCCGGCTTCGTTGAGCCGGTAGAGGACGCGCAGGGCGCCATTCGAGATGTTGCGACGCGAGATGCAGTGCTCCGCGCGCGGCGTCACATGCGCTTCGACGGGAGCGGGCGTCGCCGGCCCTGTTGCTTCTGGACTCATTCCAACGAGGCTTCCTTTGAGGCGACGCGCGCGATTGCCGCCTGTTTTTCTTTCGTTATACTACGCGACCGCTGTTTTTCCCAACGACCCCGCTCCCTTCGTCTAGTGGTCCAGGACACCGCCCTCTCAAGGCGGGAACACGAGTTCGAACCTCGTAGGGAGCGCCATGGGGTTTGCTTTTGCGATCGTCCTGATCGCGGCTTCAGCCAGGGAAGCGCGGCCCGCCGCCTCGGCTTTTCGCTGGAATCCAACGCGGCCATCCATGGCCGCACTCCTCGCAAAGAGGAAGCAGGCTTCGGGCTGGGTCTTGTGATCTCGTTTTAGAGCAAAGGCGGGTCCTCAATGCCTTTTGTCGTGACCGAAAACTGCATCAAGTGCAAGTACACCGACTGCGTCGAGGTATGTCCGGTGGACTGCTTCCACGAAGGACCGAACTTCCTCGTGATCGATCCCGAGGAATGCATCGACTGCACGCTCTGCGAGCCCGAATGCCCGGCGAACGCGATCTTCCCCGAGGACGACGTTCCCGCCGGACAGGAGCATTTCATCGCGCTCAACGCCGAGCTCGCGAAGGCCTGGCCGGTGCTGACCGAACGCAAGGACGCGCCGGCCGACGCGAAGGAATGGGACGGCAAGACCGACAAGCTGCCGCTGCTCGAACGCTGATCTCGCCGCCGCCCGCCTTGCATGGCCGGCAGCTCGACTCGCAGGGTCGCCTTCTCGCTCTCGCGAACCCCGTTCAGGCCGCTCGCTCGCACGTTGCACAGCTGCGACGGCCGCGTTTCCCGATCCGGGTTCAGGAGCGCGGCGGCGACGAGCCTTACGAGAGGCGCTGCTTCAGCGTCGAGAGCAGCGCCTGCGCCGCGTCGCGTGAAGCCTGATCCGTTGCGCCTTCGGTCGCGACCTTGCTGCCGTCGCCCTCGGCGGTCACGCGCAGCGTGAGCCGCACCGGAACCGTCGTCTTGCCCTTCGCCATGCCGAGCGTGACGATCTTCTTGAACAGGCCGGGTTTCTGGACGACCTGTGCGCTCGTCTGCACGTCGTAGCTGCGGCCGGCTTCGTCGCGGGCGAGGATCGTCGCCGCGCCCGAGCGCTCGAGCGCGAGGCCGACGCGCGTCCACGTGCTGTCGACGCTGTCCGCGACGTGGAGGCCGTCGCCGCCGAGCGTCACCGCCGTTGCCGGCGCGGTCACGACCCCGGCGGATGCGGTTGCCGTCGCAGGAGCCTCGGTCGCGGCGGTGCCGCCCGACGATGCCGCGGCGGCAGGCGCGGAACCCGCTTCGGGGATTGCCATCGCGCTGGAAGTGTTCGGTTTGTCGAGATCGGGCGGGACTTCGAGCGGCCGTTCCTGGACGCTCGTCTTGTAGACGTCGTTCTGCTTCTCGGCGTGGCGATGAAACCAGCCGCAACCTCCGAGAAGGCAGGTCGCGCTCACGGCGAACACGAGGGCTCGGATGTCCCGTCTCACGTTGGCAAGTTCCATGGTTCGTGGCCGCGTAGTCTAGCAGGCGGCCGTTCGGGGGATTCCGCTGCGGCGACGCGAACCGATCGCAGCCGGCTCCGGGTCCACCGGAGCGGTGCGCTCGGCCGGCGACATGCTAACTCACGGCCCGCTCGGCTTCGATCAATCCGAGCTGAACCAGAAGATCGCGTCCCGCCGCGTGATGCACCGCCGACAGCGCCTGGAGCGGCAGGCGAAGGCCGGGTGTTCCGAAGCCGAGCTCGCCGAGGCACCACTTGACGGGGATCGGATTCGGCTCGATGCCGAGAAACGCATAAAGCGGGCGAAGACGGCGGTCGAGAGCGTTCGCGCCGTCCGCATCGCGCGCCGCGGAGCGCGTGCAAAGCTCGGCGAAAGCCGCCGGCGCGACGTTCGCGGCGACCGAGACGACACCGGCTGCGCCCGATAGCATCGCGCGTGCGGCGGTCGGATCGTCGCCGGAGAGCACGCGGAACCGATCGCTCGCGAACGCCAGCAGGGCGTCCATGCGCTCGGGCTCCGGACGCGCCTCTTTGATGCCGACGATGTTGCCGTGCGCGGCGAGGCGCCGGGTGGTTTCGGGAAGCAGGTCGCAGGACGTGCGCGTCGGCACGTTGTACAAGACGACCGGCAAACCGCCTTGCTCGGCGACTTCGCAGAAGTGGCGGTAGAGCCCCTCCTGCGTCGGCCGCACGTACGGCGGCGCGACCACGAGCGCGAAGTCGACACCGGCTGCCTTCGCGCGCTGCGTTTGCGCGATCGTCTTGCGCGTGCCCGAAAGCCCGGTTCCGGCGAGCACCGGAACGCGCCTGGAGATGCGTTCGACGGCGAACTCGAGCAGGGTCGAAAACTCGCGCTCGTCGAGCGTCGCGGCCTCGCCGGTCGAGCCCGCCATGACGATCGCCCGCGTGCCGCCGGCCAGCTGATGGTCGATCAGCCGGCCGCAGGCTTCGAGGTCGAGCTCATCGTCGCGCGGTGCGAACGGCGTCGCGAGTGCGCAAATGCTTCCGGAAAGAGTCACGTCGTAAATTCAACGACTTGCGTCTCGTCGATGTTACTTGCTACCCCCGACAGCGGCAAGTATTCTGGAATCCATTGGCATCGGGAAGCGATGCCGACGCCGATGGGGTCGAGGGAATCGTGAAGCCGGCAGGAAAGCAAAGCACGGGCGAAACCGCGCCGCGTCCCGCCGCGAACGAAAACTACCTCCTGATCAGCGCCTTCGCCGCAGCGAACCATTCGCCGCTCGTCGCGATCTCGAAGCGCATCTCCGATTGCGGCTGCAATCTCGCCGAAGCGCGCGTCGCCTCGCTTGGCAGCGATCTTTCGGTGCTCGCGCTCGCGCAGGGCCCGTGGGATGCGATCGCGAAGCTCGAGAACGCGCTCGCCAGGCTCGAGCGCGACGGCGAGCTTCGTCTCTCGCATTTCCGTACCGGTGCGAAGCAGCAGCAATCGAACCTGTTGCCCTACGTGGTCGAGGTCGTCGCCGCGGACAAGAACGGCGTGCTGTTCCAGCTTGCCGAGTTCTTCGCGCGCCAGGGCATCACGATCGAGCAGCTGCATTCGACGCGCTACCGTGCGATGCAGACCGGCGCGGACATGTTCTCCGCGCAGATCACGATCGGCATCCCGAACACGATGCACATCGCGGCGCTGCGCGACGATTTCCTCGAATTCTGCGACGGGCTCAACCTCGATGCGATCATGGATCCGATGAAATTCTGACGCCCGCAGGTCAACTCGCGCCGTCATGCCCGCGAACGCGGGCATCCATTTTCGACGGCGCGAATAAAGCAACATGGATTCCCGCTTTCGCGGGAATGACGGCAGAGAGGACGGCTCGCGAAATGCTCGAACCCGGCGACAAGGTACCGAAGCTCAAAGGCACCACCCAGGACGGCCGCGCATTCAAGCTCGCCGACCTCGCCGGCAAGCCCTTCGTGATCTATTTCTATCCGAAGGACATGACGCCGGGCTGCACGCTCGAGGCGCAGGATTTCCAGAAGCTCTATCCGAAATTCAGGAAGGCCGGCGCCGAAATCGTCGGCGTCTCGCGCGACAGCGTGGCCTCGCACGAGAAGTTCTGCACGAAGCACAACCTCGCGTTTCCGCTAGTCGCCGACGAAGACGAGACCTGGTGCCGCGCGTTCGGCGTGATCGGCGAAAAGGTGCTGTACGGCAAGAAGCACGTCGGCGTCATCCGCTCGACGTTCCTCTTCGGCGCCGACGGCAAGCTCGTCGAGGCCTGGCGCAACGTGCGCGTGCCGGGCCACGCCGAGAAAGTGCTGGAGCGCCTGACCTCGCAGTGACCGTCACATTCGTCTGCTATCCGTTCCGCCCTGCCCGACCCGGCAGACGGCGCATCGCCGCTTTCATCCTCCTTCCCCACGGAATCGCCGCATGACCCGAGGCAAGCGCATCTACGCGCTCGACACCAACGTGCTGATGCACGATCCGACCGCTCTGTTCCGCTTCGAGGAGCACGACGTGTTCCTGCCGATGACGGTGCTCGAAGAGCTCGACGCGGCGAAGAAGGGCACATCGGAAACCGCGCGCAACGCGCGCCAGGTCAGCCGCTTCATCAACGAGCTGATCGAGAACGGCAACGGCCGGCACATCGAGGACGGCGTCGAGCTCAAGCATCCGCAAGGCCTCCAGCTCAGCCGTCGCGCGCGCGGACGTCTTTACTTCCAGACTTCCGCGCTCGCGCCGGCGCCGCCGAAAGGCACCAAGCGGCCGTTGCCGGACAACCAGATCCTCGCCGCGATCGTCGCGCTGCGCGAGACGCGCAAGGAACCCATCGCGCTCGTCTCGAAGGACATCAACCTGCGCATCAAGGCGACGATCTACGGCATCGACGCGGAGGACTACGAAAACGACCGTGCGCTCGACGATTTCAGCCTGCTCTACACGGGCCTCGCCGAGCTCCCGGCCGATTTCTGGGATCGCCACGGCGAGCTCCGTTCGTGGTCCGAGCGCGGCCACACGTTCTACGAGGTCAAGCGCCGCAAGGACGAAGACTGGCATCCGAACCAGAATCTCTACCTGCCCGGCGAGGACGACATCGAGCTGCGCGTGCTGCGCCTCGACGGCGCGAAGGCGACGCTGCAGATCGTCGACGACTATCGCACCGGATCGCACACGGTCTGGGGCATCTCGGCGCGCAATCGCGAACAGAACTTCGCGCTGAACGCGCTGATGGACCCCGACATCGATTTCGTCACGCTGCTCGGCACGGCCGGCACCGGCAAGACGCTGCTCGCGCTCGCGGCCGGCCTCGCGCAGGTCATGGATCAGCAGCGCTACCGCGAGATCATCATGACGCGCGCGACGGTCTCGGTCGGCGAGGACATCGGCTTCCTGCCCGGCACCGAGGAAGAGAAGATGACGCCGTGGATGGGCGCGCTGACCGACAACCTCGAAGTGCTGACGAATCCGCAGGAAGGCGGCGCGTGGGGGCGCGCGGCGACGAATGACCTGCTCGCCTCGCGCATCAAGATCCGATCGTTGAACTTCATGCGCGGCCGCACGTTCCTCGGCCGCTACGTGATCATCGACGAGGCGCAGAACCTGACGCCCAAGCAGATGAAGACGCTGGTCACGCGCGCGGGCCCGGGCAGCAAGGTGATCTGCCTCGGCAACGTCGAGCAGATCGATACGCCCTACCTGACCGAGACGACCTCGGGCCTGACCTACGCGGTCGACCGCTTCAAGGACTGGCAGCACTCGGCCCACATCACGCTGCGACGCGGCGAGCGCTCGCGGCTGGCGGACTATGCTTCGGAGGTGTTGTAGGGCCTCGCGCGTTTTCGCGCCATCGTTCGGAACGTCGACGCAAGATTGCCCTCACCCTGCCCTCTCCCGCACGCGGGAGAGGGGAAAGGATGAATCAGAAGCGTACGGAGTAGAGCGCTTCGAACTCGACCTGGCTCGCCGACGACGGATCGTGCGAGCGGTAGGACGGCATCATCAGGAGGTACGGCGAGGACGCGTAGCTCGCCGCGAAGCTCATGTGCGAGTTTTCGCCGAGCGCGCGCGACCAGCCGAGCGAGACCATGTCGTTCGCGGTGACGGGCTCGAGCGCGTGCGCAAGCAGCTCGGAGGTCGGCATCGGCTGCTGGCGCGTCGTGTAGCGCACCTCGAGATTGCCGACGCGATCGTCGTGCAGCGTCCAGCCGAGGCTGTAGACCGTGAGGTCGCGCCAGGCGAACACGGGGCTCGCGCCGTCGCCGAGCAGCGCGAGGAAGCGCGTCGGCAGCGCCGCGCTCGTGAACGGCGTGATCGCGCCGTACATGACGCGCTGCACGCCGACGTCGACGCCGAACGCCGGCGTCAACGCATAGCTCACGCCGAAGCTCGCGTTCGCCGGAATGTCGAAATCGCCAGGATCGGAGAAGACGCCGCGATAGTTCGGGAACGCATCCATGCCGACGCGCGACTGATACGCGGCGCCCCAGCGCAGACGCTCGCTGATCGGCCCGCCGACGTCGACGCGCGCGCCGGCACCGTACGAGGTGTTGCCCGTGTCGGCCCAGGTCGGCGGCACGATGCCGTTCTGCAACGGCGACATGCCGAGATCGAGGCTCGCGAAACGCTGGTACGCGAGTACCGCCGAAAGCCTGACCGTGCTGCCGTCGTCCCATTGCTGGACGAGCGAGGGCGTAACGACCGTGCGCTCGACGCCGCTTTGCGGCACGCCGAGCATCGAGGGTGCCGTGTCGGGCAGGGTCCCGGGCGTATCGCCGACGATGCTTTTCGCGACCGCGAGGGAGACATGCGTCGTCCCCTTGCCGGCCATCGTGAAGAGCGGCGGCATGTCCAAGCGCGCGCCGTAGTGATCGAGCACGCGCGGCGGCGCGCTCGTCGCCGGCAGCGCGGCCCACGAGAATTGCGGGGTGATGCTCGCGAGCGCGTAATCGTGCCAGCGCGTCAGCACCGATTCGCTGCCCGCGAACGCAGAATGCCCGCCGGCCGTGTCGGCCGCGGCGGTTCCCCAAAAAGAAAAGAGGAGCGCAGGCATTGCCGCCAGCGCTCCTACCCATCTCCCTGTCATCGCTGTTGCCCGCTGCATTGCCCCGTGCCGCGGTCCTGTTCGTGGTGTTGTTGCGGCCGCATTTTGGCGAAAATGCAACACCCGGTCAAGCGATTCCGATCACAACTTTCGATGCTAACGCCTTTATCCCACTGGCAAATGACGCCATGCCCGCGACGCATTCAGAGCACGCCGCACCCTCATCGCCGGAATTGTTGCGGGCGCGCCACATGCCTGGCATGACCCGGCGCGCGAAACCGCCGATCGCGCTGACGATCGCCGGCTCCGATTCCGGCGGTGGCGCCGGCATCCAGGCCGACCTTCGCACGTTCGCCGCGCACGGCGTGCACGGGCTTTGCGCGATCACGGCCGTCACCGCGCAGAACACGCGCACGGTGACGGCGATCGAGACGCTGAAGCCCGGGATAGTCCGTGCCGAGCTCGACGCGGTCTTCTCTGATTTCGAGGTGCATGCCATCAAGATCGGCATGCTCGCAACGCCTGCGATCGTGCGGACCGTCGCGGCAACGCTCGCGCGATGGCCTTCGGTTCCGGTCGTGCTCGACCCCGTGCTCGTCGCGACCACCGGCGCCCGGCTCGCGCGCGGCGATCTTGCGAGGCCGATCCGCCGACATCTCATCGCGCGCGCCGCCCTCGTGACGCCGAACATTCCGGAAGCCGAGACGCTGCTCGGACGCCGGATCGGCGCGGCGAGCGACCTTCTCCGCGCGGCCGAAGATCTGATCGCGCACGGCGCGCGCGCCGTGCTGCTGAAAGGCGGGCATCTTCGCGGATCGCGCGTGACCGATCTCCTCCTGACCTCGAACGGCATGCGGCGCGAATTCCGACATCCGCGCATCCGCGCCGAAGGCCACGGCACAGGCTGCACGCTGTCGTCGGCGATCGCCGCGCGGCTTGCGCTCGGCGACGCGCTCGAAGACGCGGTCGGATCGGCGATCGACTACGTGCATCGCGCGCTTGCGAACGGCTATCGGCCAGGACGCGGGCACGTGCGGGTGCTGGAGCATCGGGTGACGACGCGATAGCGTCGCGAAGCAGGCGACGCGGCGGCGCTCGCCGCAAGGAGCCCCGCGCCTGCGCCCGAGGCGCGGCCTCTCCCGCCGGGGGGAGAGGCAAAAGGAACTACTGGCGCACGCGCTCGACGAGCGCGTCGGCAAAGGTCCGCGTCGTACCGTTTCCACCGAGATCGGGCGTCGTGCGATCGCGCTTCTCGAGCGCATCGCGCACGGCAGCGCGCACGCGCTGGGCCTCGGCGCCGCAGCCGATGTGATCGAGCATCTGCGCCGCGCCGAGGACCAGCGCGCACGGATTGGCGATGCCCTTGCCGGCGATGTCCGGCGCCGAGCCGTGCACGGCCTCGAAGATCGCGGCTTCGGTGCCGATGTTCGCGCCCGGCGCGAGACCGAGCCCGCCGACGAGGCCCGCGCAGAGATCGGAGATGATGTCGCCGAAGAGATTCGTCGTGACGATCACGTCGAACTGCTCGGGCCGCATGACGAGCTGCATGCAGCAGTTGTCGACGATCATCTCGTTGCACGTGATGTCGGGATATTGCGCGGCGACCTCGCGCGCGACCTTGAGGAACAGGCCCGACGTCGACTTCAGGATGTTCGCCTTGTGCACGACCGTGACCTTCTTCCGGCCGGTGCTGCGCGCAAGGTCGAACGCGTAGCGCACGATGCGATCGGAGCCGCGGCGCGTGATCTTCTGAGTCAGCGTCGCGGTCTCGCCATCTTCGGAAAGGAGCTGCCCCTCGCCGACGTACGCGCCTTCGGTGTTCTCGCGCACGGTGATGAGGTCGACGCCGTCCGGAAAACGCGATTTCGTGTTCGGAAACGAATGCGCGGGGCGCACGTTCGCGTAAAGATCGAAACGCTTGCGCAGCTCGACGTTGAGCGAGCTGAATCCGCCGGCGACCGGCGTCGTCAGCGGACCCTTCAGCGCGATTCGATGGTGCGCGATCGCATCGAGCGTCGCCTGCGGCAAGAGCTCGCCGCATTTCTCCTGCGCGGCGAGACCGGCCTCGACGAAGTCGTAGCGAAGGCCGAGATCGAGCGCATCGAGCACGCGCAGCGCCGCGTCGGCGATTTCGGGGCCGATGCCGTCTCCGCGGATCACTGCGATCGTCCTGCTCATGCGATGGATGCTCCAGAAATAGGGAATCGGGCCAGCCGGAGTGATGCAGGCTTGGCATTTCTTGCGGATTGCGCCGCTTCACGCCGTATCGGGGCTTGCCGGCGCCATGACGAGTTGGCGCTGCGGAGAGGATCGGCGAGAATACGCAGGTCCAGCGGCACACGCTTTCGCCGCCATCCGGGCCGGATTTCGTGCCGGCCGTTCCGACAAAGGGAGCGCGCGGGGCGCGCATTATCCGGAAATGCCGTTGCACTGTACACGCCGAATCCCGTTCCTGCTGGCCGCCGTCGTCCTGGCGACGTCGGTGACGTCTCCGTGCGCCGTGGCCGCGACGCGCGTGCTGCGCGTCGATTTCGACCGGCAGGCGGCCATGCAGAGTCCGCGGATTCGCATCGGCGGCACCGCAGCAGCCGGCTGCCTGCCGCGCGTCGAACGCGTCACCGCGGACGGCGCCGATCTCAGCGTCGAGCTCGCCGCCGCCGCGACCGGCTGTCGCGCCGATCGCCCGATTCCGTTTCATCTCGCGGTCGATTCCTCGTCGGCGGCGGCATTGCGCGGGCTTTCGCCGCAGGTCTATCGCGTTCGCGTCTATTCGGGGTCGGCATCGAATCCGCAGCTGATCGCGTTCTCGCTGCTCGACCTGTCGACATCCGTGCCGACAACGCCCGAAAGCGGTTTCTGGTGGACGCAGGCCGGTGCGGACCGCACGGTCGCCGGCGGTACCGGCGCCAGCTTCGAGGTGCAGGACAACCAGCTCGCCGTCGGCCTGCTCGGCTTCGGCGACACCGGAGCGGCGACGTGGTCCTTCGGCAGCGCGACGCTCGGCGGCCACACGGCGAAAGTCTCGCTCGTCAGGCTTTCGAACGGCGATCCGTGGTTCGCGCCGGTCGGCGTGGAGCCCGACGTGCAATCCGCGCCGCGCCTCGAGATCGAGTTCCTGTCGCCCTCGCGTGCGCGCGCCTATCTCGTGCGCACGAACGAGGACGGCAGCGCCGAAGTGCGCGAGGTCCTGCTTGCGCGCTCGGCGTTCTCGGCGGGACCCGCGGGAACGGCATGGGCCGGACGCTGGGTGCTGATCCCGGAAGACGGTGGCGCTCCGCGCCTCTTCGAGCTCGGCTCGCCGACGCATCGCGACACCGAAAGCTTCCGGCTCGTCGATGCGGCCGGCGATGCGGAGCTCGATTGCCGCCTCGTCACCGGCTCGCAACAGGCCGATGCCTGCGCGTTGAGCGTCGCCGGCGCGCCTGTCGCCGATTTCGACCAGGTCGGCTACGACCGCCTTTCGGGGCGCGATGCCGGCGGCATGCCGATCCAGCTCCTGCGCGTACCGCGCTGAGCGCGCATCAGGCCTCTTCCTTCCCGAGATCGTCGAGGAAATCGACGGCGCGCCGGAGGTGCGGGATCACGATCGATCCCCCGACGACGAGCCCGACGCTGAACACCTCGAAGAACTCGTCCTCGCTGACGCCCGCTTCCTTGCACTGCGCGACGTGATAGCTGACGCAGTCGTCGCAGCGCAGGACCAGCGAGGCGACGAGACCGAGCATCTCCTTCGTCTTGACGTCGAGCGCGCCCTCCTGATACGTCTTCGTGTCGAGCGCGAAGAAGCGGCGCACGACCTGGTTGTCGTGGCCGAGGATGCGCTCGTTCATGCGCTTGCGAAACGTCGTGAAATCGCCGACGCGGCTCACGGGATTCTCCTCGGTATGCGCGTCACGGAGCGGACGCGTCGATCAGCGCCTGCAACCGGCCGCTTCGCTCGGCCGCGACGAGATCGTCGTATCCGCCGACGTGCGCGCCGTTGACGAAGATCTGCGGCACGCTGCGCCGTCCCGCGCTTCGCGTCTGCATCTCCTCGAGCTTGCCGGGTTCGCGGTCGATGCGGATCTCGCGGTAATCGCACCCGCGATTCTTGAGAAAGTTCTTCGCCGCGACACAATAGGGACAGATGGCAGTGGTATAGATCTCGAACTCGGTCATCGACGTCCGTCCATTGACGCGGCAAGAGTGAGGCGCGCGCACGGCGAACGCAAGAGTCCTTGCCGAATGAACGCCACCTGAGTGCGCGCTCCCGGACGCTCCGCCGGGACTCGCGCGGCTGGCAGGCGCCGCCATGCCGCGCTATCGTGATTCCCGTTCGCTTCCGCATGATTCCGATGAATTCCGCCCGCATTTTCCCGTTCATCGCCGCCGCCTGCATCTCGGGGCTCGCCGGCGCCCGCGACCTCGACGTCAAGCTGCCCGACATCGGCAGCTCGGCGGGCGCGGTCATGTCGCAGCAGGACCAGCAGAGCTACGGCGCGAGCGTGCTTCACGAGCTGCGCTCGTACGGGCTCGTGCTCGACGACGCGCTGCTCGACGAGTACCTCAACGCACTCGGCTACAAGCTCGTCGCGAACAGCGACCGGCCGGACCTTCCGTTCACGTTCTTCATCGTCCGCGACAACGACATCAACGCGTTCGCTGTTCCCGGCGGCTACATCGCGGCGAACGCCGGCCTCATCATCAACATGTCGCGCGAGGACGAGCTCGCGGCGGTGCTCGCCCACGAGATCTCGCACATCACGCAGCAGCATCTCCTGCGCGCGTTCGAGGACATGAAGAAGATGTCGCTGCCGACGATGCTCGCGATGCTCGGCATCCTCATCGCAAGCTCGCACACGCACGACGATACCGGCACGGCGGCGATCATGACCGGCACCTCGCTGATGCAGCAGCGGCAGATCAATTTCACGCGCCACGACGAAGCCGAGGCGGATCGCGTCGGCATCCAGACCATGGCGCGCGCCGGCTACGATCCGCTGGCGATGGCCGACACGTTCGCGACCTTGCAGCGCATCATGCGCGTCAACGGCGTCGACGTGCCCGAATTCCTGCTCGACCATCCGGTCGACACGCATCGCATCGCGGATGCGAAGGCGCGCGCGCAGAATCTCACCTGCTCGCGCGTGCCGGCAGCGGCCGCGACTTCGACGCGCGTTGCGGGCGGCGGCGCGCTCAATCTCGCCCTGCCAAGCCCGCGCACGACCGAGATCCAGTCGTCGTCCGGCGAGGACGATGCCGAAGCGCTCGCATCGAGCGAATCGGCAACCGTGTCGGTCGACGCGCACGGCAGCAGCCCCGGGACGCTGCCGCGCGTGTCGGTGACCGCCTGCGGCGTCCACACGGCCGCGCAGGAAACGTACTTCGAGCTGATGCGCGAGCGGGCGCGCGTGCTGTCGTCGGACACGCCCTCGAAGGTGCGCGCGTATTACGCCGACAACCTGCAGCGCGACCCGAGCTTCGACACGCCGCCGAACCGTTACGGCTACGCGCTCGCGCTGACGCGCTCCGGCGCAGCCGGCGAGGCCGCGGGCATCCTGCGCAAGCTCGTGGCGACCGAACCGAATCTCGCCGTCTATCGACTCGGGCTGGCCGATGCGCTCGACCAGTCCGGCAACAAGGCCGAATCGCTGGCCGTCTACGAGCAGCTCGGCACCGATTTCCCGGGCAGCCGCGCGATCTCGCTGAGCTATGCCGATGCCCTGATCGCGCGCGCCGACGTTGCGGGGGCGCGTCGCGCGCAGGAGTTGCTGCGGCCGCTCGTCGAACGGTATGCGGGCGATCCAGACCTCCAGAAGAGCTACGCGCGGGCCTGCCAGCTCGGCGGCGACAAGGTTCGCGCGGCGGAGGCCTACGCGGAGGCGGCGTACCTCAATGGCCATGCCGAGGATGCGCTGAATCAGCTGAAGACGCTCTCGAAAGAGCCCGACCTGACGTTCTACCAGCGCTCGCGCGTCGATGCGCGCATCACGGAGCTGACGCCCGAGGTCCTGGCGCTGCGGAAGCGCGGCACGCCCGAGCCGGATTCGCCGGGCTCGCTGAGCTTCACCTGCTGTCGCCGCTGAGCGAATCCGGAGCGGTTCGAGCCGGGGGCGCCATCGTCCTGTAACATGACGGGCGTCGTTTCATCGCGCATCGCGGCCGCCGAGCGCTCGGTTCGCGCTCCGTGTCATCAGGCCGTAACGAAACGCAGCTGAAATGACGGCGTCACAAAGGCGCCCTTCCGGCGCCATGCGGTGTCCGCGTGCAAAAGCACATCCTCATCGTCGAAGACGAAACCTCGATCCGCGACATGGTCGCGTTCGCGCTGCGCAAGGCCGGCATGGAAGCGATGCACGCGATGGATGCGCGCGCGGCGCAGGCCGCGATCGGCGAGCGCGTGCCCGATCTCATCCTGCTCGACTGGATGCTGCCTGGCATGAGCGGCCTCGACCTCGCGCGACGGCTGCGCAAGGACGATCTCACGCGCGACGTGCCGATCATCATGCTGACCGCGCGCGGCGAGGAAACCGATCGCGTCAGCGGGCTCGACGCCGGCGTCGACGACTACGTCGTGAAGCCCTTCTCGACGCGCGAGCTGCTCGCGCGCATCCGCGCGGTCATGCGGCGCACGCACGGCGAAGACGCCGAGGGTATCGTCGAGCTCGGCGGACTTCGCATCGACAGCGCGGCGCATCGCGTCTTCGCCGGCGAGCAGCCGGTGCAGATCGGCCCGACGGAGTACCGTCTCCTGCATTTCTTCATGACGCACGCCGAGCGCGTCTACACGCGCAGCCAGCTGCTCGATCATGTCTGGGGCGGCGGCGTCTACGTCGAGGAACGCACGGTCGACGTGCACATCCGCAGGCTGCGCAAGACGCTCGAGCCGCTCGGCAAGGACGAGCTCGTGCAGACCGTGCGCGGCGCGGGCTATCGTTTCTCGACGAGCGTGTGACGAAGCCCTCCGATCCGACGTCCGTCGCATGCGCTGACCGGCGCGGTTGCCTGCGCCGCGCCGCGATGCGGCACGAGGCGCCGCCGGCGTCGCGCTCGTGACCTCGCGCCTCGCCCGTTCGTGGCGCACGCTGCTCTGGGGCGCGGGCCTCGCCTTCGCCGCGGCCGTCGCCGTCGGGTGGTGGCTCCATGCGATCGCGGCGTGCGTGCTGGCGGTCGCTGCGGCATGCCTCGCGTGGTGCGCCTGCAACCTTGCGCGTTTCGGCCGCTGGCTCGAAAGCGGTCGGCGCCGGCCTGACCGATCGTCGGGACTCTGGTCCGATCTGCAGGAGCTCGTCGCGCGACGGCGACACGCCGCGTTTGCCGGGAAGCGGCAACTCGTCGGCCTCCTGCGTGCGTTCCGCGACGCGGCAGCCGCATTGCCGGACGCCGTCGTCGCGCTCGATGGCGAGCATCGCATCCAGTGGTTCAACGCGGCGGCGCGCACGCTGCTCGGCCTCGCTTATCCGCAGGATATCGGCGGGCACGTGACGAACCTGCTGCGCGCGCCGCGCATCATCGAGTGGCTTCGCGGCGGCGGCCTCGATCCGCTGAGCGACGTCCCCTCGCCCGGAAACGAGAACGTCCGGCTCAACCTCAAGCTGATCCGCTATGCGGACGATCGCCGGCTGCTGATCGCGCGCGACGTCAGCCAGCTGATGCGGCTCGAGCAGGTGCGCCGGGATTTCGTCGCGAACGTCTCGCACGAGCTGCGCACGCCGCTGACCGTCGTGCACGGATATCTCGATCTGATCGAACCCGCGGAGATGCAGGAATACGAGCCGATCCTGCGCGAGCTGCGCGACCAGTCGCGGCGCATGATGCAGATCGTCGAGGATCTCCTGATGCTCTCGCGGCTTGAAGCGCAGAATGCGATCCCGTCCGAGCGCGTCGGCATGCGCGCACTGCTCGAAGCGCTACGGCGCGAAGCGGTCGCGCTCAGCATGGGTCGCCACGCGATCACGATCGAGTGCCGCGGAACGCACGACTTGCGCGGATCGCTGAAGGATCTGCACAGCGCGTTCTCGAACCTCGTCAGCAACGCCGTGCGCTACACGCCGCCCGACGGACGAATCACGTTGCGCTGGGAGAGCGATGCATCGGGTGGAAGGCTGTCCGTGACCGACACCGGACAGGGCATTCCGGCTCAGCATCTGCCGCGGCTGACCGAGCGCTTCTATCGCGTATCGACGAGCCGCTCGCGCGAGACCGGCGGCACGGGGCTCGGTCTTTCGATCGTCAAGCACGTGCTCCAGTTGCACCAGGCGCGGCTCGAGATCGCGAGCGAGCTCGGCGTCGGCAGCACTTTCACCTGCGTTTTCGGCCCCGAGCGCCTGCTCGATGCGCAGGCGCTGGCGGACGTGTCGTGAGCCGCGTCGCGCGCGGCTCCGGTGCTCGCGCGCTGTGCTGGCGTCCCGCGCTGGGCCTTGTACTGACCGTCGCGGCATCGACAGCCGGGTCCGAGCCGGCTTCGCCGCATCCCGCGCCGGCCGATCCGCACGGCACGCTCACGATCGTCGGATCCGACACGCTGGGCAGTCTCGTGCAGCGCTGGACGACGATGTTCCGCGCGCGTCATCCCGGCGTGCGCATCCAGTTGCAGACGCCGGGCTCGGCGAGCGCGCCGCTCGCGCTCATCGAGGGCGCCACCGATCTCGGCGCGATGAGCCGGCCGATGAGCGAGGACGAGCAGCGCTCGTTCCGGACGCGTTACGGCTACGACGCGACCGGCATCGTCGTCGCGCACGACGCGATCGTCGTGATCGTGCATCCGGACAATCCGCTGCGGGCGATCACGCGAAAGCAGCTCGACGCCGTGTATTCGTCGACGCGGCGCTGCGGCGCCGATGCGCCGATCGAGAGCTGGGACGCGCTCGGCGTTTCCGTCGGGGGACCGACTCGGCGCGTGCTGCCCGTCGGCCGCAACGAAGCCTCCGGAACGAGCGAGTTCTTCCGGGAGAACGCGCTCTGCGGAGGGCGCTATCGCGCCGACATGGTCGCGTGGCCGGGGCACGGCGCGACCGTCGCCGCCGTCGCCGCGAACCCGGAGGCGATCGGCTACGTCGGTTTCGGCTCGCTCAACGGACTCGTCAAGCCGCTGGCCTACGCGCCTCGCGACGACGCGCCGGTCGTGGCGCCCGTCATGGAGAATGTCATGGACGGGGACTACGCTCTGTCACGGCCGCTCTATCTCTACGTCAACCGGCCGCGGGGCCGCGGCCCGGCGCCGATCCCGTCGGCGTTCCTCGCCTACGTCCTCGGGGACGAAGCGCAGGCGGCCGTCGCGGCGGACGGCTTTCTTGCGCTTTCGCTCGGCGAGCGCTCGTCACAACTGGACAGGATCCTCGGCACAGAGCCATGAATCGCGACAATCTCACGGACCTTCGGGACCCCGCCCTCTATCTCAACCGCGAGCTCGCACAGCTCGAGTTCAATTTCCGCGTGCTCGCGCAGGCCGAGGATCCCTCGGTGCCGCTGCTGGAAAGACTGCGCTATCTCTGCATCTCGTGCACGAACCTCGACGAGTTCTTCGAAGTGCGCGTCGCGGTGCTGAAACAGCACAGCGAGCTCGGCGAACTCCGGCCCGGACCCGACGCGCTCGCGCCGAGCGACGTGCTCGGCCGCATCCGCGAGCGCGCGCTGACGCTCGTCAATGCGCAGTACGACTTCTGGAACACGAGCCTGCTGCCGGAACTCGAACGCGAAGGCATCCGCTTCTCGAAGCGCGACGACTGGACCGTGAAGCAGAAGCGCTGGCTCCAGGGCTACTTCCGCAACGAATGCCTGCCGGTGCTCTCGCCGCTCGGGCTCGACCCGGCGCATCCTTTTCCGCGCATCCTCAACAAGAGCCTCAATCTCGCGGTCGTGCTGAAGGGCCGCGACGCATTCGGGCGCGAGGGAGATCTCGCCCTCCTGCGCGCGCCGCGATCGTTGCCGCGCATCATCCGGCTTCCGGCCGAAGTCTCCGAGGCGCCGTACGAATTCGTTTTCCTTTCCGGCATCCTGCACGAGTTCATGGACGAGCTCTTTCCGGGCATGGAGGTGAAGGGCTCGTACCAGTTCCGCGTGACGCGCAACAGCGAGCTCTTCGTCGACGAGGAGGAAGTCGAGAATCTCGCGCTCGCACTCCGCGACGAGCTACGGGGCCGCGGCTACGCGAAGCCGGTGCGGCTCGAGATCGCCGACAATTGTCCGAAGAGCGTCGCCGATCTTCTCGTCCACAATTTCCAGCTTACGGATCAGGATCTCTACCGCTGCGACGGACCGGTCAACGTGAGCCGCGTCACCGCGATCTGCGACCAGATCGACCGGCCCGATCTCAAGTTCCCGCCGTTCGTGCCGCGCGTGCTGCCGGCCGTCAGCGAAGAGCAGAACCTGTTCGACGTCATCCGCAAGCGCGACATCCTGCTGCACCACCCGTTCGAGTCGTTCGGCACGGTGCTGGAGCTCGTGCGCCAGGCGAGCCTCGATACGGACGTGCTCGCGATCAAGCAGACGCTTTATCGCGTCGGCAACGACTCGCCGCTCGTCGATCAGCTGATCGAGGCCGCGCGCCAGGGCAAGGACGTCACCGTCGTGGTCGAGCTCCGCGCGCGCTTCGACGAGGAGGCCAACCTGCGCCTCGCGAACCGCCTGCAGGAAGCCGGCGTGCAGGTCGTCTATGGCGTCGTCGGTTACAAGACGCACGCGAAGATGCTGCTGATCGTGCGCCGCGAGCAGGGTGCGCTGCGCCGCTACGCGCACCTGTCGACCGGCAATTACCATCAGGTGACCTCGCGCGTGTACACGGATTTCGGTCTCATGACGGCGAATCCGGCGATCGGCGAGGACGCGCACCTCCTGTTCCTGCAGCTGTCCGGGCTCGGCCCCATCATCAAGCTTAAATGCCTGCTCCATTCGCCGTTCACGCTGCACAAGGGCCTCATGGAGAAGATCGAGCGCGAGATCGCGCATGCCGAAGCCGGGAAACCGGCTCGCATCATCGCGAAGATGAACGCGCTCAACGAGGAAAGCGTCGTCGAAGTTCTGTATCGCGCATCGCGTGCCGGCGTCGTGATCGACCTGATCGTGCGCGGCGCATGTACGCTCAGACCCGGCATTCCGGGCGTATC
>DASZYR010000106.1:0-5131 GCA_035545255.1 Rhodanobacteraceae bacterium
TTATGACAAAGCCTGGGCAACCATCCTCGACGCGAACGTGACGCATCTTCTCGCCGCGCTCGCGCTGATGACGCTCGGCTCGGGCCCGATCCGCGGCTTCGGCATCACGCTCTTCATCGGCATCCTGACCTCGATGTTCACTTCGGTCACGGTGACGCATGCCATCACGAACCTCATCCACGGCAGACGCAAGCTGAAAGGTTTGTACGTCGGCGGCGGCTACGCGCGCGGAGCAGCTTGAACCATGGAACTTTTTCCGTCCAACAGCAGGATCGACTTCCTCGGCTGGCGCAAGGTCTCGATCATCATTTCGATGGTCCTCGTCGTCGTTTCGATCGCATTGATCACGACGCGCGGGCTCAACTACGCGCTCGACTTCACCGGCGGCGTGCTGGTCGAAGTCACGTACGACCAGCCGGTCGAGGTCGGCCAGGTACGCCAAGCGCTCGAGAAAGGCGGTATCGAGAACGCGCTCGTGCAGAGCCTCGGCGGCACGCGCGAAGTCTCGATCCGTCTTCAGCCCGAGAGCGGCCAGAAGGACGCGGACAAGATCGCCGCGAGCGTGCTCGAAAAGCTCAAGGCCGTGCGCCCCGACGTCACGCTGAAGCGCCACGACTTCGTCGGCCCGCAGGTCGGCGAGGAGCTCAAGAGCGACGGCATGATCGCGGTCGTCTTCGTGATCATCGGCATCATGATCTACATCGGTATCCGCTTCGAGAAGCGTTTCGCGTTCGCGGCGATCGCGAGCGAGTTCCACGACACGATCCTCACGGTCGGCTTCTTCGCGCTGACGCAGCGCGAGTTCGATCTCACCGTGCTGGCCTCGGTGCTCGCCGTCGTCGGCTACTCGATCAACGACAAGGTCGTCGTGTTCGATCGCGTGCGCGAGCTGTTCCGCTCGGCGCGCAAGGCCGATTCGTACGAGATCCTGAACCGCGCGATCAACCAGACGCTGTCCAGAACGATCATGACCTCGCTGACGACGGCGCTCTCGATGTTCGCGCTGTATTTCTTCGGCGGTCCGGCCGTGCACGGCTTCGCGCTGACGATGCTGATCGGCATCGTGATCGGCACGCTGTCGTCGATCTTCTTCGCCAACCCGATCCTCTACTGGGCGGGCGTCTCGAAAAAGGACCTGATGCCGGTGACGAAGGAAAATCCGGAGCTCGCGCGCCGGCCGTGAGGCGGCCCGCTCAGCGCTCGACGTTCATCGAAGCAGCCGAAGACGACTCGGCGTCGTCCTCCGCGACGAGGACTCGCTGCGGACGCGGCGTGACCGGCCCGTCCGGCGCCAGCGAGGAAAGCATCGGGATCGGCGTGATGCGCGCGCCCGGCAGCGGCGTGCTGCGGCGGCCGCTCGTCACGGGCGGGCGAGGCGCCTGTTGCGGCGGAGGCGCATACCACGATGCCGCCTCGTGCGGCCATCCCTTCGGCAGCCACGGAACGAACGGGCTCGTCACGCGCTGGTACGCGCGGTAGTTGTCGCCGCGCGTGCGCAGAGCCGCCGCCTCGACTGCGGGAATCCGTCGGAGCGCCATCGCGACAGTCAGCGCCGGCGCGAGCAGCGTCAGGCTCCAGAGCGGCCACGGCAGCCCGATCGCGAGCAGCGCGTAGCTGCACCAGTGCACGAGCGCGAAGAAATAGTTCGGATGCCGCGAATAGCGCCAGAGTCCGCGGCAGCACGCGAGGCCGCGCAGGCGCGGCCTGTCCCGGAACCTCGCGAGCTGGATGTCGGCATAGGTCTCGCCGCAGAGGCCGATGGCGTACACGACGGCGGCAAGCAGCGTCCAGCCCGATGCCTCGTCGTGCGGGTTGTTCGCAGCGACGTAGAGCGGCACGGAGAACAGCGTCGCGGAAAGCGCTTTGGCGACGAAGCGCCGGAGCGCCCGCAGCCGATCGCGCGATGACGCACCGATTCGCCTCGGTGCGTCCGTCTCGGCCGGCTCGACCAGCATGCGTTGCAGGAGATGCATGAACAGGCGGAAGCCGCCGATGCCGCCCATCATCGCGACGAGAAGCCGGGGCAGCAGCGCGCCGCCGGCGACGAGACCGTAATAGAGCGCGCCGAGGCTGAGGCACGCGGCCCAGAGCAGATCGGGAAGCGCCGGGTGGCGCAGGCGCCGGTCGAAGAGCCATCCCCCGAGCAGCACCGCCGTGCTGAACCCGAGTACGACGACAAGCGGCTGCGGATTCATCGGTACGTTCGTCTCGACCTGCAACGGCCCGCTTTCCGGCGGCACGCGCGGCGCGGGAATCGCGATGCGCGTGCGCAGCGGTGCGAGCTTCTATGACTACGCGCGGCTTCCTCCGTGATACCGCGAGCGCCCCGGAAAACCGCTGCGAGGATCGTATATCCCGGGTGGACGTCAGGTGAAGTCCGAACGTCCAGACGGCCGTTCAGTACGGCGCCGGAATCCAGTACCGCCTGGCCGGCAGGCGCTCCTTGCCGGGCTTGCCGGCGAGGCGGCGCAGCTTGAGCGGCTGATCCGGGGAAGCGCGCTCCGGAAGCTGGTCGAGGAGATGGCGGATCAGGTTCAGCCTGCCGCGCTTCTGGTCGTCGAAATCGGCGACGAACCACGGCGCGTTCGCGGCGTCTGTCGCGCGCAGCATCGCATCGCGCGCGCGGCCGTAGGCTTCGTACTGCTCGCGCGCCTTGAGATCGATCGGCGAGATCTTCCAGCGCTTCAGGGGATCGCTGGCGCGCTCCTGGAAACGCACTTCCTGCTCGGCCTGGTCGACCGCGAGCCAGTACTTGAGGAGGATCACGCCGTCGTCGGTCAGGAGCTTCTCGAGCACCGGGCATTCGGCGAGGAACCGCCGGTACTGCTCGTCGCTGCAGAATCCCATGACGCGCTCGACGCCTGCGCGGTTGTACCAGCTGCGATCGAACAGCACGAGCTCGCCGGCCGCGGGCAGGTGCTCGACGTAGCGCTGGAAATACCATTTGGTCGCCTCGCGCTCGGTCGGCTTCGGCAGCGCGACGATGCGCGTGTAGCGCGTGTTGAGCGGTTCCGAGATCGCCTTGATCACGCCGCCCTTGCCGGCGGCGTCGCGGCCTTCGAAGATCACGACGACGCGCCGGCCGGTCGCGATGATCCAGCGCTGCAGATCCACGAGCTCGATGTGGAGCGATTCGAGGACTTTCTCGTATTCCTTGCGCTTGAGCTCTTTCACGGGAAGTTTCTCCGTCGCTCCGCCCCCGCGCATTGTCGCGCAAGCCCGCCGGTTTTTCCGTTTCCCGCCGGATCGCCCGCGGCGAGGCGACGAGCAGCCGTCGCTGGCCAGCAGGCGCGATGGCCGCCATCGGCGATAATCGCGCCATGCAACCGACGATCCGCCGCAAGCTCGACCAGCTCGCCGAGCGCCATCAGGAACTCGAGCACCTGATGGCGAGTGCCGAGGTGCTGAGCGATCCGAGGCGCCTGCGCGAGGTTTCGCGCGAGCACGCGCAGCTCGGGCCGCTCGCGTCCGCGCTCCGCGCATACGACGAGAACGCGAGCGCGCTCGAATCGGCGCGCGCGATGCTCGAGGATCCGGAGCTGAAGGCGCTCGCGGCCGACGAGATCGCGACGCTCGAAGACGAGCGCGCGGCACTCGACGGCGAGCTCAACGTGCTGCTGATTCCGAAGGACGATCGCGACGACGCGAACCTCTTCCTGGAGCTTCGCGCCGGCACCGGCGGCGACGAGGCCGCGATCTTCGCGGGCGATCTCTTCCGCATGTACGCGCGCTACGCCGAGCGGCGCGGCTGGCGCGTCGAGATCCTGTCGACGAGCGACGGCGAGCACGGCGGCTACAAGGAAATCATCGCGCGCGTCGAAGGCCGCGGCGCGTTCTCGCGGCTCAAGTTCGAATCCGGCACGCATCGCGTGCAGCGCGTTCCGGAAACCGAGGCGCAGGGACGCATCCACACGTCTGCGGCGACCGTAGCGATCCTGCCCGAGGTCGACGCGATCGACGAGGTCGAGATCAACCCGGCCGATCTCAAGATCGACACGTTCCGCTCGTCCGGCGCCGGCGGGCAGCACGTCAACAAGACCGACTCGGCGATCCGGATCACGCATCTTCCGACCGGCATCGTCGTCGAATGCCAGAACGAACGCTCGCAGCACGCGAACCGCGACAAGGCGCTGAAGCGCCTCAAGGCCGAACTCGTCGAGCGCGAGCGCGAGCGGCAGGCGCGCGCCGAGGCCGCCTCGCGCAAGCTGCAGGTCGGCTCCGGCGATCGCAGCCAGCGCATCCGCACGTACAATTTCCCGCAAGGCCGCGTCACCGACCATCGCATCAACCTGACGCTGTATCGGTTGCCGGAGATCATCGATGGCGATCTCGACGAGCTGATCGACGCGCTGACGCGAGAGGATCAGGCCGAGCAGCTGCAAAGGATCGCGGCGGGCTGAACGGCCGCGACGAGGATCGCGAAAACGGGAGATCGACCGGCTTCGCCCGCAGCGGGAACGGCGGCGGAATCGTCCGGAGCCACGATGAATCCGCCAGCAACGCCGGTACGCGTTTTCGCGCCGATGCACCGAGATCGGCCGCTCCGTGGCCGGGAGAGATTCGGCGGCTGGCGCGACGGCGCACGCTCGGCTAGCGTTGCCGCATGCACTCGACGGCCGGCGGCGACAACGAAGCAGCGCTCGACGCGATCGCCGACCTGATCCGCGCCGGCCGCATGGCGGAAGCCGAAGCGGCGGCGGCGAGCGTGCTGCGCGCGCAGCCTTCGAACACCGAGGCGATGCGCCTTCGGGCGATCGCGCTGTTGCGGCTGGGTCGCATCGAGCCGGCGCGCGAAGCGCTCGTCGCCGCGCTCGCGCACGTTCCGGATTCGATCGAGCTCTTGTGCAATCTCGGCAGCGTCGAGCTTGCGCGCGATGACGCAAGCGCGGCGATCGCCGTGCTCGAACGCGCTCGAGCGATCGCGCCGTCGCATGCCGCCGTGCTGCTCGGGCTCGGCAACGCGCGGCGCGCCGCCGGCGATCTCGCCGGAGCAGAAGTCGCTTACGCGGCGGCGACGCGCACGCATGCGGGACATGCGGCCGCGTGGCTGAACCTCGCTGCCGTCGAGCTCGCGCTTGGGCGCAGCGCGGACGCCGAGCGCGATGCGCGACGCGCTCTCGCGCTCGCACCC
>DASZYR010000107.1:0-2792 GCA_035545255.1 Rhodanobacteraceae bacterium
CGAGCTCGCCGGCGATCGCATGGAGCTGCATGGCGGCCTCGATCTCTACGTGTTCGGGGGCTATCTCGGCGTCAGCGGGCTGACGCTGGAGCGTCCGTTCGGCATCGCGCCTTCGCTCGATGCCGACATCCATTTCGAGAATTTCGATCTCGACGAGCTGACACGCGTTTTCGACTTCGGCGGCATGAGCGGAAAGCTCGACGGCAACATCAAGGGCCTGCGCCTCGTCGACTGGAGCCCGGTGGCGTTCGATGCGTCGCTGCGCTCCGACGGCGGCGGGCGCATGAGCTACAAGGCCGTCAACGACCTCACCGCGCTCGGCGGCGGAGGCGGGCTTTCCGCGAGCCTGCAGACGATGGCGCTGAAGCTGTTCGACACGTTCGGCTATCGGCGTCTGGGCATCCGCTGCAAGCTCGTGGCCGAAGTCTGCACGATGGGCGGCATCGAGCCTGCCGGTCCCGCGGATTCAGCCGGCGACAGCTACACTATCGTCGAGGGCTCGGGCCTGCCGCGCATCGAGATCATCGGACACCGCCGCCGCGTCGCCTGGCCGACGCTGGTCGAGCGGCTGATCGAAGCGACGCGCGGCAACGGACCCGTCATCGAATAGCCGACGAGGAGGCCAATCCATGCGCTCGCTCACGATGCGCGCACTGCTCACCGCGACACTGGCGCTGCCGGCCGCGTGCGTCACGATCAACGTCTATTTCCCCGAAGCCGCCGCCGAGAAGGCAGCCGAGCAATTCGTCGGCAAGATCATCGACAGCGACGCGGCACCGCAGCCCGCGCCCGAGACGAAGCCGCCTGGCGATTCGCCGGGCGCGATGCTGCTCGATTTCCTCGTGCCGAGCGCGAGCGCGCAGCAGGCGAACATCGACATCCAGACGCCGCAGATCCAGGCGATCCAGTCGCGCATGCGCCAGCGCTTCTCGGGCTCGCTCTCGCGTTATTTCGCGAGCGGCGCCGCCGGCTTCACGCGCGACGGACTCGTGGCGGTGCGCGATGCGTCCGCCGTGCCGCTCGCCGAGCGCGCGGGCCTCAATCAGGCCGTCGCCGACGAGAACCGCGACCGGCAGGCCGTCTATCGCGAGATCGCGGTCGCGAACGGCCATCCCGAATGGGAGGCGCAGATCCGCTCGACGTTCGCGAAGGAATGGATCCAGAAGGCCCGGTCCGGCTGGTATTACCAGGACGCGAGCGGCGCCTGGAAGCAGAAGTAGGCGAGATCGAAAATCGCGACGACGGCCCGCGTCCGGCGGGCCGTTTGTTTTTTCCGGATTCCGCATGCAGAAACCAGAGACGCACGAAGTCGAGATCACCGCTCTTTCGCACGACGGCCGCGGCGTATCGCGCATCGACGGCAAGACCGTCTTCGTCACCGGCGCGCTGCCGGGTGAGCGCGCCGTCGTCAAGGTGAGCGCGCGGCATCGCAACTTCGACGAAGGCCGCGTCGAGACGTTGCTCACGCGATCGCCCGATCGCATCGAGCCGCGTTGTCCGCATTTCGGCGTGTGCGGCGGCTGCGCGCTTCAGCATCTTCCGGCATCGGCCCAGATCGCCGCGAAGCAGCGGGTGCTGGCCGAGAATTTCGAGCGCATCGGCAAGATCGAGCCGAAACGCTGGCTCGATCCATTGACCGACGCCGAGTGGGGCTATCGGCGCAAAGGCCGGCTCTCCGTCAAGTGGGTCGCGAAGAAAGGCCGCGTGCTGGTCGGATTCCGCGAGGAGAATCCGCGCTTCGTCGCCGATCTCTCGGTCTGCCACACGCTGCTGCCGGAGATCGGCCTGCGCATCGCGTCGATCGGCGAGCTGGTCGGCTCGCTCGACGCGAAGGAAACGATCGCGCAGATCGAGATCGCCGCGGGCGATGCCGTCGTCGCGCTCGTGTTCCGCCATCTGCAACCCTTGTCCGCCGCCGACGCGGCACGGCTGATGGCGTTCGGCAAGGCGAACGAGCTCGCGATCCTGCTCCAGCCCGGCGGGCCCGACAGCGTGCATGCCTTGTGGCCCGAAGACGTGCGGCTCGCATTCCGCATCGAGGGCTCCGACGTCGAGATCGCGTTCGAGCCGCTCGATTTCGTGCAGGTCAATTCGGGGATGAACGAGCGCATGGTCGCCCGGACGCTCGAGCTGCTCGATCCTGCTTCCGACGACCGCGTGCTCGATCTCTTCTGCGGTCTCGGCAACTTCACGCTGCCGATCGCACGGCGCGCCGGCAGCGTCGTCGGCGTCGAAGGCGAGGCCGGCCTCGTTGCAAGGGCGCGGCAGAACGCCGTCGCAAACGGACTCGCGAACGTCGAATTCGCATCGGCAGACCTCGCCGCGGATCAGCGTGGCGCGCCGTGGGCAACACGCGACTACGGCAAGATCCTGCTCGACCCGCCGCGTTCCGGCGCTGCCGCCGTGCTCGATTACCTGCCGCGCAAGAACACGCGCCGGATCGTTTACGTGTCGTGCCATCCGGGCTCGCTCGCACGCGATGCGGGCACGCTCGTCGAACGCCACGGTTTCGAGCTGCGCGCGGCCGGCGTCATGGACATGTTTCCTCAAACCGCGCACGTCGAATCCATCGCGCTGCTCGAGCGCTAGCGATGTCTTTCGCCTCTCCCGCTTGCGGGAGAGGGCAGGGTGAGGGCACGCTGGTTCGCCGTCTCAAGAGCATCCCTCATCCGGCGCTGCGGGCAGATTTCTCCCGCGAGCGGGAGAAGTGAAAGCCGAAGCACGCCGCGCGTATCCTCCGCGTCGCTCAACCCGATCGAAACGGTTCTCCCATGCCCATCGAAATCGAACGC
>DASZYR010000108.1:0-3134 GCA_035545255.1 Rhodanobacteraceae bacterium
GGGTCCCGGCCTGCGCCGGGACGACGGACTGGCGATGTTTCTAATCTGCTGGCCGCCGCCGAGTCAAACCGACTCTATGCTGCGCCGCGGCGAGAACCTCTACGCGCCGATCTCGGTGCGCACGTCGATCAGCTCGGGGAAGAACGTGAGATCGAGTGCCTTCTTGAGGAACGCGACGCCCGAAGATCCGCCCGTTCCGCGCTTGAAGCCGATGATGCGCTCGACCGTCTTCATGTGGCGGAAGCGCCAGAGCTGGAAGCTCTCCTCGATGTCGACGAGCTGCTCGGCGAGGTGGTACTCGGGCCAGTATTCCCTCGCGTTTTCGTAGATGTTCTTGAACACCGGCACGAGCCCTTGCGCGCGCGCGTGCGCCTGCGTGACGTCGCGATCGAGGATCTCCTTCGGCACGGCATGGCCGCGCCGCGCGAGATAGCGCAGGAACTCGTCGTAGAGGCTCGGCTCGGCCAGCGTCTTCCCGAGGCGCGCCTTCGCCGCCGGATCGTGCTCGAAGAGCCGCAGCATGCCGGCATTCTTGTTGCCGAGCAGGAACTCGAGCTCGCGGTATTGCAGCGACTGGAATCCCGACGACGCGCCGAGCACGGGCCGGAACTCGCTGTATTCCGACGGAGTCAGCGTCTCCAGAACGCCCCACTGCTCGAAGAGCTGGCGTTGCACCTGCTTGACGCGCGCCAGCACCTTCAGCGTCGTGTCGACGTCGTCCGCGCGAAGCCGCGCGATCGCCTCGCGGAGCTCGTGGATGACGAGTTTCATCCAGAGCTCGGCGACCTGGTGCTGCACGATGAACAGCATCTCGTCGTGGTGCGGCGGATTCGACAGCGGCTGCTGTTGCGCGAGCAGCGCATCGAGCCGGAGATAACCGCCGTAGGACACGCGATCGCGCAGATCGAGCTCGATGCCCTGCTCGAGCGGACGCAGGTTTTCCGGATCGGTCATGGTTCGGCAATCGTGAAAGTAGAGGATCAGTGTAGCAGGCGCCCGCAGGCGGCCCGGCCCGTGACGGCGCTGCGACCACGCGCCGCGCGCACGATGCACGCGTCCGGACGCTCGCCGCCGCGGCCGGTCGGCGTCCCGCGCGCAAAGATGCTGCATCGGGCCTTGCGCGGCAGCGGGCGCCTTGCTTACTGTTCGAGACTCGCCCGCGCCGGAGCCGCGCTTCTTCGTCGAGCCGCCCGGCGTCAGCCAACCGCGCCATTCCCGACGCAGACAGCGGAGGTTCCGTGTCGATCGCCGCCACTTTCGAGATCGAGTACCTGCAATACCTCGACGCCGACGGCAAGCTCGTCCGCGACGACTTGCCCGCGTTCGCGCGCGACGTGAAGCAGCTGGTCGATCTCTACAAGATGATGCTGTTCGTGCGCGTCTTCGACGGCAAGGCGATCGCGCTGCAGCGCACCGGCAAGCTCGGCACGTACGCCTCGTGCCTCGGCCACGAAGCGGCGCACGTCGCGATCGGCAGCGCGATGCAGGAAGACGACGTGTTCGCGCCGATGTATCGCGAATACGGTGCCCAGTTCGTGCGCGGCGTGAAGCCGCGCGAGGTGCTGCTCTACTGGGGCGGCGACGAGCGCGGCAACGACTTCTCCGGGCCCGCGCACGATTTCGCGTGGTGCGTGCCGATCGCGACGCAATGCCTGCACGGCGCGGGCTCGGCGCTCGCGTTCAAGATCCGGAAGGAACCGCGCGTCGCGGTCACCGTCGTAGGCGACGGCGGCTCGTCGAAGGCCGACTTCTACGGCGCGATCAACGTGACCGGCGCGATGCAGCTCCCGCTCGTCGCGGTCATCGTCAACAACCAGTGGGCGATCTCGGTGCCGCGCAAGATGCAGACCGGCGCGACGACGCTTGCCCAGAAAGGCATCGCGGCCGGCCTCGAATGCGTGCAGGCGGACGGCAACGACCTGATCGCGATGCGCGCGGCACTCGATCACGCGATCAAGCGCGCGCGTCACGGGCACGGCGGCACCGTGATCGAAGCGGTGACGTATCGCCTTTCGGATCACACGACCGCAGATGACGCGCGACGCTACCGTCCGGACGCCGAAGTCAAAGCCGCATGGGATCGCGAGCCTTTGAAGCGGCTGAAGGCGTATCTGATGTCGCTCAACGCATGGACCGAAAAAGAAGAAGATGCGTGGAAGGCCGACTGCGCGACGCGCGTCGATGCCGAGGTCAATGCGTATCTGGAGACGAAGTCGCAGCCGGTCGAGGCGATGTTCGATTACACGTATGCGGAAGTGCCGGCGGATCTCGCGGCGCAGCGCGATGCGGCGATCGCGGCTGACAAGGCGGGAGCGCGCTAGGCCGTCATTCCCGCGAAAGCGGGACTCCATTTTTCGGCTGTGAGTGAAGCAGATGGATTCCCGCTTTCGCGGGAACGACGGCGAAAAAGCTGGAAGACGAGCGGAACCGGACCCCTATACATTTATGGCACAAATCACCCTCATCGAAGCCGTCACCCAGGCGCTCGCCTACGAAATGAAGGCCGACGATTCCGTCGTCGTGCTCGGCGAGGACGTCGGCGTCAACGGCGGCGTGTTCCGCGCGACGGTCGGCCTGCAGCAGAAGTTCGGCGCCGAGCGGGTCATCGATACGCCGCTCGACGAGACGACGATCGCCGGACTCACGGTCGGGCTCGCCGCGCAAGGCATGAAGCCGATCGCCGAGGCGCAGTTCGAAGGCTTCATCTATCCGATGATGGAACACATCGCGTGTCATGCCGCGCGCCTTCGCACGCGCACGCGCGGGCGCATGAGCTGTCCGGCCGTGTTTCGCGCGCCGTGGGGCGGCGGCATCCGCGCGCCGGAGCATCATTCGGAAGCCAACGAGCATCTCTTCACGAACATTCCGGGCCTGCGCGTCGTGCTGCCGTCGTCGCCGGGCCGCGCGTACGGCTTGCTGCTCGCCGCGATCCGCGATCCCGACCCCGTCGTCTTCTTCGAGCCCAAGCGCATCTATCGCCAGTACAAGGAAGACGTGCCCGACGACGGCGAAGCGCTGCCGCTCGATGTCTGCTTCGTGCTGCGCGACGGCACCGATGTCACGATCGTCACCTGGGGCGCGCAGGTGAAGGAATCGCTCGAAGCCGCCGATGCGCTGGCCGAGGAAGGCATCAG
>DASZYR010000109.1:0-12525 GCA_035545255.1 Rhodanobacteraceae bacterium
GCCGCGGGCGCGCCGATCGTCGGCACCTCGCCCGATTCGATCGATCTCGCCGAGGACCGCGAGCGGTTCCAGAAGCTGATCGAAAAGCTCGGCCTGCTGCAGCCGCCGAACCGCATCGCGCGCAACGCGGACGAATCGCTCGCGCTCGCGCGCGAGATCGGCTATCCGCTCGTCGTGCGCCCGAGCTACGTGCTCGGCGGCCGCGCGATGGAGATCGTGCACGACGACGCCGATCTTTCGCGCTACATCCGCGAAGCCGTGCGCGTCTCCGATTCCTCGCCCGTGCTGCTCGACCGCTTCCTCGATCACGCCGGCGAAGTCGACGTCGACATCATCGCGGACGCCGAAGGCAATGTGCTGATCGGCGGCATCATGGAGCACATCGAGGAAGCCGGCGTGCACTCGGGCGATTCGTCGTGCTCGCTGCCGCCGTATTCGCTGACGCCGGCCGTGCAGGACGAATTGCGGCGGCAGGTCACGCTGCTGGCGCAGGAGCTCAAGGTCGTCGGACTCATGAACACGCAGTTCGCGATCCAGTTCGACGGCGATGGCAAGCCGACCGTCTATATCCTCGAAGTGAATCCGCGCGCGTCGCGCACGGTGCCGTTCGTCTCGAAGGCGACCGGCGTCGCGCTCGCGAAGATCGCGGCGCGCTGCATGATCGGGCGCACGCTTGCCTCGCAGGACGCGACGGACGAGGTCGTTCCGGATTACTACTCGGTCAAGGAAGCGATCTTTCCGTTCCTCAAGTTCCAGAACGTCGATCCGATCCTCGGCCCCGAGATGCGCTCGACGGGCGAAGTCATGGGCGTCGGCCGCAACTTCGGCGCCGCGTTCGCGCGTGCGCACGAGGCCGCGAACATCCGCTCGCCCGCGCCGGGCAAGGCGTTCCTTTCGGTGCGCGATGCGGACAAAGAGCGCCTGATCGAGGTCGCGACCGATCTCGTCGCGCGCGGCTTCAGCCTCGTCGCGACCGGCGGCACGCACAAGTTCCTCGCCTCGCACGGCATCGCGTGCGAGCGCATCAACAAGGTGCTCGAAGGCCGGCCGCACATCGTCGATCTGATCAAGAACGGCGAGATCGCGTTCATCGTGAACACGACCGAAGGCAAGCAGGCGATCGCCGATTCGTTCTCGATCCGGCGCGAAGCGCTGCAGCAGCGTGTGACATACTCGACGACCGTGAGCGGAGCGAAGGCGTTGCTGCATTCGCTCGACTTCCGCGACTCGGACGACGTCCACAGCCTGCAGGAATTGCACAGGGAACTGGCGTGACATGAAGCGAGCACCCATGACACAGAAGGGCGCGGACCGTCTTCGCGCCGAGCTGGAGCGCCTCAAGAGCGTCGAGCGCCCGCGCATCATCCAGGCGATCGCGGAAGCGCGCGCGCACGGCGATCTCAAGGAGAACGCCGAATACCACGCCGCGCGCGAGCAGCAGGGTTTCACGGAAGGCCGCATCAACGAGCTCGAATCCGCGCTCTCGTACGCCGAAGTCATCGACGTGACGCGCCTCAACGCGGGCTCCAGGATCGTGTTCGGCGCGACCGTCGATCTCGCCGACGAGGATTCGGGCGAGGAGATTTCCTATCAGATCGTCGGCGACCTCGAAGCCGACATCAAGCAGCGTCTCATTTCGGTGTCCTCGCCGTTCGCGCGCGCGCTGATCGGCAAGAGCGAAGGCGACACGTTCGAGTTCCAGGCACCGAACGGCACGCGGCGCTACGAGATCACCGCGGTCCGCTACCGGCCCTGACGCGCGCTGCCGCGCCGATGAGGGCGTTCACGATCAAGCGTCGCGCCTGCGGATTCGATGCGCAAGCGTGGCCGAGCGTGCATCCGGTGCTTGCGCGCATCTATGCGTCGCGAGGGATTTCCGCCGGCGATTCGCTGGAGCCGAGGCTCTCGCAGCTCGCCGATCCCGCGGCGCTCGGCGGCATCGAGCGCGCATGCGAATTGCTCGGCGACGCGGTCGCGAACGATCTCTCGATCGTCGTCGTCGGCGATTTCGACGCCGACGGCGCGACCGGCCCCGCGGTCGCCGTGCGCGCGCTGCGCCTGCTCGGCGCGAAACGTGTTTCCTATCGCGTGCCGAACCGGTTTCGTCACGGCTACGGACTTTCGCCGGGGCTCGTCGACGAACTCGCCGAAGACGCGCCCGACGTGCTCGTCACGGTCGACAACGGCATCGCGTGCCACGCGGGCGTCGACGCGGCGCGCCTGCGCGGCATGCGCGTCATCGTCACCGATCATCATTTGCCCGGTGCATCGCTGCCGCTCGCGGACGCGATCGTCAATCCGAACGTCGATGGCGATGCGTTTCCGAGCAAGTCGATCGCGGGCGTCGGCGTGGTGTTCTGCCTGATGCTCGCGCTGCGTGCGCGAATGCGCGCGAACGGTGCGTTCGATGCGCCGCGACCGGAACCGGATCTCTCGATGCTGCTCGATCTCGTCGCGCTCGGCACGGTTGCCGATCTCGTCGCGCTCGACGCGAACAATCGCGTGCTCGTCGCCGCGGGCCTTCGCCGCGTGCGCGCGGGAAAAGCGTGTGCGGGCGTGCTCGCGCTATGCCGCGTGTCGGGTCGCGATCCGTCGCGCATCGTCGCGTCCGATCTCGGTTTCGCGCTTGCGCCCCGCATCAATGCGGCTGGCCGGCTCGACGACATGGGGCTCGGCATCGAGTGCTTGATCGCCGAGGATCCGGCTGTCGCGATGTCGCTTGCGACGCGGCTTTCGGAGATCAACGCGGAGCGCCGCGACATGCAGGCACAGATGGTCGAGGAAGGCGAGGCGATCGTCGCGAAGTTCGTCGCCGCGCACGGCAGCGATGCGTTCCCGTGGGGCGTCGTGCTCTATCAGCCCGATTGGCACGCCGGAGTCGTCGGCCTGGTCGCCTCGAAGATCAAGGAGCGGCTGAACCGTCCGGTCGTCGCGTTCGCGCCGGGCGACGATTGCGGCGCGGAATTGCGCGGCTCGGCGCGTTCGATCGTCGGATTCCACCTGCGCGATGCGCTCGCTGAAATCGATGCGCGCTTCCCCGGCCTGATCGGCCGCTTCGGCGGTCACGCGATGGCGGCGGGCATGAGCCTCGCGCGCGCGCATCTCGATCGTTTCGCGGCCGAGTTCGACGCCGTCGCGCGCCGTCACCTCGACGCCGATCTGCTCGAGCGCGTGCTCTGGAGCGATGGAGAGCTCGAACCTCGCGATCTCTGTCTCGAGGTCGCTACCGTTCTGCGCTATGCGGGCCCGTGGGGGCAGGCATTCCCCGAGCCCGTGTTCGACAACGTGTTCCATGTCGAGTCCTGGCGGGTGGTCGGCGAACGGCATCTCAAGCTCAGGCTGCTTCTCGACGGCTGCGCCGAGCGGTTCGAAGCGATCATGTTCGGCGCGGGGAACGTGGTGCCGGCGCCTCGCGTGCGCGCTGCCTACCGGCTCGACGTCGACGAGTGGCAGGGAATGCCGAGGTTGCAGCTCTTGTTGACGCACATGGAGCCGGCATGAGTCAAACGAGTACAGGGCCGATGCGCCGTTCGAGCTTGCGCGACGATCTGGTTCCGCTGCTGGTTCTGGCGGCGGTACGTTTCGCGCTGCATCTGCTGCTCGATTCCCGTTACGGCTTCCATCGCGACGAGCTGCAGGTGCTTGACGATGCCAGGCACCTCGATTGGGGTTATGTCCCGTATCCACCGCTGACGCCGTTTCTCGCGTGGATCGAGCTGCATCTGTTCGGCACTTCGCTTGCCGGCTTCCGCTTTTTTTCGGCGCTGGCTCAATGCGCCGCGATGGTCCTGACCGGATTGATCGCGCGCGAGCTCGGCGGACGGCGGTTCGCGCAGCTCTTTGCGGCGCTCGCGGCGGCGTGCATGCCGTTCTCGCTGGTCATGGCGAGCATGTTCATGTACAGCTCGATCGATCTCCTGTGGTGGGTGGCGGTCGCCTACTTCGCACTGCGATTGATAAATACGGGAAATCCGCGCTGGTGGCTTGCCATCGGCGCGATCTTCGGCCTCGGCCTGATGACTCGCTACACGATCGCGATCTGCGCGGTCGCCTTGCTCGCCGGCGTCGTCGCGACGCCCTTGCGTCGACATCTGTCGACGCCGTGGCCTTGGCTCGCCGCGCTGCTCGCGCTGCTGCTGTTCCTTCCGAACCTGATCTGGCAGGCGCGGCACGGTTTCATTTACCTCGATTTCGTCGAGCACATCCATGCGCGCGACATCCGCTGGCATCGCACCGACGGCTTCTGGATCGATCAATTGTTCGCGAACACCGGTCCGCTGCTGGCCCCGCTGTGGCTCGCGGGATTGATCTTCGTCGCCCGGTCGCAGTCGATGCGGCCGTACCGGCTGCTGGCGTGGATGTACGTGGTCGCCCTGGCGCTGTTCGCACTGTCGCGCGGCCGCGGTTACTACGTCGCTCCGGCTTATCCGATGCTGCTCGCTGCGGGCGCGGTGGCGTTGCAGCAATGGCTCGCACACCTGCGTGGCGCATCGGCGTACGCGGTACGCACCGTCGCCTGGATCGCACTCGGGCTTTCGGCGGCCGCCGGCGCCGAGGTTGGTCTGCCGCTCGGTTCGATCGGCTCGCTGCCCTGGCGCCTCGCACGCAGCGTGCACGACAGCTTCGCCGAGCAGGTCGGCTGGCCGGAGCTGGCGGAGCGCGTCGCTGAAATCTATCGCGCGCTGCCGGAAAGCGAGCGCGCGCATGCCGCGATATTGGCCAACAACTATGGCGAAGCCGGTGCGCTCGATCTCTATGGTCCGGCGCTCGGCTTGCCGCGAGTCATCAGCCGCATGAACACGTACTGGTATCGCGGCTACGGCGATCCTCCGCCTTCGATCGTCATCGAGCTCGGCAACGATGCGGACGACGAGAAGGACTCGGCGGCCCGATGCACGTCGTTCGGGCGCTTCCGCAACAGCGAAGGTGTCGACAACGAGGAGTCCGCCAGCGGCTACGAGATTTTCGTCTGCCGGGACATCCCGCCGAAATGGCCGGAAATCTGGGGTGCGAAGCCGAGGTTCGGCTGAGCGCCGGCCGCGCTATAATTCGATGCCCGCCGTCGCTGACAAGAACCATGATCGAAACCAACCTGATTGCCGCCCGTATCGCCGACCTGACCCGCCGCGTCGAGTCGTTACGGAGGTATCTTTGACTTCGATGCGAAATCCGAGCGCCTCGAGGAAGTCACGCGCGAGCTCGAAAGCCCGACCATCTGGGACAACCCGCAGCGTGCGCAGGATCTCGGCAGGGAGCGCGCGAGCCTTGATCGCATCGTCGGCGGCATCCGCACGCTGACCGATTCGCTCGGCGAAGCGGGCGATCTGCTCGATCTTGCGGTCGGCGAGAGCGATGACGGCACGATCTCGGCAGTCGCCGACGACGTCGACAGCCTCGCGTCGAAAGTCGAAAAACTCGAATTCCAGCGCATGTTCTCGGGCAAGATGGATGCGGCGAACGCGTTCGTCGACATCCAGGCCGGCGCGGGCGGCACCGAAGCGCAGGACTGGGCCGAGATGCTCTTGCGTATGTACCTGCGCTGGTGCGAGCACAAGGGCTGGAAGACCGAACTGCTCGAAGCGTCGGCGGGCGAGGTCGCGGGCCTCAAGAGCGCGACGTTCCGCGTCGAGGGCGATTACGCCTACGGTTGGCTCAAGACCGAGATCGGCGTGCACCGGCTCGTGCGCAAGTCGCCCTTCGATTCGGACAACCGCCGCCACACGTCGTTCACGTCGGTGTTCGTGAGTCCCGAGGTCGACGACGACATCGACATCGAGATCAATCCGGCCGATCTCAAGACGGACGTCTACCGCTCGTCGGGCGCGGGCGGCCAGCACGTCAACAAGACCGAATCGGCCGTGCGCATCACGCACGTGCCGAGCGGCATCGTCGTCGCGTGCCAGACCGAGCGCTCGCAGCATGCGAACCGCGATCGCGCGATGAAGATGCTGAAGGCGAAGCTCTACGAGATGGAGCTACTGAAGCGCAATGCGGAGAAGGATGCGCTCGAAGCGACCAAGTCCGACATCGGCTGGGGCTCGCAGATTCGCAATTACGTGCTCGATCAGTCGCGGATCAAGGACCTGCGTACCGGCATCGAGCGAACCGATACGCAGAAGGTGCTCGACGGGGATCTCGACGAGTTCGTCGAGGCGAGTCTCAAGGCGGGGCTCGAAGCGGGCGCGAAACGCGTCGACGCTTGATAGCCGGCGCAACCCGCACTCCGTCATTCCGGCGAAAGCCGGACTGCGAAGGCAGGATGCCGAAGCGAACATTCGCCGCCAGGCGAATGGCCCGAAGGGGCAGCCCGCAGGAGCGGGCTGTAATCCATGTTGATCTTCGCGCGGTAGAGCAAAATGGATCCCGGCTTTCGCCGGGATGACGGCAAAAATATCAGTCAGCACTGAACTACTCGGATGAGCGACCAGCAAAAGAACGATGCGGGCGGCGCTGCGGAAACTCCGCAGGATGAAAACAAGCTCATCGCCGAGCGCCGCGAGAAACTCCGCGCGCTGCGCTTGCAGGGCATCGCGTTCCCGAACGATTTCCGTCCCGACGCGTTCGCCGGCGACCTCCAGCGCGAATACGCCGACGCCGAAAAATGGACGGCCGAAGCACTGACGGCGCTCAACCGCCGCGTGCGCGTCGCCGGACGGATCATGGCCCGGCGCGGCCAGGGCAAGGTCAGCTTCGTCCAGATCCAGGACGTCTCCGGCGCGATCCAGGTGTTCGCGCAGGCGAACGCGCTCGGCGACGCGTACGAGGCGATCAAGGGCTGGGATCGCGGCGACATCGTCGGCGTCGAAGGCGCGCTCATGCGCACGAAGACGGGCGAGCTTTCGGTCAAGGCCGACGCGATGCGGCTCGTCACGAAGTCGCTGCGGCCGCTGCCGGACAAGTGGCACGGGCTCGCGGATGTCGAGCAGCGCTATCGGCAGCGCTACGTCGACCTCATCGTGACGCCGGAATCGCGGCGCGCGTTCGAGCTGCGCTCTTCGATGATCCGCTTCATGCGCCAGTGGCTCGAAGCCGAGCCGCGGCGCTTCATGGAAGTCGAGACGCCGATGATGCATCCGATTCCGGGCGGCGCGACCGCGCGCCCGTTCGTGACGCATCACAACGCGCTCGATCTCGACATGTACCTTCGCGTCGCGCCGGAGCTCTATCTCAAGCGTCTCGTCGTCGGCGGCTTCGAGCGCGTCTACGAGATCAACCGGAATTTCCGCAACGAGGGCGTGTCGACGCGGCACAATCCCGAGTTCACGATGCTCGAGCTCTATCAGGCTTACGCGAACTACTCGGACGTCATGGATCTGACCGAGGGCATGATCCGCGACACCGCGAAGGCGACGCTCGGCAAGACCGCGCTGCACTGGGAAGGCCGCGACATCGACGTCGGCCCGCCGTTCAGGCGCTGGGCGATGAGCGAGGCCGTGCGGACGCTCAATCCCGAAATCGGCAACGGCGAGATCCGCGATCGCGCGGCGCTTGCGCAGCATTGCGCGCGGCTCGGCATCCACGTGAAGGACGAGTACGGAGCGGGGCGCCTCCTGACGGAGCTTTTCGAGGCGACGGTCGAGGCGACGCTGATCCAGCCGACCTTCATCACCCAGTACCCGACCGAAGTGTCGCCGCTCGCGCGAGCGAGCGATGCCGACCCGACCGTGACCGACCGCTTCGAGCTTTTCATCGGCGCGAAGGAGATCGCGAACGGGTTCTCCGAGCTCAACGATCCCGAGGACCAGGCCGAGCGATTCCTGGCGCAGGTCCGGGCGAAGGATTCCGGGGACGACGAGGCGATGCACTTCGACGCCGACTACATCCGCGCGCTCGAATACGGGATGCCGCCCGCGGGCGGGCTCGGCGTCGGCATCGACCGGCTCGTCATGCTGTTCGCTGACGTGCCGTCGATCCGCGACGTGCTGCTGTTCCCGTACCTCCGGCCGGAGGCGTAGGCAGGCCCTGGCCCACCGGAAGCTTGCAGCGATGCAACGGTTCGATTCGGCAGGCGGAAGTCCGCTCCATGCGTCCGGCGTCCTGTGCCTGGCGCCGGAACAATCGAAGGCGGTGTCGGGACACGTTCCTTCCGGAAGGTAGGACGGGAGCCGCCCTCGGACGCCGCTCCAGGGCCATCCATCGCTTTCGCTCCGCTTCACGCGCTCCTGTGCAAAACGGCGCAAACTCCATGATTGCACTGCCTCGGCGCGCCCGCGACCGGCGAGTGTGCTAGCCTAGCCGGGCCATGACTCGGCGTTGTCTGGAAGGGGCGTCGCCGTGCGCATCAGCTTGATGACCGGGGTTCCGCGAGGATCGGCCGGGCCCGCGGAGCCGGGCCGGACGGGGCGACCGGGACATCATCGCGGAGAGCCTTGGTGAACGTACTCATCGTCGACGATCAGCCTTCTGCGCGCACGATGCTGCGACATGTCGTCGAGGGCATCGGCCCTGGCATCAAGGTCTCCGATTTCGGCAATCCGATCGAAGCGCTGCGCTGGTCCGAGGGCAACGGCGCCGACCTCCTGCTGCTCGATTACCGCATGCCCGAAATGGACGGGCTCGAGTTCGCGCGCCGTTTCAGACGCTCGCTGTCACGTCGTGACGTTCCGATCGTCCTGATCAGCGTCGTCGGCGACGAGCCGGTCCGACAGGCGGCGCTCGAGGCGGGGGTCATCGATTTCCTGGTCAAGCCGGTCCGGCCGAGGGAACTGCGCTCGCGCTGCAAGAACCTGCTCCAGATGCGCCAGCAGGGCGAGTCGGTCAAGGAACGGGCCCGCTCGCTCGAGCAGCGCGTCCTGAACAGCCTTCAGGAGGTCGAGGAGCGCGAACGCGAGACGCTGTTCAGGCTCGCCAAGGCGATCGAATACCGCGATCTCGGCACCGGCATCCACCTCCTGCGCATGTCGCACTATGCCGAGCTCATCGCCGAGGCGCTCGGCGTGCCCGAGGAGGAGGCCAGCATCCTGACGCTGGCCGCGCCGCTGCACGACATCGGCAAGATCGGCATCCCGGATGCCGTGCTCCTGAAGCGCTCCAGCCTCACCGACGAGGAATTCGCGGTCATGCGCCGGCATCCGCTGATCGGCTACGAGATCCTGCGCGACAGCCAGAGCCGCTTCGTGCAGATGGGCGCCCTGATCGCGCTCCGGCACCACGAGCGCTGGGACGGGTCGGGCTATCCGGACGGCCTCAAGGGCGAGGACATCCCGCAGGCGGCCCGGATCGTCGCCGTGGCGGACGTGTTCGACGCCTTGACGTCCGAGCGCCCCTACAAGCGGGCCTGGAGTGCCGACGAGGCGTTCGAGTACATCCAGGCGAACCGTGGCACGCTTTTTGATCCCTCCTGTGTCGATGTGCTACTCGCCAATCAAGCACGAATCCTCGACATCCTTCACGCCAAACTGGCGCCGCCCGGCCTCGGGCTCTGAGGGAAGCCGTCCGTGTCGCCCTGGTTCGAAGGAATGAGCCCGGCTCTCGCCAGCCTGAAGGCGCGCTATTCGAATCGCCCTGACAGCGAGCACGGGCAGGCGTTCGTCCGTCTCGCGATCCTGACGGTCGTCCTCGTTTATCTCTGCGGCGTCGGCACGGTCGCGGGATTCCACGATCCGGACCTTCGCACGGTCCTCCTGTTCGTGCTGATCGAGTTCCTGGTCGGCACGGGCATCCTGGTCGGCATCGCCCGCCAGCCCGGCGTCTCGCGCAGCCGCCGCGTCATCGGGATGGTCGCGGACTACACGATGATGGGCGCCGCGATGCACCTCATGGGCGCGCATCTCGCGCCGGTGTACGTCGTCTATCTCTGGGTCACGATCGGCAACGGCCTGCGCTTCGGTCCGCGCTTCCTGCTCGGCGCGGTCGGGCTCGCGAGCCTTTCGTTCCTCTTCGTCATCACCTCGACGCCGTACTGGATCGAGAACGCGGCGCTGGCCTGGGGTCTTCTCGCCGGACTCGTCGCCATTCCGGCGTATCTCACCTCGCTGCTCCGCGCGCTGACGCGCGCAACGGAGGAAGCGCGCCGCGCCAACGAGGCGAAGAGCCGCTTCCTCGCGAACATGAGCCACGAGTTCCGCACGCCGCTGAACGGCATCGTCGGCATGTCCGAGCTCCTCGCGACGACGAAGCTCAACGCCGAGCAGCGCGAATGCTCCGACGTCCTGCAGGCTTCGGCGCGCACGCTGCTCGCGCTCGTCGAGGACGTGCTCGACATCTCGGCCATCGAGGCCGGAAAGCTCAAGCGCGTCGACGCCGATTTCCGCCTCAGCGACATCCTGCGCGGCATCCAGCTGATGCTGCAGCCGACCGCGCAGAAGAAAGGACTCGTCTTCCAGGTCGACATCGCGAAGGAAGTACCGGATTTCCTGCACGGCGACGGCAATCACCTGCGCCAGGTGCTCGTGAACCTCGTCTCGAACGCGGTCAAGTTCACCGAGCATGGCCGCGTCCTGGTCTCGGTCAGCCGCGTCGGCGCGACCTGGGAATCGCGCGCGCTCTTGCGCTTCTCGGTGCGCGATACCGGCGTCGGCATTCCCGAGTCCGCGCAGGCGCGCATCTTCCAGGCGTTCGAGCAGGCCGACAACGGCCACGGTCGCCGTTTCGGCGGCACGGGTCTCGGCACGACGATCGCCAAGGCGCTGACCGAGCTTCTCGGCGGCACGATCGGCTTCGAGAGCCGCGAGGGGGAAGGTTCCCATTTCTGGGCCGAGATGCCGTTCGAGATCGCGCCCGGGGCCGAGGTCGCGGCCGAGGCGGAGAAGAAGGCGCCCGAGCTCGTCTACGGCAGCGAGAACGTCATCGCGTTCGACGATCCGTTCGTGCGCCATCGCGCGCGCGTGCGTCCGCTGCGTCTTCTCGTCGCGGACGATCAGCCGGCCAATCTCACGGTGCTGTGCCGCCTCCTCGAGAAGGCGGGACATCAGGCACAGACGGTCGAGAGCGGCGAGGATGTCCTCGCGGCGCTCGAGGACGGCCGTTTCGACGGCGTGATCATCGATCTTCACATGCCGGGCGTCAGCGGTCTCGACGTCCTGAAGCAGGTGCGCGTCATGGAAGCCGGCGCGCAGCAGCTGACGCCGTTCATCGTGTTGAGCGCGGACGCGACCGCAGCGACCGTGCGCGCCTGCGAACAGGCCGGCGCGCGCGCGTTCCTGACCAAGCCGGTCGTGGTCGCGCGGCTGCTCGATGCGCTGGCGGACGTCGCGCTCGGCTCGTCCGAGAACCCGATCCAGCCGGCGCAGATCGCGGCACAGGCCGCGGCCGAGGAACAGGTCATCTCGCGCAACGTGCTGGAGGAATTGAAGGAGCTTCAGCTCGGCAACGATTTCCTCGCGCTCTTCATCGACGAATGCATGCGCGATGCGCTGAAGAGCATCGGCGAGCTCGAGCGCACCGGCGCTTCGGCGCAATGGGACATGTTCCGCGATCACTGCCACGCGCTGAAGGGCGTCGCCGGCAACATGGGCGCCGTGCGCCTCGCGAGCGCGGCTTCGGAATCGATGCGGCTCGGCAACTGGCAGCTCGCGCGAGAATGGCGCCAGCGCATCAAGGGATTGCGCGAGCAGCTCGAGACGGCTCGTGTCGCGCTCAAGACCGCGTCGGCGGCGCCTCAGGACGCCGAACGCGGGCCGGATCGCATCAGCTGACCGGCCCGCGCTGGCGGAGTTTCGGAGGGGTGTGCAGCGAGGGGTTCAGACCGCGGCCGCGGCGATCGTCGCGAACGCCGGCTGCTCGATCGCAGGCGCGTTCTCGGCATCGGCGGGGCGACGCTGCTGCGCGCGGACGAGACGCTCCATCGTGCGCAGCGACTTCTCGCCGAGCTGAAGCGCCGTGTCGACCCACACTTCGGTGACCTGCATCAGCTCGGCCAGCGTGACCGGCTTGCAGATCTGGCGGACGCGGTTCATCGCCGAGCGCGCATGCGCGATGCGCTGGTTGCGCCGGATCAGCTCGTGCACGGCCTGCACGCCTTCGCCCTTCGGCACCAGGATGTCGATGACGCCCATCCGGTGCAGGTCTTCGCTCGAGTAGATCGTGCCGTTCAGCATCATTTCCTCGGCGAGGCGCGGGCTCACGCGCTGGCAGAGGAACGAGTAGGCGCCCATGCCCGGGAAAAGATCGAACAGGACTTCGGGGAAACCCATGCCGACGCCGCGCTCGGCCACGATCGTCTGGCACGAAAGCGCAAGCTCGAGGCCGCCGCCGAGCGCGTCGCCCTGCACGAGCGCGATCGTGTGCGAGTTGCGGTTGAGCGCGGCGTGAAGCTCGTGCACGCCCTCGACGCACAGGCGCGCGTAGGCGAGCAGGTGCTCGCGGTTGCGCTCGCGGATCAGTCGGCAGAAGAGCTCGAGATCGCCGCCGAGGTTGTAGACGTTTGCATCCGAAGCGACGACGATGTGGGCGAGGCCGCTGTGCCCGTTCGCGGCGCTCATCGTGAGGTCATCGGCGGTGCGCTTGAGGAACTCGCGCATCTCCTTCATGAGGGGCACCGAAAAACACGCGCGGTATCCCACGTCGCGCGGGAAGCGGTGCGCG
>DASZYR010000110.1:0-19597 GCA_035545255.1 Rhodanobacteraceae bacterium
GCCTCTTCCAGCTCGTCCCACACCAGCGAACGCTTGGCCTTTTCGCGCGAGAGCATCGTCTCGCCGAAGCCGTTCTCGATGGCGTCGAGCGCGACCTTGACTTCGTCGCCGAGGTGGATTTCGAGCTCGCCCTTCTCGTTCTTGAACTGCTCGATCGGGATGATGCCTTCGGACTTGAGGCCGGCGTTGACGACGACGACGTCCGGACGGATGTCGACGACGATGCCGGAGACGATGGCACCAGAGCGCAGCTTGGCGATCGATTGGCTCTGTTCGAACAGTTCAGCAAAACTTTCGGTCATGTTGGATTCCAGTTGAAAACGAGGCCAGCGCTCGTCGCGAGTCGCCTGCCCACCTTCAGTGATGCGGGACTCCGCACCGTTCTTGTTCCGGCGCGAACGCCGGGCCGTTGCCTCTTTTCGAGGCAGCCTCTTTCGAGGCCATTGCAAAAGCACGTATGTGCGAAATCGAGCATCGGAAGACCTGAAGGTCTTCGACGACGTCAGCCGCCCGTTTGGACGACCGCAAGCACCTTCTGCACGACGTCCGCGACGGGCATACCGGTGGTGTCGACGATCAGCGCCCCCAACGCCGGCTTCAGCGGTGCGACCTTGCGGTTCGCATCGCGCTCGTCGCGTGCCTCGATCTCGCGCAAAAGGGATGCAAGCGTAACATTCAAACCCTTGTCTTTCAACTGCTTATAGCGCCTCTTCGCGCGTTCCTCGGCGCTCGCGGTCAGGAACACCTTGAACGGGGCATCCGGGAAAATGACGGTTCCCATGTCGCGGCCGTCGGCGACGAGCCCCGGCGCCCGCCGAAACGAGCGCTGCTTGTCGAAAAGCGCGGCGCGTACGCCCGGGATCGCGGCGATCGCGGACGCAGCGGCTCCCGCGGTCTCGGTGCGAAGCTCGTCGGTCGCGTCATGGCCATTCACGATGACCCGGGTTTCGCGGCCGTCCTTCGGGTCGCGGAACGCGATTTTTGTCGTTTCGGCACAACGGGTTACGGCATCCGCGTCGGAAAGGTCGATTCCTTCCTCCCCGGCCGCGAAGCCGACCGCGCGATAGAGCGCACCCGAATCGAGCAAGTGCCAGGCGAGCGACTCGGCGACCGCACGGCTGATCGTGCCCTTGCCGGAGCCCGAAGGACCGTCAATCGTGAGGACGGGAATCGCTTTCTCGGGTCGCGCGGTCATGGACTCGGATTCGAAAGGCGCGCGATTCTAGCCGACGCCCGGGCCGCGCAGGACGTTCAGGCGAGCGCTTTCGGGTAGCGGAAGCGGATCAGCGTGTCCTGCGTGATCAGCGAGGCCTTCGCGAGCGCGGCGTGGGCGACGATGAGCCGGTCGAACGGATCGCGCGTGAAGCCCCACGCGAGCGATTCGGCTGCGACATCGGAAAAGCGCTCGCCTGCGACACGAATGTCCAGATCCTTGGCGAGCCCCGCGGCGATCGCCTTCGCGCCCTCGCGAATGCGCTGGATCTCGTGCAGCAGCTCGATTTCGAGGAGCACCGCGGGCGAGATCGTCACCGTGCCGCGATCGATCGCGCGTTTCGCATCGGAACCGAGCCCCCGTGTATGGCCTTCGTAAAGGCCGATTGCGACGTGCGTGTCGAGCATGATCACTTGCGCGGTTTCCGCCGCGGCTTGTTCGAAGCGTACGCCGCCTTCGGCTCGGCGACGCGCGGAAGCTCACCGGTCCATTCCGACGGCGATTCGTGCGGATCGAGCGGCGGCCCGATGACGACTTCGCGCGTGACGAGCCGCGCGAGACGCCCGGGTTTTTCGTCGGTCGCCTCCTCGCGGATCAGCCGCAGCCGCACTCCGTTGCGCACGACCACGACCGGCTCGCCGGATTCGACGACGCGATCGGCGAGCTCGAAGAGCCGCTGGCGGAGCTCGGTGAGTGAAACGGTCGGTTGCACGCTCATATCCTGTACGTACGTACAGTACCACCGCGCTCACTCCATGGCAAATCCGACCCCATTGGCGAGTTCGACGAACCCCGGAAACGAGGTCGAGACGTTCGCGCAGTCGCCGATCGCCACCGCATCCGACGCGGCGAGCCCCGCAACCGCGAAGCTCATCGCGACGCGATGATCGCCGCCGCTGCCGACGCATCCGCCCAGCATCCGGCCGCCTTCGATCACGGCGCCGTCGGGCGTCTCGGCGACGCGAACGCCGAGCGCGCGCAAACCCTCGGCCATCGTCGCGATCCGGTCGGATTCCTTGACGCGAAGCTCGGCTGCGCCGCGGATCGTCGTCGTGCCTTCGGCCGCAGCCGCGGCAACGAAGAGAATCGGGAACTCGTCGATCATGTCGGGCACCTGCTCGACAGGCACGTCGATGCCGCGAAGCCGCGCATGACGAACGACGAGATCGGCGACCGCCTCGCCGCCGCGCTCGCATCGCGAGCTTTCGCGAATGTCCGCGCCCATCGCACGCAGCACATGCAGCAGGCCGATGCGGCGCGGGTTGATTCCGACGCCGCGCAACACGAGCTCCGAGCCCGGCACGATCGTCGCCGCGACGATGAAAAACGCGGCGGAGGAGAAATCCGCGGGCACGTCGATGCCGGTCGCGCGCAAACGGTGTCCGCCCGTGAGCGCGGCGCGTCCCGGCGCGAACTCGACCGGCCAGCCGAACGCCGCGAGCATGCGCTCGGTGTAATCGCGCGTCGGGCGAGGCTCTCGCACTTCCGTCGCACCGCTTGCGCGCAGGCCCGCGAGCAGCACCGCGGATTTCACCTGCGCGCTCGCGACCGGCAGCTCGTAGTCGACACCTCGCAGCGCGCGGCCGCCGCGGATGCGAAGCGGCGGCAGTCCGCCCTCGTTTGCTTCGATCGCCGCGCCCATGCGTACGAGCGGATCGATCACGCGACGCATCGGCCGGCGCGAAAGCGACGCGTCGCCGACGAGCACGCTGTCGAACGCCTGTCCTGCGAGCAGGCCGGCGAGAAGTCGCATGCCGGTACCGGCGTTGCCGCAATCGAGATCGCTCGCCGGCGCGGACAATCCGTCGATGCCGACGCCGTGCACGATGCGCCGCGACGGCGCCGGCGCTTCGATCGCGACGCCGAGCTCGCGAAACACCGCGGCTGTTGCGCGCGTGTCCTCGCCTTCGAGAAAGCCGTCGATACGCGACGCGCCATCGGCGAGCGCCGCGAGCATGATCGCGCGGTGCGAAATCGATTTGTCGCCCGGAACGCGGATTTCGCCGCGGATCGGGCTCGCGGGAGTGCTCGTCCAGTCGACGCGACCGCTCAAGGCAGCGCGTCCAGCAGCCTCTGGTTTTCGATACGGTTGCCGACGCTGATGCGCAGCGTCTGCGGCAACCCGTAGCCGCCCATCGGGCGCACGACGACGCCTCGCTCGAGCAGGCGGCGCTCGAGATCCGCCGCATCGCGTCCGAGATCGATCATGACGAAATTCGTCTGCGACGGCAGCACGCGATAGCCGAGTTTCGCAAGCGCATCGCCGAGCCAGTCCCGCTCGGAGCGGTTGAACGCGCGCGCTTTCGCGAGATGCTCCTTGTCGCCGAGCGCCGCCTCGGCCGCCGCGAGCGCGACGCTGTTGACGTTGAACGATTCGCGCAACCGCTCGATGACGGCGACGACGCTCGGATGCGCGACAAGATAGCCGACACGCAAGCCCGCAAGCGCATAGGCCTTCGAGAAAGTGCGCGTGACGACGAGGTTCGGACAGCGATCGGCAAGCCGGATCGCGCCCGAAAGCCCCGGCACGTCGACGTACTCGCTGTAGGCTTCGTCGACGACGACGAGCGAAGTGCGCGGAATGCGCGCCACGAAGCGATCGAACGCCGCGTCGTCGAACCACGTCCCCGTCGGATTGTTCGGATTGGCGATGTAGACGATGCGCGTATCGGGCCGCACCGCCGTGGCCATGGTGTCGAGGTCGTGGCCGTACGGCGCCGTCGCATGCGTCGCCGGCAATGCGGGCACGCGCAGCGCGATTGCGCCGGTGACTGCGGTGGCGATCGGGAACACCGCGAACCCATATTGCGAGAACACGATCGAATGCGACGGATCGGCGAAGCACTGCGCGATGAGGATCAGCAGCTCATGCGATCCGTTGCCGAGCGCGACGCGATCGATGCCGACGCCGAGCTTCTTCCCGAGCGCCGTCTTCAGCGAAAGCCCGCGCGGATCGGGATAGCGGAAGGTGTCGGACAAGGCCGCGCGCATCGCTTCGATTGCGAGCGGGCTCGGGCCCAGCGGATTTTCGTTCGATCCGAGCTCGGCGATCGCATCCCCGAGGCGCGCGCGCAACGCTGGCAAGTCGTGGCCCGGATCGTACGCACGCAACGCCGACGTCGCGGCATTCGCCAGATCGCCCGCATCGAACGCCGCCCACGCTGATTCGTCGCGCATCGCGTTCACGGCACCGCGACCGGATAGGAGCCCAGCACCTTGACCTGCGCCGCGTGCGTCTCGAGTTCGGCGAGCGCCTTCTGCATCGGCTCGTCGTCGACGTGGCCGGCGAGATCGATGAAGAACCCGTACTCCCACTTCGCCTGGTGCGAAGGCCGCGACTCGATGCGATTCATGCTGATGCCGTGCTTCGCGAACGGGCTCAGCACGTTGAAGAGCGCGCCCGGCTGATCCCTGATGAAGACGAGCACCGACGTGCGGTCATGTCCCGACGGCGGGAAGATCGAGCGGCCGATCACGAGGAAGCGCGTCGTGTTGTCCGCGTGATCCTCGATCGAGCCCACGATGACTTTCCTCAGCCCGTACATGAGCCCGGCGCTCTCGCCCGCGATCGCGGCGGAATCGTCGGAATTCCGCGCACGGCGCGCGCCTTCGGCGTTGCTCGACACCGGAATCTTCTCGACCTTCGGCAGATTGCCGCGCAGCCACGCTTGCGTCTGCGCGAACGATTGCGGATGCGAGTAGATGCGCTCGATGTCCTCGATGCGCCCCGATCGCGAAAGCAGAAACTGATGCACGCGAAGCTCGACCTCGCCGCAGATCTTGAGATTCGAGGTGAGGAACATGTCGAGCGTGATCTGGATCGTGCCCTGCCCCGAGTTTTCGACCGGCACGACGCCGAAATCGGCGCTGCCGCTTTCGACTTCGTTGAACACTTCCTCGATGCTGACCATCGGCATGCCGTGCGCCGAGCGTCCGAAATGCTTCAGCACCGCCTGCTGCGAGAACGTGCCTTCGGGACCGAGATAGCCGATCTTGAGCGGCTCCTGCTGCGCGAGGCACGCGGACATGATCTCGCGGAACACGTGCACGAGCACTTCGTCGCTGAGCGGGCCTTCGTTGCGATCGACGACCATGCGCAGCACCTGCGCCTCGCGCTCGGGCCGGTAGTAATCGACCGCCGCGGCGAGCTTGCCCTTCGCCTTGCCGACCTGCAGCGCGAAATCGGCGCGCTCGGCGATCAGTGCCTGGATCTGGCGGTCGATCGCGTCGATGCGCGCGCGCACTTGCGCGAGCTGCGGGTTCGGCTTCGTCTGCGGCGATTCCTGTCGTGCCATCGGCTCAACCTTCGATCACGCGGACCGAGAGAATGCCATCGATCGCCGCGATCGCCGAAACGAGCGAATCCGGAACCGGCGAATCGACGTCGACCAGCGTATAGGCGAGATCGGCCCGCGAGGCGTTGTGCATTTGTCCGATGTTGACGCCCGCCTCGCCGAGAGCATGCGAGAGCTGACCGATCATGTTCGGCCGGTTGCGGTTCGCGATGCAGATCCGCGCGGTTCCGGTGCGCGCCATGCGCGTTTCCGGAAAATTCACCGAATGCCGGATGTTGCCGTGTTCCAGGAAATCGCGGAGCTGGTCGACGACCATGACCGCGCAATTTTCCTCGGCCTCGCCGGTCGACGCGCCGAGATGCGGCAATGCGATGACGCGCGGATTGCCGAGGAGATCGGCTTCCGGAAAATCGCTGACGTAGCGTCCGATGCGTCCGCTCGCGAGGCCGTCGCGCAACGTGGCCGCGTCGACGATCCCTTCCCGCGCGAAGTTCAGCAGTACGGCGCCCTGACGCGCCGCCGCAAGCGCGGAAGCGCCGAAGATGCCGCGCGTCTTGTCGTTGAGCGGGACGTGGAACGTGACGTAATCCGACGCCGCGTAGAGCTCGTTCAGAGAGCCCGCTTTCGCGACCTCCGACGAAAGCTGCCATGCGCCTTCGACCGTCATGTGCGGATCGAAGCCGAGCACGCGCATGCCGAGTGCATACGCCGCGTTGGCAACCTTGACGCCGATCGCGCCGAGCCCGACGACGCCGAGCACCTTGCCCGAGAGTTCCGAGCCGACGAAGCGCTTCTTTTCGGCTTCGACGCGGTGATGCAGGTCGTCGTTCGCGCCGAGATCGCGCACGAAGCCCAGCGCGTCGCCGAGATTGCGCGCGGCGAGCAGCATGCCGGCGACGACGAGCTCCTTGACCGCGTTCGCGTTCGCACCAGGCGCGTTGAACACGGGAACGCCGCGCGCCGAAAGATCGGCGACCGGAATGTTGTTGACGCCCGCGCCCGCGCGCGCGACCGCCTTGATGCTCGATGCGATGGGCGTCCCGTGCATGTCGGCCGAGCGCACGAGCACGGCGTCCGCGTCGGCGATGTCGTTCGCGACGCGATAGAGATTCGCGGGCAGCCGATCGAGTCCGTTGCGCGAGATGTTGTTGAGCGTCTGGATCCTGAACATGCTTCCCCGCTTCGCCGTCCCCGCGAAGGCGGGGAACCAGTACCTTCCACGTACCCGGCTAAAGTCGCCGCTCGGTTCCCGCCTTCGCGGGAACGACGAAACCTTCAGCCGTTGCGCTTCGCAAAATCCTTCATGAACTCGACGAGCGCGCGCACGCCCTCGATCGGCATCGCGTTGTAGATCGACGCGCGCATGCCGCCGACGGCGCGATGTCCTTTGAGATGGAGCAGACCCGCAGCTTCGGATTCCGCCAGGAATGCAGCATCGAGCCCTTCGCGCGGCAGCGTGAACGGCACGTTCATCCACGATCGCGCGCGCTTCTCGACCGGGTTCCTGTAGAACCCCGATCCGTCGATATACGAATAGAGAAGATCCGCCTTTGCGCGATTCCGCTTCGCCATCGCCTCGACGCCGCCCTGCGCCTTCAGCCACTTGAACACGAGCGAGGCGAGATACCAGCCGAACGTATTGGGCGTGTTGAGCATCGAATCCTGCGCGGCCTGCTCGGCATAGTTGAAGATCTTCGGCAGATCCTTCGGACACCGCGCCAGCAGGTCATCACGCACGATCATCACGACGAGCCCCGCGGCGCCGATGTTCTTCTGCGCCCCGGCGTAGATCAGGCCGAAACGCGAAACATCGATCGGCCGCGAGAGAATCGTCGACGAGAGGTCGGCGACGATCGGCACGTCGCCGACGTCGGGAATGTCGGGGAACTCGACGCCGCGGATCGTCTCGTTCGGCGTGTAGTGAAAATACGCGGCGTCCGGATCGAGCTCCCACGAGTCGCGCGCCGGGATGCGGTCGTAGTTCGTCGCCTGCGAAGTCGCCGCGATGCGCACGCTGACGGAAGGCTTCGCCTCCTTCGCCGCCTTCTCGCTCCAGTCGCCGGTGACGACGTAGTCGGCCGACTGCGCACGCGACGCGAGGTTCATCGGGATCTGCGCGAAATGCTGCGTCGCACCGCCCTGCAGGAACAGCACCTTGTAGCCGGAGGGGATCGCGAGCAGCTCGCGCAGATTGCGCTCGGATTCGGCCGCAAGCGCCACGAAATCCTTGCCGCGATGGCTGATTTCCATCACCGAGGCGCGCGCGCCGTTCCATTCGAGCAGTTCAGCCTGCGCCTCGCGCAACACCTCTTCCGGCAGCGCGGCGGGACCTGCGCTGAAGTTGTATCCGCGGCTCACGCGATGCTCCTCGACTCGGGTCCGGCATTATGCCGCAGCGCAGCAGACGCGCAACACGAGAAAGCGCCGCGACGCTCTGCGCACCTCAGGCTCCGCGCAGGAGCATCCACATGAGTCCGAGCGCGATCATCGCCGCCGCGCCGATCAGCCACCAGATCGAGCCGCGCGCGTCGACCGAGGCAGGCGGATTCGCGGTCATCGCATCGCGTTCTGCATCGGCCGATGCGGCATTCGGCGCCGGCTCCCCGCGCAACGGCATGCCGGGCGCTTCGACGACAAAATGATCGCGGCCGAAAGCAAGCTGATCGCCGCCGTGCAACACCGCCGTCGAAACGCGAAGGCCGTTGACCAGCATGCCGGCGCCCGAACCCATGTCGCGCAGGCAGATCGCCTCGCCGATCGATTCGATCGAAGCGTGGTGGGGCGCGATCTGCGCGTCGTCGACGACGATGTCGCAGTCGGCCGCGCGCCCGACGACAAGCCGCTGGCGCAGCGCGATCGCCTTGCCGAAATGGCTGCCCGCGACGCCGCGCAGCACGACGCGTACCGGCGCGAAATCGGCGGCGTCACCGGATTCGATCGGCTCGGGCGGCAGCTTCGTCTCGATCGCGTCGTCCTGGTCGGGCTTCAGCATCATCGCGACGACACCGAGAACCAGCACGTCGCCGAGCCGCAGCAGCGCCTTCTCGCGCACCGGCCGCGCGTTCACGTGCGTGCGCGCGGCGAAATCGAGCACCTCGAGCACGATGCCGCGCGCATCGACGCTGAGGCGCGCGTGCCACGGCGCGATGTCGCGGCCGGCGAGCACGAGCGTGTTGCCGTCGGCCTGACCGAGGCTGACGACGCCATCCGCGACGACGAAGTCGGCGTGCTCGCCGTTGAGGAAGCTGAGTCGCATCAAGATCGGATCGGCCGCGAAGGGCCGCCAGTATAGCGGCGTTGCGGCCGGCGCCTGCGTCGCGTCGGATTCTGGTCGACGGCTACGCAGGCAGGCATCATGCTCGTCCGCCAACGGACCCGGAAGCCGCAACCATGGCCGTCATCGACATCCACCGCAAGCACGGATGCAGTCTCAAGGAGGCGAAGGCGGCCGTCGAGCGGGTCGCCAAGGCCGTCTCCCGCGAATACGGCTTCGCGCACAAATGGGACGGCAACACGCTCGAATTCTCGCGCGCCGGTGCGAGCGGATCGATCCGGATCGCGAAGCACGACGTTCACATCCATGCCGAGCTGGGATTCCTGATGAGCGCGCTGAAACCCGTGATCGAAGGCGAAATCGTGCGCAAGCTCGACAAGGAGTTCGGCGAGGCGTGACTCGAAAAACGCGACGGCCTCGAACGGCCGCGGGAAAAGCGTCAGCGCCGTTCCCGGAAGCCCTGGATTTCCGTCCACAGCTTCCGGCGATCGGTCCTGTCCGCGTAGTGTGTCTGCTCTAGCGCCGCGCCGTAGATTCGCGCGAATCGCGGCATCCGCCGCGCGATACCATCGGAGCGAGCCATGACGAAACCCAAGCTCAGGAAGCGCACTCCCGCCGAAGCCGCCGCATTGCAGGCGCGCGGCGTCGGCAAGACCGTGATGGATTCGGCCCAGCAGATCTGGCTCGCCGGGCTCGGCGCGTTCGTCAAGGCTCAGGCCGAAGGCGGCAAGCTGTTCGAGTCGCTGGTCAAGGAAGGCGCCGCGCTCGACGCGAAGACGCGAAAGCTGACCGAGGCAAAAGTCGCCGAAGCGCGCGGCGGCGTCGAAGCAACGCTGGGTCAGGTGCGCGAGCGCAGCCAGGAAACCTGGGACAAGCTCGAAAAGGTCTTCGAGAATCGCGTATCGCGTGCGCTCGATCGCCTCGGCGTGCCGGGCCACGACGAGATCCGCAAGCTGTCGTCGAAGGTCGACGAGCTGTCGCGCGAAGTGCGCAGGCTCAACGGCGGCGCGGCGCCGAAGAAGCGCGCTGCGAAATCGGCGAAGCGCTGAGAGCCGCGAATCCATGGGGCGGGCCTTGGCCCACCACCGAGCGTTCGGTGGGCCGAGGCCACCCTATGCGAAGTGCTCCGCCTTCGCAGGGACGACGATGCGAGGGGCGCGATCGGAAACGGTCGCGCTACCAATGCACCCCGCGCATCAACGAGGCGAACGCGATCTGCTCGCTCGTCGGAGCGGCGCCTTCGCCGCGTCCGGACATTCCCTTCGATGCTGCCGAATCCGGGAAAAGCCGGAACGCCGTGTTCATGACGATTTCGTACGCGCGCGGCGCGAGCGCGTAGAAGATCTGCGCGAACGTCCCGAGCCGCGTCGCGATGCGCACCGGCCGCTCGATGATCGCCTCGACGATGATGTCGGCGGCTTCGTCCGGCGTCAGCGTCGGCACCGAATCGTACATCTTCGTCGGCGCGATCATCGGCGTCTTCACGAGCGGCATGTTGATCGTCGTGAACACGACGCCGTTGTCCGAATACTCGGCCTGCGCGCAGCGCGAGAACGCATCGAGCGCGGCTTTCGAGGCGACATAGGCCGAGAACCGCGGCGAGTTGGTCAGCACGCCGATCGACGAGATGTTGATGATGTGCCCGCGATGGCGCCCGGCCATGGCGGGCAAGACGCCCATGATCAGCCGAAGCGCGCCGAAATAGTTGAGCTGCATCGTGCGCTCGAAATCGTGGAAGCGATCGTAACTCGCGCTGATCGCGCGGCGGATCGAGCGGCCGGCGTTGTTGACGAGGATGTCGACGTGGCCGTGATCGGCGAGCACTTCCTTCACGAACGCATCGCACGAGGCGAGATCGGCGAGATCGGCGACGTACGTGTGGCAGATGCCGCCGGCAGCCTCGATCTCCTGCTTCGTCGCAGCGAGCTCGTCGGCGCCGCGTGCGCAGATGACGACCTTCGCGCCGGCGCTTGCGACCTTCCGCGCGGTCGCCTTGCCGATGCCCGACGAGCCGCCCGTGACGACGACGACGCGGCCCTTGACCTTGCCGCCGAGCGAATGGTCGACGAAGAGGTCCGGATCGAGATGCCGCTCCCAGTAATCCCATAGCCGCCACGCGTAGTCGTCGAGCGCAGGCAGCCGGATCTTCGATCCTTTCAGCGCACGCTCGGTCTCGCGCGAATCGAAACGCGTCGACCAGCCGACGAACTTCATCACCTGCGAGGGAATGCCGAGATCGCGCAGCAGCGCGCTCGCCAGGCGCCGGACCGGCGGCAAGCTGCCGAGCGCCGAGCGGACGCTGCCCGGAATGAAACCGAACATGCGCGCATCGAGCCGCATGGTCATCTGCGGCGCGTGTCCGGCGCGCGCGAACACGTTGAGAACTTCGCCGATGCGCCGCGGCGCGGGATCGGTCAGGTGGAAGACATGGCCGTCGAGCCCGGGCTTGTGCGCGATGTGATCGAGCGCCGCGGCGACCCAGTCGACCGGCACGAGGTTGATGCGTCCACCCTCGAGCCCGATCGTCGGCATCCACGGCGGCAGCGCTTCGCGCATCTTCTTTATGAGACGGAAAAAGTAATAAGGCCCGTCGATCTTGTCGATCTCGCCCGTGCGCGAATCGCCGACGACGAGGCCCGGCCGGTAGATGCGATGCGGCCCCGGATATGCCGTGCGCACGAGCGCTTCGGCCTCGTGCTTCGTGCGGAAATACGGATCGTCGAGCTCCTCGGCCTCGTCGAACATGTCCTCGCGGAACACGCCGGGATAGAAACCCGCGACGGCGATCGAGCTCATGTGATGGAACGTGCCCGCCTTGATCGCTTCCGCGAACGCGAGCGCGTTCTTCGTGCCGTCGACGTTCGCGACGATCTGCGCCTCGGTGTCGGCGGCGATGTCGTAGAGCGCGGCGAGGTGGAAGAAATGCCGGATCTTGCCGGCGAACGCTCGTGTCCTGGCAGGTGCCATGCCGAGGTTCGGCTTCGAAAGATCGCCGACGACCGCGACGAGACGATCCCCGCCCGCGCCGAGGCGCTCGGCGAGAGCATCGAATTTCCCGAGCGATTCCTTGCGCACGAGGCAATGGATCGTGCCCTTGCGCAGGAGCAGTTTCTCGACGAGTCGCCCGCCGATGAAGCCCGTCGCTCCGGTGACGAAATAGCTCATGGCGCTCTCCCCCGGTGATTCGTCGCGTGCTTGCGGGAAGCATAGCCGTGCATCGGCTCGCATGGCTACGCACGTTCGCCGCGCTGATGTAAGCTCGGCATTCGCCCCGCACACTCCCACCCATCGGGTGAGCCATGTCCGATCTCAAAGCGCGCTTCGAGAAGGCAGCGGAAGACGTCAAGAAACTGCCCGAACGTCCCGACAACGACACGTTGTTGAAGCTCTACGCGCTCTACAAGCAGGGATCGGAAGGCGACGTGTCGGGCCCGAAACCCGGCTTCTTCGACTTCGTCGGGACCGCGAAATACGAGGCGTGGGCGAAGCTCAAGGGCACGAAGAGCGACGAGGCGATGCAGAAATACGTCGATCTCGTCAAAAAGCTTGGCGGCTAGAACGCCGTCCCATCCTGCCGTTCCGCGCATGGCGCGCCAGACTCGCGAGCGCATCCTCGACACGAGTCTTTCGATGTTCAACGCGGCCGGCGAGCCGAACGTCACGACGAACCACATCGCGAACGAGCTCGGCATCAGCCCCGGCAACCTCTACTACCACTTCCGCAACAAGGACGACATCGTCGGGCACCTGTTCGCGCGCTACGAGGCGCGCATCGACGAGGCGCTGCTCGTTCCCGAGGAGCGCCTGCCGGACCTCGAGGACGTCTGGCTGCAGCTGCATCTCGTGTTCGAGTGCGCGTGGGCGTATCGCTTCCTGTATCGCGACCTCGTCGACATCCTCGCGCGGAACCGCAAGCTGAAACTCCGCTTCGCGCGGATCATCCGGCGCGCGTCGGCGAGCGCTGCCGCGATGATGGGCGGGCTCGTGCGCGCGGGCGTCATGCACGCGAGCGAAGCCGAGATCCGCGCGGTCGCCGGCAACGTGGTGCTCGTCGCGACGTTCTGGCAGAGCTTCGACGCGGTGCGCAGCGGCAAGGGCGAGCAGGAGACGCTCGACTTCGCGCGAGGGATTCATCAGGTGATGGTGCTGATCGCGCCGTTCCTGCGCGCGGAGGAGCGAAACCATCTTGCGACGCTCGCGGGCGCTTATTCGGACGAGTAGCGGAACGAGCGGCAGCCCCACGTTCCGTCGTCCCGGCGAAAGCCGGGATCCATTTTGATTTTTTCGTGTTCGCAACACCGAAGAGCAAAATGGATTCCGGCTTTCGCCGGAATGACGACGCTCTGGCGTATGGAGTCTGATGCCGAATGGATATCAGCGCCCAGGCCGGATCTGATTCCGTTCCTGCTTCCGATCCCAGGCCCGCAGCTCGTCGCGCAGATGCGCGATCCGCTGCCGCCCGAGCGCGTTGCGTCCTTCATCGAGCACGGTCGCATCGAGCAATTCGGCGAGCCGCTGCGCGGTCGGGAGCAGCATTTCCCACGCATCGAGCGCGGGCAAAGGTCCGGGCAGCGTCATGAACAGCGTGACGCCCGGCGTCTCCAGGGTGTCGAGCCGGCTCATGTCGAAGCTGCCGGGCTTGACCATGTTGGCCATGCTGAAGACGGGACCTTCGTCGGTCTTGCCGGAAACGAGGCGATGGAAGATGCCCATGTCGCCGAACTCGAGCCCGGCCTTCTCGGCCGCGACGACGACATCGGATCCGGCCAGCACCGTCCCGGCTCGCGCGGCGACGACGAGCGTCACGATGCGCTCGATCTTGTGGTCGGGACGCACGCCGACCGGCGATCGCACGGCGGGTTTCGCGGCGCCTTCCTTGCCGAGCCGGTCGAGCTCGGCTTGCAGCGAGACATCGAGCTCGCCTTGATGCGGCTCGCCGTCGACGCCGCCGAACGTCGGCTCGATGCGCTCGTCCTCGCCTCGTCGGGCGGCGCGGCGCTCGCCCTGCCCGGGTCGCCTCGGCCGGCCGAAGAAATAGACCAGCGCCAGCACGATGACGCCGATGGCGGCGACGATGACGCGGAGCTCCGTTGCGCTCAACGCCTGCTGTTCCATGCGCGATTCCTCGTTAGGCGGCGCCGGCGAGTTTAGCGGCTTCCTCGAGATCGACTTGCACGAGCCGCGACACGCCGGGTTCGCGCATGGTAACGCCGCAGAGCTGGCGCGCGGCTTCCATCGTGCCCTTGTTGTGCGTGACGAAGATGAACTGCACGCGCTCGCTCATTTCGGTCACGAGATTCGAGAAGCGCCCGATGTTCGCCTCGTCGAGCGGCGCGTCGACCTCGTCGAGGAGGCAGAACGGCGCCGGGTTCAGCCGGAAGATCGAGAACACGAGCGAGACGGCCGTCAGCGCCTTCTCGCCGCCCGAGAGCAGCGAGATCGAGCTGACGCGCTTGCCGGGCGGACGCGCCATGATCGTGACGCCGGTCGAGAGCAGGTCGTCGCCGGTCAGTTCGAGATACGCATGTCCGCCGCCGAAGAGGCGCGGGAACAGTTCCTGGATGCCGGCGTTGACGCGGTCGAACGTTTCCTTGAAGCGCGCTCGCGTTTCCTTGTCGATCTTGCGGATCGCGCCTTCGAGCGTCTCCAGCGCCGTCGAAAGGTCGGCGAGCTGCGCGTCGAGGTAGGTCTTGCGCTGCGACTGCTCGTCGAATTCCTGGATCGCGGCGAGGTTGACCGGTTCGAGGCGCCGGATTTTCTGGTCGAGCTCGGCGAGCTCGCCCTGCCATTGCGCCGCGTCGGCTTCGGCGGGCAGCGTGCCGAGGACTTCGTCGAGCGCGAAGCCGGCCTCGACGATCGCTTCGCCGAGGGATCGTGCGCGCAGGCGGTGCTCCTGCTCGCGAAGGCGCATCTCGGCGATCGCATCGCGGCGCTCGCCGAGCGCCTGCTCGATGCGGTGGCGTTCCTGTTCCAGTTCCCGCAACGCGTTGTCCTGCTCCTGCAGTGCCTGGCGCGCCTCGACGAGCTTGCGGTCGACGGCGAGGCGCTGGCTGAGATACGTCTGCCGCTCGCCTTCGAGCCCGGCCACGGGATCGGAGCCCGATGCCAGCTGCGCCGCGATCTCGCCGCGCCGCGTCTCGATCTGCGCGAGTTGCGCCTGCATGCGTTGCAGCGACTGCTCGAGCGAAGCCAGCGCCGCCCGGCGCGATTCCACCGAGAGCGCCATCTGATGCGCCGCCTCGCGCGCCTCGCGCGCGTTCATGCGCGCTTCCTCGCGAGCTTCGAGCAGGGCCCGGCGCTCCGAGTCGAGCATCTGCCGGCGCTGCTCGTGCTCGCTCATCCGGGCGACCGTCGCTTCGAGCCGTCCGCGCGCTTCGCGCGCCTGATCGCGATCGGCGGCGATCTTGCGCTCGATCTCTTCGAGCTCGGCGCTCACGCGCGCCATGCGCTCGCGCGCGCTGTCGATGCGGCCGCGCTGGCTCTGCAGCTGTCCTGAAATCTCGGCGAGGCGCCGATGAGCGGTGTGGAGATCGCGCTGGGCGTCGTCGCGGTCCCGTTCCGCGTCGATGCGCGACTGCCTGACGGCATCGACGGATTGCACGTGCTCGGCGATCGCGCGTTCGAGGTCGGCTGCATGCGCCGTCGCCTCGCGGATCTCGCGTTCGCGAGCCAGCACGCCGACCTGCGCGCCGGCTCCGCGCGCGATTCGCACGAATCCATGGCCGAGCCATTCGCCGGACGCCGTCACGACCGACTCGCCGGTACCGAGCCGTGCTGCGATCGCGCGCGCCTCGTCGAGCGAACGAGCCGTGCGCACGCGCGCGAGCATGCGGCGCGCGACTGCCGGTCCGCGAGTGAGGGCAGCGAGCGTTCCGTCGGCTGCGAGGCCGTCATCGTCGCCGGCCGCCATCAGCGTCAGATCCGCGCCTTCGAGCGCGGCGATCTCGCCGGCATTTTGCAGGGGATCTTCGAGCAGCGCTGCTTCGAGCCAGCCATCGAGCACTGTTTCGACCGCACGCTCCCAGCCCGCCTCGACCTGCAAGGTTTCGCCGAGGCGCTTCGAATCGCCGAGTCCCGCGCGTTGCAGCCATTCGTTCGCGGCCGCTCCGGTTTCGCCGAGCGCCGCGTGTTGCAGCGCCTCCAGCGACGCAAGCCTGCCGCGCACGGTTTCGATCTCGCTGCGTCGCGTGCTCAGGGTCGCGTGCAGCGAGCGCTCGCGTTCCAGCAGGCTCTCGGCGGAAGCGCGGCGTTCATCGAGCGATCGCGTCAGCGCTTCGACGGCGGCCTGCGTTTCTCCGTGTCCGCTTTCGAGCGTCTGCAACGCGAGAGAAAGCTCGTCGAGATTCGTCGCCGTCCGCTCGGCATCGAGCGCACTGCGCCGCTGATCGCCTTGCAGAAGCTGGCGATCGAGATAATCGATGCGCGTGCGCTCGACTTCGGCCGCCTGCGTCGCCTGCGAGGAAACGCCGGCATGCGCATCCCATTGCGACTGCCAGTCGGCAAGACGCGTTTCGGCCGCGCGCGAGGCTTCGGCCGCCTGCTCGTCCGCGGCGCGCAGCTCGGCCATCCTGGGCTCGGATTCATCGAGCGCGCGCTGCAATTCGTCGCGGCGAGCGCCGTCGCCGGCGATGTGCGACGAGAGCTCGCCATGCGCTCGCTCGGTTTCCTCTCGCGCGCGCTGCAACTGCTCGGTGAGCTCCTTGTGATGCTGGATCTGCTGCTCGACGCGGGCGATCTCGGCGCCGATGCGGTAGACCTCGGACTGCACGGCGTTGAGCGCCTCGCCTCCGGCGGCGTGCTTCTCGCGGCCGGCCTCGAGCTCGGCTTCGCAACGGCGCTGCTGCGCGACTTGCTCCTCGATCCCGAGTTCGGCCTTGCGCAATTCGCCGGAATGCTCGGCGACCAGCGCCTGCGCCTCGCGCAGGCCGAGCGCCTTCAACTCGGCTTCCTTCTTCTTCTGTTCGTTCTTGTAGCCCTGCCAGCGCTCGGCCGCGCGCGCCTGCCGCTGCAGATGCGCGAGCTGTTTCTCGACCTCGTCGCGCACGTCGGTGACGCGGTCGAGGTTCTCGCGCGTCGCCTTGATGCGGCTTTCGGTCTCCTTGCGGCGTTCCTTGTACTTCGAGATGCCGGCCGCTTCCTCGAGATGGCTGCGAAGCTGCTCGGGATCGGCCTCGACGATCTCGCTGATCATGCCCTGCTCGATGATCGAGTAGCTGCGCGGTCCAAGGCCAGTGCCGAGGAAGATGTCGGTGATGTCGCGGCGACGACAGCGCACGCCGTTCAGGAAATACTGCGACTGTCCGTCGCGGCTGACGATGCGCTTGACGGAGATCTCGCCGTAGCTCGCGTATTCGCCGCCGATGAGTCCGTCGGAGTTGTCGAAGAGCAGCTCCACCATCGCGCTGCCGACCGGCTTGCGCCCGGACGATCCCGAGAAGATGACGTCGGTCAGCGCATCGCCGCGCAGGCGGCTCGCGGCGCTCTCGCCCATGACCCAGCGGATCGCATCGATGATGTTCGACTTGCCGCAGCCGTTCGGGCCGACGATGCCCGACATGTTGGTCGGCAGATGCAGCACCGTCGGATCGACGAAGGACTTGAAACCGGCAAGCTTGATGGTCGTCAGGCGCATGGAAACGAAAGCCTCGGATGCCTCGCGCGCGCGGGCATCGGCAGAGAGTACGGAAGTGGCGGCCGCGCTGCCGCGGCGGGCGCGGCTGCGGGCGGACGCGTCTTTCGTGCGGGGGCGCGGATTTTCAGATGCCTTCAGCCGGGGCGCAAGCCGCGCGGCGGTCCGTCTCGGGACGGCCGCGATGCCAGACTCGCGGGGAGGACCGTCAATTCCCCGTTTTCTTCGCTTCGCCCGCCGGTACCGGCGCGCCCCGGGCCTGGCCGGTGCTCGCGGGCAGCGGCGAGCCGTCCGGCAAGGTGATCTTCGCTTCCGCGCGAAGCTTCATGAGACGCTCCTCGCCCGCCCGCTTCGCCATCGTCCGGCGCAGGCTGTCCTTGACCTGATCGAAGGTCGGCACCGCGCGCGGCGTGACGGCATCGAGCCGGACGACCTGCCAGCCGAGCGCCGAATGCACCGGCGTCTTCGTCGTGTCGCCCGGCTTCATCGCGGCGAGCGCGCTGACGACAGGCTCGGTCAGCTGGATCGGACGCGCGCGCTTGATCGAGCGCACCTGCACGGCGTCCTTCTTCTGCGCCGCCGACACCTTGTCGAAGGGCTTGCCGGCGGCGATCTCGGCGGCGGCTTTCGTCGCGGCGGCTTCGTCGCGGAAGATCAGCTGGGTGACGTCGTAGTCGTTGCCGCCGGTGCGCGCGATCTGCTTGTCGAATTCGGCGCGCAGCGTCGCGTCATCGATCGCGCCGCCGTTCTCGAATGCCATGACGGTCGCCGTGGACACGGCCTGGAGACGCGCGAGCTCGGCCATCGCCGGGAGGTCGAGGCTGGCGAGATCCTCCGTGCGCGACGCCTGCGCCGCGACGACGTAGCTAGCGAGCTCGCGAAGCGCGCGCTCGCGCATGCCGGGACGTTCGAGATTCCAGTTGCGCGAACGCGCCAGCGCGTCGACCAGGCGCGCGGGAACCGCGTCGCCGTTGACGATCTCGGCCGCGGGGCCGGGGTTGGCGAGCTGGATGACCGGGTTGCCGGACGAGGCCTGGCCTCCATGCTCCGGGCTGCAGCCGGCGGTCAGCAACAGCGCGATCGGCCAGGCCAGGCGCGCGCTTCGCAACGGGTTCGATTTCATGCGTTCTCCTCGGGTGTCCGGGCGTCGATCACAAGGGCGTGGATGTCGGTCTGCATCAGGTCGCCGACCGCGGCGTACACGGCGCGATGCCGCGCGAGCGGCGGCTGGCTCGCGAATGCGGCACTGACGATGCGCACGCGAAAATGGCCGCGCCCGTCTCGTGCGCCTTCGTGTCCGACGTGGCGGTGGCTTTCGTCTTCCACCTCGAGCACGGCCGGCGACAGCGCGAGCGCCAGACGGCGGCGGATCTCCTCGACGCGCGCGCTCAAGGCAGCACCTTGCGGAAAGGCTCGACGCGCACGTCGCGGAACACGCCTTCGACGACGTACGGATCGGCTTCGGCCCAGCGTCGCGCCGCCGCAAGATCGCCGAATTCCGCGACGACCAGCGTGCCGGCGAAACCGGCTTCGCCGGGATCCTCTGCGTCGACGGCGGGAAACGGCCCGGCCAGCAGGAGCCGACCTTCCGCAACGAGCTGTTGCAGGCGTTCGAGATGCGCCGGTCGCGCCGCGCGCCGGCGCGGCAGCGAGTCCTTGTCGTCGGTGCCGATGATCGCGTACCACATGAAACGAAAGATTCCTGACCGGTGCCGGATAGTAGCGGATGCACGAGGTTGCGAGTTCGCCGAGGACTGTGCAGGAGTTGCGGACCCGGAATGGAAAGCCGCCTCGCTCGCCGGCTGCCGACCGTCGGCTGCGATGCTTGCGGCGCGATCCGTCCCGACCCGGGACTGGACTCGCCTTCCCGTTGCGCGTAGTCTTGCCTCAACCAGAGGGGCCGGATACTCCCGCATCCGGAAACGGTGCCGAAATGGCGCGCCGTGCTTCCCGAGGCTCATGAAGGGTTTTCGCACGTTCCGAAGCTCGGGGCTCCGGAATGTGTTCGTTGCAGGCTGACGCGCCGAGGTGAACGGGCGCCGTCGCTCCACCAGCGCGCTACGCCGCAACTTCGCAATGGATCGATGCACGACCCGCGCCGTGAGGCGCCGGGCGTCATCGGATCGAGCATGGCTATCCAGACCAACGAATCCGTCAGCAACGACGACAGCAGCACGACGTTCGCA
>DASZYR010000111.1:0-2765 GCA_035545255.1 Rhodanobacteraceae bacterium
TCGAAGTTCCGCGCGAGATGCAGCTCGCCGATCGTGCTGCCGACGATCGTGCCTTCGGGCTTCAGCATCGCCTCGACGAGCACGCGCGCCTTGCCGTGATCGGGGCCGTAGCGGTTCTCGGGATCGATCTCGAGCTCGGCGCGCTTGCGCATGTCCTCGATTTTCTCCCATGCGCCGCGCACGAGCAGCACGTCGCCGGACTGGATCTCCTGCGAGCGCGGCGACCAGAGATGGCGGTCGCCGCGCAGGAGCTCGAGCGGATAGACGCCGTAGGTCTCGCCGAGCTTCGCGCCGGCGATCGTCTTGCCGACCAGCGCCGAGCCCGGCGTGACGCGAAGCTCGGTCACGTACTTGCCGATCGTCTCGGCCGGCACGTCGGCGCTCGTCTCGCGCGGCAGCAGCCAGCGGCCGATCAGCATCAGGTACGCGATGCCGGCGACCGCGAGCAGCGCGCCCATGCGCGTGAACTCGAAGACGCCGAACGGCGGCAGACCGTGCTTCTGCGCGAGGCTGTCGGCGAGAAGGTTCGACGACGTGCCGATCAGCGTGCACACGCCGCCCATCTGCGCCGCGAACGCCATCGGCATCAGCACGCGCGCGGGTGCCGTGTGCGTGCGCGCGCAGACGCGCAGCGCCAGCGGAAGGAACGTCGCGACGAGCGCGATGTTCTTTACGAACGCGCCGATCGGCGCGATCGTCAGCATCAGCGCGAGCGTCAGCACCCACGGCCGGCGGATGCGCGAAAGCAGCGCCGCGAGCGGCTCGAGCGCGCCCGAGCGCTCGATGCCGAGGCTGAGCGCGAACATCGCCGCGACCGTGACGGTCGCCTCGTTGCTGAAGCCGGCAAGCGCTTCGGCGGGCGTCACGATGCCGAAGATCGAGATCATCGCGAGCGCGATCAGCGCGACGATGTCCACGCGCACGCGCTCGCTTGCGAACAGCACGATCGAGCCGATCACGACGCCGAGCGTGATCCACGCCTGCGCGCTCATTCGTCGCGCATCCCGACGACTTCGATGCGATGGCCCGGCTCCTGCGAGACGTCGTCGCGCTCGATGCGGACGCGAAGGTCGAACCACGCGGCCTGGCCCGTGACGGGATCGGCGTTCGCGCGCGTCGCTTCTCCGTGAAGGCGAAGCTCCTCGTCGATCAGATGATTGAGCAGAAAGCCGTCGCGGAATTCCGGTGCGTCGGCGGCGAGTTTCCACGCGCCCTTGTGTTTGCCGATCGCGTTCCATGTCCACACGGTTCCGCGTGCAGTCGCCGCGTGCGTTCGCGCCTGCACGCGGATGCGGCCCGCGGGGGCGCTGATCCAGATCCAGTCGCCGTCGGCGATCGCGTGCTCGCGCGCGGTGTCGGGATGCACATAGAGGAAGTTCCGCGTCGCGATCTGGCGCAGCCAGCGGTTCTGCGAGCCCCACGAGTGATACATGAACATCGGGCGTTGCGTGATCGCGTTGAGGGGGAATGCGTTCGATGGCGACACCTGCGGCGGCGGCCCCTCATCCCGGCCTTCTCCCGCGAGGGGAGAAGGGGAAAAGCGCGCATTCGCCACGTCCGTGGATGCTTCCTCGAGCGATGCGTACCAGAACGGCAGCGGATCGAAGTAGCGTGCGACGCGCGCGCGGTCGCGCTCGGGAGGTTGTATCGGGCCGTGTCCTTGTGCCGCACGACGAAAGCGTTGCAAGGACTCGGCATAGAACTGCAACGTGACCGGCGCCGTCGATGCGGCGAAGCCGAGCGATTTCGCCCATTCGAGATAGTCTCGGTTCGCCATCTTGTAGTAGCGGCCGGCAGCGGGCACTTCGCGATGCCAATGACAGCCATGCTCGATGTAGCGATCGAGCTGATCGGGATTCGGCGCGCCGATGCCGCCGGTCTCGCCGTCCTTGCCGCGCCATCCGGCGAGGAGGCCGACGCCGGGCGAGCGCTCGTGTTCGACGATGTACTGCGCGTAGCCGCCTGGATATTTCGGCGCGCCGTTTGCGTCGACGAGATTCGGCAGCCGGAGCCGTGCGCCGAGATCGAGCAGCACGTCCTGGAACGGCCGCACGTCACGATCGGGTTTGACGACGGGCCTGCGGATCGCGTCCGCCGCGCCGTCGGCGTCGGAGATCGGGCGGTCGAGCAGGCTGATGCAGTCGTAGCGCTCGAGATACGTCGTGTCCGGCAGCACGAGATCGGCGAATGCGACCGTTTCCGAAGCGTAAGCGTCGGCGTAGATGACGTGCGGAATCCGGTATTCGCCGGTCGCGGGATCGCGATCGGCGAGCATCTGCCGCGTCGCCGTCGTGTTCATCGCCGAGTTCCAGCCCATGTTCGCCATGAACAGGAACAGCGTGTCGATGCGGCCGGGATCGCCGGCCCACGCGTTGCGGATCACGTTCTGCAGCATGCCGTGCGCGGCGAACGGATGCTCCCACGAGAACGCCTTGTCGATGCGGCGCGGCGCGCCGTCCGCGTCGACGACGAGATCCTCTGGCGCATGCACGTAGCCGAGCGGACCCGCGTCGAGCGCGCCGTTCTCCCTGCGCTTCCTGCCGGGGCGATTGCCGGGCGGCGCCGGCTTCGGATACGGCGGCTGATAGCGGAAGCTGCCCGGCGTGTCGATCGCGCCGAGAACCATTTGCAGCAGATGCAACGTCCTGCACGTGTGGAATCCGTTCGCATGCGCCGAGATTCCGCGCATCGCGTGCATCGAGACCGGACGGCCGATCATCTCGGCGTGCTCACGGCCGTCGGTGTCGGTCCATTTCTGCGGGATG
>DASZYR010000112.1:0-6377 GCA_035545255.1 Rhodanobacteraceae bacterium
TCGAGGTCGGGCGACGGACCGCCTCCGCCGTCCTTCCACGGATCGCGCTGCTTGCCGCTGCCGGGTTCGTTCCAGGCCATTGCTCGTTACCTCTTTCGGGCGATCATCTAACCACACCCGGCGAGCAAGCGCCCGCGCAGCCAGTCGCCGTCGCCGTTCGGCAAGCCGAACAACGGCTCGACGAGCGCGCGCGGCGCGTCGATGCGGATGCGCCAGCCCGATTCCTCGGCGCTTTCCTCGGCGACGAGCCCTTGCGCGTGCAGGCGCGCGCGCAGGCGTCCCGAAGCGGAAGGCACGTGGAGATCGGCGCGTATCCGTTCCGCGCCGAGACGGCTCGCGATCGCCGCACGGAGCCCGTCGAGACCGGCGCCGGTGACGGCCGACACCCAGGCCCGCGGCGTTTCGCCGCCGTCGATCCAATCGAGTCGCGGCTGCAACGAAGCGCCTGTTGGTTGTGAAGTGCGGCCATGGATGGCCGCTTCTTGATTTTCGCCAACGGGGATGTTGGCTGAAGTAACCAGATCGATCTTGTTGAAGACGAGCACCTGCGGAAGATCGCCGGCGCCGATCTCGCGCAGCACGCTCTCGACGTCGACGATGCGCTCGTCGCGCTCGGGATCGGATGCATCGACGACATGCAGCAGCAGATCGGCATCGCGCGCCTCGGCGAGCGTCGAGCGGAAAGCAGCGACGAGATCGTGCGGCAGGTCGCGAATGAAGCCGACCGTGTCGGCGAGCACGACCGGCCCCGATTCGAGTCCTTCGAGACGTCGCACGGTGGGATCGAGCGTCGCGAACAGCTGATCCGCCGCGTAGACGCCCGATCCCGTCAGCGCGTTGAACAGCGTCGACTTGCCGGCGTTCGTGTAGCCGACGAGCGCGACGACCGGCACGGCATTGCGCTGCCTGGCGCGGCGCGCCTGGTTGCGCTGCACTTCGACCTTGTCGAGGCGCTTTTCGAGCTGCTTCATGCGCTCGCCGAGGAGCCGCCGGTCGAGCTCGAGCTGCGTTTCGCCGGGACCGCGCAGGCCGATCGAGCCGCCGCGCTGGCGCTCGAGATGCGTCCAGCCGCGGACGAGCCGCGTCGACATGTGCTTCAGTTGCGCAAGCTCGACCTGGAGCTTGCCTTCGTGCGATCGCGCGCGCTGCGCGAAGATGTCGAGGATGAGGCCGGTGCGGTCGACGACGCGGCACTCGGTCAATTTCTCGAGATTGCGTTCCTGGACCGGCGAGAGGCTGCGGTTGACCAGGATCAGGTCCGCGCCGAGCGCCTTGCGCTGCTGGGCCAGCTCCTCGGCCTTGCCGGAGCCGACGAAATAGCGCGGATTGGGCTTCTCGACGCGCGCGGTCAACGCGCCGACGACGCTCGCGCCGGCCGAGCGCGCAAGCTCGCCGAATTCATCGAGCGCGGCGGGGTCGCTGCGGCCCGGCTCATGCGGCTGCAGCAGCAGCGCGCGCTCGCCTTTTCTGGATCGTTCGAACAGCGGAGTTACTCGTGGTGTTCCTGCGTGTCGGCAGCGCTCGTCGCGCCGGCGCCCGTCTCGGGGCCGACCCGCACGTTGCGCGTCGGCACGACGGTCGAGATCGCGTGCTTGTAGACCATCTGGCTGACGGTATTGCGAAGCAGCACGACGAACTGGTCGAACGACTCGACCGTGCCCTGGAGCTTGATGCCGTTGACGAGATAGATCGACACCGGCACGCGCTCGCGCCTCAGCGCATTCAGAAACGGATCCTGCAACGACTGCCCCTTGGCCATGGTCTTCTTCTCCAACCCAGCGAATTCCCGAACCGGAAAAAAACTGCGCGGCGCAATGCGTGCGTCCGGACGCCCCGATTCAACCAGCGTTCACGTTTCCAATGGCGACCATCTTAACGATTCGCTACGGCAAATAAAATGCCGCGCGACACGGTTTCACGATTCGATGACATTCGAGCCGACAAAACCGCGGATCGCCGCTGCGGCCTTCGCCGCGGCATCGCCGTCGTCAGGATCGATCCAGCGCGCGTCGAGCTCGCCGCGGAGCCAGGTGATCTGTCGCTTCGCAAGCTGCCGGGTGGCGAAGATCGCGCGATCCCGGAATGTGGGGGCATCGATCGATCCCGCAAGGTATTCCGCGGCCTGCCGATAGCCGACCGCGCGCAACGCGGGAAGATCGGCGCCGAGATCGCCTCGTGCGATGAGGCTTCGCACTTCGTCGATGAAACCCGCGGCGAGCATCGCGTCGAACCGCTCGGCGATGCGCTGGTGCAAACGAGCGCGATCGACCGGAACGAGCGCGAGCTTCAGCAATCGCCACGGCGGGCGCTGCGGCGAGCCGGACAGCTGCTCCGACAGCGGCCGGCCGGTCAACGTGATGATCTCGAGCGCCCGCTGGATCCGCTGCGCGTCGCCGGGGCGGATGCGCCGGGCGGCTTCCGCATCGATCTCGCCGAGCCTTGCGTGCAACGCCGCCCATCCTGATGCGGCAGCCTCGCGCGCAATGCGCGCTCGAACCTCGGGATCGGCTTCCGGCAGCGCGGAGAGTCCGGTCGCGAGCGCACGGAAATAGAGGCCGGTTCCGCCGACCAGAAGCGGCACGCGCCGCTCGCGCGCGATCTCGTCCATCGCCGCGAGCGCATCCGCACGAAACTCCGCCGCCGAATACGGCAGGGACGGATCGCGAATGTCGATGAGCCGGTGCGGATGCCGCGCGAGCGTCGCCGCGTCGGGCTTTGCTGCCCCGATGTCGAGCCCGCGGTAGACGAGCGCGGAATCGACGCTGACGAGCCCGAGCGGAAAGCGCTCGGCCAGCGCGCACGCAAGCGCCGTCTTGCCGGTCGCGGTGGCGCCCATGAGGAAGATGGCGCAGGGGCGTGAGTCGGCGTGTGGCATCCGGAGAGTTTAGGGGCGAGGGATGAGGGATGAGAGGCAAGCGCTCGAAAACCGCGCACCTTGAAGGCGGCAGGACCGGAACGACACAGCGGAGCAAGCCCTCGCCCCTCTCCCCTCATCCCTCGCCCCTATAATCCGCCACACCGCCAACGACTCGTCTCATCATGGCCACCGCAACAATGAAAGCCCTCGTCAAGCGCGACGCCGCGCCCGGCATCTGGATGGAAGAGGTTCCGATCCCCGAGATCGGCCCGAACGACGTCCTGATCAAGCTCGAAAAGACCGCGATCTGCGGCACCGATCTCCACATCTACAAGTGGGACGAGTGGTCGCAGCGCGTCATCAAGCCCGGGCTCGTCATCGGACACGAGTTCGTCGGCCGCATCGTCGACATGGGCGCCGGCGTGCGCGGCTACACGGTCGGCCAGCGCGTCTCGGCCGAAGGCCACGTCGTCTGCGGCGTCTGCCGCAACTGCCGTGCCGGCAAGCAGCATCTTTGTCCGAACACGGTCGGCATCGGCGTCAACCGGAACGGCGCGTTCGCCGAGTACGTCGCGGTGCCGGCGTCGAACCTCTGGCCGATCCCGGACCAGATTCCCTCCGAGCTCGCCGCGTTCTTCGATCCGTACGGCAACGCCGCGCATTGCGCGCTCGAGTTCGATCTCATCGGCGAGGACGTGCTGATCACCGGCGCGGGCCCGATCGGCATCATCGCGGCCGGCATCGCCAAGCACGTCGGCGCGCGCAACGTCGTCGTCACCGACGTCAACGACTATCGTCTGAAGCTCGCCGCCGACATGGGCGCCACGCGCGTCGTCAACGTCGCCAAGACGCCGCTCAAGGACGTCGTCAAGGACCTCCACATGGAAGGTTTCGATGTCGGCCTCGAGATGAGCGGCAATCCGCGCGCGTTCGCCGACATGCTCGACTGCATGTACCACGGCGGCAAGATCGCGCTGCTCGGCCTCTTGCCGAAAGGCTCCGGCATCGACTGGGACAAGGTCATCTTCAAGGGCCTCGTTCTCCACGGCATCTACGGGCGCCGCATGTACGAGACCTGGTACAAGATGACGCAGATGGTGCTCTCGGGCTTTCCGCTGCAAAAGGTGCTGACGCACCAGATCCACATCGACGATTTCCAGAAAGGTTTCGATCTCATGGATTCCGGCAACTGCGGGAAGGTCGTCTGCTCGTGGAACTAGGCCGCGCGAGCGCGGCGGTCGCGCGCTGACGCGCGCCGAGGCCTCGATGCCCGCCAGCCGGATTCGCGACCACATCGAGCACGCGCTCGTCGAGCTCGTGGCGGGCCCGATCCTCGTCTCCCTGAGCGGCGGGCTCGACTCGACCGTGCTGCTGCATGCGCTCGCACGCTCGCAGGCCGCGCGCGACCGCGGTCGGCGCGCCGTGCACGTCGACCACGGCCTGCATGCCGACAGCCCGATGTGGGCGCGGCAATGCGCCGACTTCGCCGAGCAGGTCGGCGTGCCGCTCGAGACGCGCGCGGTCGACATCGCGCGCACGCCCGGCCTCGGCCTCGAAGCGACCGCGCGGCGCGCGCGCTACGGCGCGATCGAGGAGATGCTGCAAGCGGGCGAGATCCTCGCGCTCGCGCACCATCGCGACGATCAGGCCGAGACGGTTCTCCTGAAACTCCTGCGCGGCGCGGGACCGGAAGGCCTCGGCGCGATGCGCATGCTGCGCCGGCTCGGCCGCGGCTTCGCGTGGCGACCGCTGCTGACGCTGCCGCGCGCATCGCTGCGCAGCTATGCCGAGCAGCACAAGCTCGTCTGGATCGAGGATCCGAGCAACGCCGATTTCTCGCTCGACCGCAATTTCCTGCGCATCGAAGTGCTGCCGCGCATCGCGCGGCGCTGGCCGGAGGCCGAGGCCAGCATCTCGCAGAGCGCGGTTTGGGCGCGCGCCGCGGCCGACTTCATCGACGACGAAGCCGAGCGCGCGCTCACCCACGTGCAAGGGCTCGATCCTTCCACGCTTCGCTTCCGCGAATGGCTCGCGCTGCCCGATGCATTGCGCGACCCGGTGCTGAGGCGCTGGTTGCGGGCGATCGCGCTGCCAGAGCCGACGCAGTTCCAGGTCGCCGAGCTCGTGCGCCAGCTCGCCGAAGCCGGCGAGGATCGCCAGCCGTGCGTGCGCTGGCCCGGCGTCGAGGTGCGCCGCTATCGCGAGCTCCTGCACGCGCTGGCCCCGCTGCAGCTCGCGCCGCTCGACTGGACGGCCGAATTCACCGGCGAAGCGCTTTCGCTGCCGTCGGGCATCGGCGTGCTGCGCCTCGCCGCCCTTGCGGCCGATGCGCCGCAGCCGCGCCTCGCGAAACCGGCGCTCGTGCGCTTTCGCCGCGGCGGCGAGAACCTTCGCCTGTCGGGCACGACGCATACGCGCGAGCTGCGCGATCTTCTTCAGGAGGCCGGCATTCCGCCGTGGCAGCGCAGCCGCCTGCCGCTCGTGTTCGGCGATGACGGCGCGCTGCTCGCCGTCGCCGACCTCTGGCTGAGCGACACCGGCGCCGAGCAGCTCGCAAACGCGAACGCTCGCCTCGAATGGACGGTTACGCATTGACGCTCGTCCGAAGCGTGCTGTTCCTGGAAAGTGCGACCATGGACGGCCGCTTCTGGAATCCGGTGAAGACGCACGGCACGACACGAAACAGCGTGCAGATGCAGCGATCATGGACCATCGCGGAAAACCCGCCTTGGTGGATGATCGCAAAAGCCAACCCTCATGGATGATCGCGAAAACCTCATGGACGATCGCACGGACCCATGCTAGCTTGCGCGCCATGTCGCAGGCCGACGAGCGCTCCAGGATCGCCGATTTCGAGAAGTCGCTCGACGAGCTCGAGCAGCTCGTCTCGCGCATGGAGCAAGGCGATCTCAGCCTCGACGATTCGCTGAAATCGTTCGAGCGCGGCATCGCGCTCTATCGCGACTGCCAGAACGCGCTCGAGCAGGCGGAGCTTCGCGTGAAGCAGCTGCTCGATCCTTCGGCGCCCGAAAGCGCCGTGCCGTTCGACCCGGGCACGCCGTAGTTTTTGCGATCGTCCCTGATCGCTTCTGCAGGCCCCGATAGTGCGGCATGCCGGGCGTGTCATCTGCTGGTCCAACGCGGCCATCCATGGCCGCACTCCTCAATAACCGCCAGCTTCGTTCAACGTATTGATAGCCGCAAAGAGATGAACGACCTGCCCCCTGACCTGCTTGCGCTCTCCGCGCGCGCCGACGACGTGCTCGCGCGCGTGCTGCCGCCACAGGATCAGCCTCCGGCCGAGCTGCATCGCGCGATGCGCTACGCCGTGCTCGGCGGCGGCAAACGGTTGCGTCCGCTGCTCGTCTACGCGACCGGCAATGCGTTCGGCACGCGGCTCGACAAGCTCGATGCGCCGGCCGCCGCCGTCGAAATCATCCATGCGTATTCGCTCGTCCACGACGACCTGCCGGCGATGGACGACGACGATCTGCGCCGCGGGCGCCCGACCTGCCACGTC
>DASZYR010000113.1:0-3461 GCA_035545255.1 Rhodanobacteraceae bacterium
GCCGGCGCGATCCCGAACTGCTGCGCCTACGATCCGACGTTCTCCTACGAAATCGCGGTGATCCTGCAGGACGGCGTGCGCCGCATGCTGAAGGAGCAGGAAGACGTCTACTACTACGTCACCGTGATGAACGAGAACTACGCGCATCCGGACATGCCTCGCTCCGACAAACCCGGCGGCGTCGAGGCCGACATCATCAAGGGCATGTATCTCTTTCGGGATTCGGGATTCGGGAGCGGGGATTCGGGGAAAGCGAAGGGCAAGGCGAAGAACATTCCGTGTGTCCAACTGCTCGGCTCCGGCACGATCCTGCGCGAGGCGATCGCGGCGGCCGAGCTCCTCGACAAGGAATTCGGCGTCGTCAGCGACATCTGGTCGTGCCCGAGCTTCTCGCAGCTGCGTCTCGACGGCTTCGACGCCGAGCGCTGGAACCGCCTGCATCCGATGGCGAAGACGCCGCGCAAGGCGCACGTCACGGAGTGCCTCGAGAACCGGCCGGGCCCGGTGATCGCCGCGACCGACTACGTGCGCGAGTTCGCCGACCAGATCCGCGCGTTCGTCCCGCACGGCAAGCGTTACGTCGTGCTCGGCACCGACGGCTTCGGCCGTAGCGACACGCGCGCGAACCTGCGCGCGTTCTTCGAAGTCGACCGCTACTGGATCGCGCACGCCGCGATCGCGGCGCTCGCGGCCGACGGGTTGATGAATCCCGAAGACGTCGCGCGCGCGATCAAGCAGTGGAAACTCGATCCCGAGAAGCCGAATCCGCTGACGGTGTGAGACGCCGTTTTCCCCTCTCCCGCTTGCGGGAGAGGGCAGGGTGAGGGCATCCGGAGTGAGGCGTTGAATCAACTTGCCCTCACCCCGGCCCTCTCCCGCGCAGCGGGAGAGGGGATTGCAAGCGCAACGGGGGCAATCGCATGCTCGAGATCCACGGCACCCGTCACCGCTCGCAAGGCACCGGCTGGCTGCGCGCGGCCGTGCTCGGCGCGAACGACGGCATCCTCTCGACCGCGGGCGTCATCGTCGGCGTCGCAGCGGCCGGCGCGGATCGCGCCGCGATCCTGACGGCCGGCCTCGCGGGCCTCGTCGCAGGCGCCCTTTCGATGGCCGCGGGCGAGTACGTCTCGGTCAGCTCGCAGCGCGACGCCGAACACGCCGATCTCAAGCTCGAGAAGCGCGAGCTTGCTGCCGATCCCGTGGGCGAGCGGGCGGAGCTCGCGGGGATCTGGCGCGGACGCGGGCTCGATGCCGATCTCGCGCTTCGCGTCGCCGATCAGCTCATGGCGAAGGATGCGCTCGCGGCGCATGCGCGAGACGAGCTCGGCATCTCCGAGGGCACGGCGGCGCGGCCCGTGCAGGCGGCGATCGCGTCGGCGGCGAGTTTCGCAACTGGCGCCGCGTTGCCGCTCACGGTCGCGATGCTGGTGCCGCACGCGATCGATCGCGCTGTCGTGCCGGCGGCGCTCGCGTTTCTCGCGATCCTCGGCGCGGTCGCGGCGCGCACAGGCGGCGCGTCGATGGCGAAAGGTGCGTTGCGCACGCTCTTCTGGGGCGCCTTCGCGATGGCTCTGACCGCCATCGTCGGCAGCATGTTCGGTGCCGCGGGCTGAGGCCTCGCGATCGCACATGAAGCGCGGCGCAATGCGCCGAGGCCGTCGAATTGACGGCGCCGCGCCGCGCTTCGATGATGGACGAATGCTGCGATTCCGCGTCTTCGCCTTTCTGCTCATCGCGTTTGCCGGGTGTCCGGTGTCGGCGGCCGACGAGCCGGCGAAATTCGATTTCGACGCCGCGCGCGCGAAGATCGCCGAGATCCGCAAGCAGGTTGCCGGCAACGCCGATCCCGCGCAGGTGAGCGATCTGCGCGACACCATCGCCGGTTTCGATGCCGCCGCCGATGCGATCGTCGCCGACCGCACGCCCAAACTCGCGGCGCTCGACGCGCGGCTGGCCGAACTCGGCCCCGCTCCGGCGAAGGGTGCGCCGGCGGAAGCCGCGGACATCGCCGCGCAGCGCGCTTCGCTCGGGCGCGAGCGCACGGATCTCGACGCCGAGATCAAGCGCGCGAAGATGCTCGCGGTCGACGGCCAGCAGGTCGTCGCCGAAATCGACGAGGCGCGCCGCGCGAGCTTCCAGGCGCGCCTTTCGCAACGCACGCTCTCGCCGCTGACGCCGGCGTTCTGGAGCGGGATCGCCGATGCGCTGGACGAGGACGGCGCGCGTCTTTCGACGCTGGGCAGCGGCGTCGCGTCGGCGCTCGCCGACGCCGTCGCGCCCGACAACCGCATCGAAGCCGTCGCCGGCATCGCGATTGGTCTCCTGCTGATGATCGCCGGCCGCTGGTGGATCGTGCGCGTGCTGATGCGGATCACGGCCGATCGCGTGCCGCACGGAAGGTTGCGGCGCTCGGCGCTCGCGTTCGCGATCGTCGTCGTCACGACGCTCTCGGTCGGTTTCGGCGCGCGCGCGATCGTGAGCGGGCTCGACTGGCACGGCGCGTTCTCGGATGCCGAGAGCCTGCTCGCGCGCTCGATCGTCAACGCGTTGTTCTTCGGCAGCTTCGTCGCCGGCCTCGGCCGCGCGCTGCTGTCGCCGACGCGACCTTCCTGGCGCCTGCCGCCGATCGGCGATGCGGTCGCTGCGTCGCTGCGCGGCTTTCCGCTGATGCTCGGCGGCGCGGTCGCACTCGGCATCGTGCTGCGCAGAGCCAACTCGATCGCCGGCGCAAGCCTGTCGGCGACGATCGCGACGAGCGTCGCGACCGCGGCGCTCTACAGCGGCATCGTGCTGTGGGCGCTGCTGCGCGCCGTGCGTGCGCGTCGGAACGAGGCGCGCGGCGAGAAGGAGCCCGCCGCGCAGTCGCTGACGGCGCAGCTCGTGCTTGCCGCGATCGGGCTCGCCGCTCTCGTCGCCCTCGTCGCGGCGCTGTCGGGCTTCATCGCGTTCGGGCAGTTCGTCGCTGCGCTGCTCGTGCGCGCGCTCGTGGTCGGCAGCGCGTTCTATCTCCTGATGCATCTCGTCGACGACGCGTTCTCGGCGCTCGCGTCGATGCGGACGCGGTGGATGCAAGATCCGTCTGCGGCCCGCTCGCACGCGCTCGGCCAGCTCGCGGTCGTGCTGTCGGGCGCGTTTCGCGTCGTCGCGTTCCTGTTCGCGCTCTCGCTCGTGGTTTCGGGATTCGGCAGCGGCCGCTCGGAGCTCTCGGCGCTCAGCGACCAGATCGGCTCGCGCGGCCTCTCGATCGGACAGTTCGAGATCACGCCGGACGCCGTGCTCGGCGCGATCGCGGTCTTCCTGATCGGCCTTCTCGCCGTGCACGCGCTGAAGCGCTGGCTGCACGACCGCTATCTGCCGACGACGTCGCTCGATCCCGCGATGCGAAGCTCGGTGACGACGCTGCTCGGCTATGCGGGCGCCATCGTCGTCGTCGCGCTCGCGCTGTCGGCGCTCGGCATCTC
>DASZYR010000114.1:0-3751 GCA_035545255.1 Rhodanobacteraceae bacterium
CGTCCGCCATCCTGGCGGCCGGGTCACTTTCTCTGTCTCGCCAGAGAAAGTAACCAAAGAGAGGCGACCCTCGCGGCCGCGGTCGCCGATGGAGCCGGCGACTTCGCGAGGGCGCTACGGAGGTTCGCTGACAGGCCATCCGTGGCCTGACAGCGAACGCGCGCGCGTCGTGCGCGCGCCCCTGCGGGCTGTTTCCTTCGCGCCCTCGCCGCGGCCGAGAGGGGACCCGGGAAGCAAAGCGAGGTAAAGCAAAGCAGAGAGCCACACCACCTCGTCGTCCCCGCGAAAGCGGGGACCCAGCGCCTTTGCGTTGCTCTTGCTCTCAAACCCTTCTGTGCCGCGGCGAAGGGCGGACGGAAAAGCCGCGTGCTCTGCACGCGGGTGGCGCGAGGGCGCGGCACCGAGGGCGCCCTCTCGTTGGCAACTTTCTCTGGGCGAGCAGAGAAAGTGGCGCGCCGGCCAGGATGGCCGGTAAGACCCACAAGGACGTGAGTCGGTTTTCGCGTCGACGTTTCACGATCGAAAGACCAAGAGCACAACACGAAACGTCGAACCAGCGTGTCCTCACCCTGCCTTGTCCCGCAAGCGGGAGAGGGGAAAACAGGAGGTCAGGACAGAGAAGGAAAAGGCGGAGCGCAGCACGCTCAGAGGAACGCGCTCCGCAGAAGAAGAAAACGTTCAGAGATCTCCGAGCAGCGCCTGCATCGCGGCCAGCGCCGCGAGGCCGGCGGTTTCGGTGCGAAGGATGCGCGGGCCGAGGCGCAGGCCGCGAAAGCCCGCGGCTTCGAGCGTCGCGAGATCGTGGTCGGAGAGGCCGCCTTCGGGTCCGACCACGAGCGTTGCGCTCGTGCTCGCCGGCAAATCTCGCGGCGTGCGGTCGCCGGCGGGATCAAGCGCGAGGCGAAGACCCGTCTCGTCGTCGAGCGAAGCTGCCCAGTCGGCGAGTTTCGCGGGTTCCGCGACGGCCGGAAGGCGGCGGCGGCCGGACTGCTCGCAGGCTGCTGCGACGACCGCTTCCCAATGCGCGACGCGACGCTCGGCGCGCTCGGCGTCGAGCTTCACTTCGGTGCGATCGGTGACCACCGGCACGATGCGGGCGACGCCGAGCTCGGTCGCCTTCTGCAGGATCCAGTCCATCTTCTCGCCGCGCGCGATGCCTTGAGCCAGCGTGATGCGGAGCGGGCTCTCGCGATCCTCTGCATCGGCCGATTCCAGCACGCGCGCGGTCACCGATCGTTTCGCCAGCGAGGCGAGCTCGGCCTCGTACTCGTCGCCGCTCCCGTCGAACAGGCGCAGCGGATGGCCGCGATCGAGGCGGAGCACGCGTGCGAGATGCTCTCCGGCCTGGACCGGAAGCTCGACTTCGCGACCGGGACGAAGCGGCTGCGGCACGTAGATGCGTGGAATGCGCATGGGCTTCTCCGTGGCGCGTGGATCGGACGGCCGCTTGCGCGCCGCAACCTCGAGCCCGACAGTAGCGCGACGCGGCGCCGGCCGGTAGGGGTTCCTTCCGCGATGACGCCGGGTTAACGCCGTGCCAAGTAGGAGTATTCTGCGCGGCAAGCGGCCGCTTCCGGAGAACGCGATGAGTCTCTTCGCCTGCTGCTTCTGGTGGTTCGTGCTGGGGTTCGTGCTCGGCTGGCTCGCGAACTGGCTGCTCGCCAGGGCGTTGCGGCGAAAACCGCCACCGGGCGCGCGGGTCGCGGACGAAGCGCCCGCGCGGGATGCCGCGACGGCAGAAGCGCAGCACGATGCGCTCGTCAGCGCGGCGGCCGCGCCGCCGGCGCGCGTGATCGATGTCGGCGCAGCGCGCGCGGCAGGCTTCAACCTCAAGCACGATGACGATCTCACGATCATCGAAGGCATCGGCCCGAAGATCGACGATCTCTTCCACGCGAACGGCGTCGTCTCGTTCGCGCAACTCGCGCGGCTCGGCGTGCCGGAGATGCTCGAGATCCTCGGGCGCGGCGGTCCGCATTTCCAGCTCGCCAATCCCGGCACGTGGGCGCAGCAGGCCGCGCTCGCGTCGGAAAATCGTTGGGCGGAGCTGAAGCGCCTGCAGGACGAGCTGATCAGCGGCAGATCGAACGGCGGCGTCTGACCCCGCGAGGAGGACGACAGGCATGGACCGGATCATCGACTGGCCGCGTTTCTCGCGCTGGACGTGGATCGTCGCCGCGCTCCTGATCGCGCTGCTCGTCGGGCTTGCTTTCGCGCATCGGGGCCCTCTCGACGGCGCGTGCTGCGCCGGTCAGGCGACTCTCGCGCCGCAAGCACCCTCGCCGTCCTCGTCGTCGACGGCCGAGCCCGAGCCGCCGCCGGTACCGACGAAGACTCCGGGATCGTTCGCGGTCCGCATCGACGGCGACCAGCGCGTTCTGGACGGCACGCTCGCCGATCTCGCCGCGAAGACGAGCCTGCTCGAAGCCGCGAGATCGACATGGGGCGAAGCGAACGTCGTCGATCATCTCACCGTCGATGCTGCGACGAGCGCCTCGATGTGCACCGAAAAGGCGGCGGCGCTGTTCGCCGCGCTCGCCGCCGATCCGCCGATCGGCATCGTCTGCGACGCGGAAGGCCGCGTCACGCTGACCGGCGGCGCCTACGCCGAAGCCGACAAATCCGCGCGCGAGCGCTGGGCGCACGATTTCTTCGGCGCGCGCACGGTCGTCCACGACGACATCGCGATCGTCGCGCCGCCGCCGCCGGTGACGCGCCCCGAGGACGTGCGCTGCGGCGCGCGCATGCCGGCGGCCGTCACGTTCCGGACCGCATCGAGCCGCATCGACGCGAAAGGACGCGCGCTGCTCGACGCGATCACGCCGTGCCTGAAACAGGGACGCTACGAGATCGCCGGATACACCGATTCGATCGGCAACGACGACGACAACCTGAAGCTCTCGAAGGCGCGCGCGGAATCGGTGCGCGCGTACATGATCCTGAAAGGCGTCGACGCCGAGCGTCTCGAAGCGGTAGGCCACGGCGAGGAAAAGCCGATCGGCGACAACGCGACGCGCGAAGGCCGCGCCGCGAACCGGCGCATCGAGTTCACACGGAAATAAGACAAGGTTTTCCCCTCTCCCGCGAGCGGGAGAGGGCAGGGTGAGGGCGAGCGGAGTGATGCGCCTCGATCCTCACTCAAACATTCAGCCGGTCGCTCGATCGATTCCCTCGACCGCGACATCGACCATGAAGTCGATTTCCTCCGGCGTGATGCAATACGGCGGCATGAAGTAGACGACGTTGCCGAGCGGGCGCAGCACCACGCCGCGATCGAGGCCGTGCCGGTAGACGCGAAGTCCGCGGCGCTCGCTCGCCGGGAACGGATCGCGCGTCGCCTGGTCGCGGACCATCTCGACCGCCGCGATCATGCCGGTCTGGCGCACGTCGCCGACGTTCGGATGCCCGGCGAGCGGCGCGATGCGTCTTGCGAGATGCGCTGCGAGCGCACGATTCCTTTCGAGCACGGGTTCCTCGCGCAGCACCGCGAGCGTCGCGAGCGCGGCGCGGCAAGCGATCGGATTGCCGGTGTAGCTGTGCGAGTGCAGGAACGCCTTGCCGGCGGAATATTCGGCGTAGAACGCCTCGTAGATCGCGTTCGTCGTCAGCACGGCCGACAGCGGCAGCGTGCCGCCGGTCAATCCTTTCGAGAGGCAAAGGAAATCCGGAGCGATGCCGGCCTGCTCGCACGCGAACAGCGTGCCGGTGCGGCCGAAGCCGACCGCGATCTCGTCGGCGATCAGGTGGACGT
>DASZYR010000115.1:0-6196 GCA_035545255.1 Rhodanobacteraceae bacterium
CTCGGTCCGACCGTGCGCGGATAGCCATCTCCGCGCTGGTCGTAGTTGAGATGCAGGTTGAAATCGAAGTTGAGCGTGCCGGCGTCGATCGCGGGGCTGTCTGACAAGAGGGCATGCGTGCGCGTGACGCCGCCGTTGTTCGCGAGCGGCGCGAGGCGCGGATCGTTGCTCAGGATCAGGTGGTCGGGCGGCGGCGCGTAGCCCGTGAACGCGCCGACGAGATTGCTGGAGCCGAAGGCGGATTCGGTGATCGAGCGCAGATCGCTCGGATTTCCCGCGCTCGTATTGCCCGAGACGATCGAGCTTTGCATCTCGACCGGCCCGTGGATGACCAGGCCCGCGGTGGCGGCGGCATCGTCGCTCCGGTTCTCGGTAATCGTGCTCGCGATGACGTGAGCCGGGAAATCCGACGGATGGTAGTTGTATACATAGACGCCGGCGCCATCGCCGCTCGAATGGTTCCCGGAAATCGTCGAGTCGACGATCGCGAGAAAGCCATCGATCCGCCTGCCGAGCAGCGCGCCTCCCCAGAGATCCGCCTCGTTGTTCGCGATGGTGGATGAATAGATCCTGGCCCCCAGTGCCGAATCCACGCCGCCCGAGCGGCTGATCGTGATGCCGCCATAGGCACGATTGCCACTGACTTCGCTATAGACGAGGGTCATGCCGCCGGCCGCGTACGCGCCGCCGCCGCGCGCATAGATGCCGGGCGCGCGCGCGATCGCACGGTTGTCGAGCACCTGCGATCCGTTGAGGGCCACCCCCTTTGCCACGAAAATCCCGCCACCTTTCGCACTCTCGCCGGCTTCGCCGGCGACCGCCGCGCAGTTCCTCACGGTGACGGCGTACGCATGCGATCCATTGCGCTTGCCGAGCGTGAGCCAGCCGTTCGAGAGAATGCAGCCGCCGCGCACGTCGCGGGTCGCGGGATCGAAGTCGGTGGTATAGCCGTCCGAAATCGTCATGCCGTAGAGACCGAGGTACCGCAGGCCGCGATGGTGGAACACGCGGCCACTGGCTCCATTCGCAATGGTCAGGCGATCCGGCCCCGGACCGTAGATCTGCAGGCTATCGACCGTGATCAGGATCTCGCCCGTCGTGAGCGTGATCGTGCTGCACGCGAGATTCGACGCGGCCACGACGTTGTTTTCGCTCGCGGCGGCGACGGCTTCGCGAAGGCTTCCGGGTCCGGAGTCGTCGCAGTTCGTGAACGGCACAATTCCATCGACATGCGACGGCCGAATGGGCGTCGCCGCCATGGGTGCGAGCCGCTCTCCTCTCGGCGTCGGCGCCGCGCTGCTGGAGAGTGCGAACGCGAGTGCTGCCGCCAGAGCGCGGCAGCGCGGAAGCCCGGGATGCTTTGCAGTCATCGAATGCTCCATCCGCGTTGCACGACCGGAGCCGGTGTGTCGAAGCCGTCGGCGAACAGCGGCATGACCGCGCGCGTCACGGCGAAATCCAGTTGACCGCTCGCGTTCAGCGCGGTGCCGACCATATAGATGAATTCGCCCGAGACGATCTGCTGCGCGCTTTGCACGATCGCGGTTTGCGCCGAGGGCGGCGGTGCCTGCACGTAGATGCCGCCGGTTCCGAAATGCGCATCGAGCGTCCCGTCGCTCTCGAGCAGGATCGCAACGCCCACGATTCGCACATCGCTCGTATAGGCAGTGCCGCCGACGAGAATGTGGCCGTCCGCCAGCACCGCGACGCTGTGCGCGTTGTCGAAATTGGAAAAGCCGAGATCGAGCGCGATCTCGACGCGTCCCTGCGATCCGAACGCGAGATCGGGCTCGCCATCGGGCAACAGGCGCGCGACCGCGATGTCGTCGTTGTCGTTCGGGCCCCCGGCGGATCCCGCGAGCACGATGCGGCCGATGGGATCGATCGCGATCGCGTGCGCCTCGTCGTTGTTGCCGCTGCCCGTGTCGAACCCGACGAAGGCCCAGCCGTCGTGATCGGGGCCGAAGCTCGTGTCGAGCGCAGCGTCGTCGCTCGCGCGGAGCGCGGCGACGCTCATGTCCTTGCTCGGGCCACCGTTGTGCTTGCTGTAACCCGCGATCCGAATGCGGCCGTCGGCAAGCACGAGGCCATCGAACGTCCTCGAAAAAGCTCCGGCCGAGAAGTCCGGCGCGAAGCAGGCGCGGCCGAGCATTCCGAAGCTCGCGTCGAAGGAGCCGTCGGCGAGCAGTCGCACCGCGCAATTCTGATAGGTGGTTCCGCCGGCGACCCAGCCGAGCGCGAGGAGCGTGCCGTCCGGGCGCGGCAGCAACGTCGTGATGTCGGCTTGAGTTCCAGGGCCGATCGATTCCGGCGCGAGCTGGAGCTGGCCGGTGCCGGCGAAATCCGTGTCAGGTGTGCCATCCGCATGCACACGCCCGAAGAGCACGGAATCGACGCCCGGACCGTGCGCCGCGTAGACGAACGCGTCGTCGATCGTTGCCTGGATGTCGTCGGCGTTGCCCGCGAACGCGGTACGGTAGAAGCCGTCGTGCTCCGGTCCGAAACTCGTATCGAGCCCGCCTTGCACGTCGAGTCGCGCGAGTACGACCTGCGCCAGCGTGCTGGCCGCGGTCGTCGAGCCGATGAGGACGAGACGGCCATCGGGCTCGACGATCGCGTGCTTCGCCAGACCGCCATCGGCCGGCACGGCCGTGAGCGTTACGCGCGCAATGCCGTCGCCGTGGCCGCCATACGCGAGATCGGGAATCGGCGACGCGGCACTCGCGCCGGTCGTGGCAGCGACGGCGCCGAGTGCAGCCGCGATCGCTTTGAACAGCGCTCTCGTCATGAAATTCTTCGTCGGTTTCATGTCAGCTCCCTTGATTCGACGGTTCTCATAGGGTGGTGTTGTCGCTGATCGTGCTGCGTGTCATCGATACCGCGCCCTCGACGTACGCCCCGCCTTCCTCGGCGAGGTCAAGGTAGTGGCCGCCATCGCGGCAATGATGTTCACGGCATTTCCGGTCGTACCGGGCGACGCCGTTCAGCGCGGCGGACTGCCAAGCTGTCACGGCCATTCAAAAGCCTGGGGCTTGCGATGGAAACACGCAGTCGCGTGCGGCCGGCGGATGATTCGCTGATGATTTGCTGATGATTTGCGGATGGAGGCGGGAAGCGCCTGAAATGGCGCCGGCGCTGCGTTTCGAGGCGCGCTAGAATTTGCTTTCTCCGAGCGCCTCCTGGCACGGCGAGGATCGCGTGCGTCTTAACGCGATCTTGCATTTTCCCCGCTCAACCGACCGGAGCCTGGGATGCAGGCGGATACAACGTGTCTGACTCAACGCACGCGCAGGCGCGGAAATTACAGCGTGATCCATCCATTCAGAATCGCATCGCCGATCTTCTGCGCCGAGGTGTGGCGTTCCGACGCCTGCACGGGCATTGCCGCCGGACGAATCGTGTTGCCGATTCGCGCGTCCTCTACGCGATCGCGTCCGGCGTTCTCGCTTCGGGCCGTCTCGTAATCTCGTGGTGACGCCAGCGCCGCGCCTCGTCTATCGCTTCGCGGATTGCCGCATCGATCTCGCTTCGCGCGAGCTGCGCCGCAATGGCCAGCTCGTCGTGCTTGCGCCGAAAGTCTTCGATTGCCTCGCGTATCTGATCGCGCGCAACGAGCGCGCGGTCGGACGCGACGAACTCGTCGCGGCAGTCTGGGGCAGGACGGAAATCACCGACACGCTCCTCGGCCAGACCATCCTCAAGGCGCGGCGTGCCGTCGGAGACAGTGCCGACGAGCAGAAGGCGATTCGCACGATTCCGCGTTTCGGTTACGCATGGGTCGCCGAGCTTGCGTCCGACGAAGCGCCTGCGCCGCGGATGCCTGCCGGCGCATCGTCGAAACGACGCGCGTTTCGCATCGCATGGCTCGCGCCGGTCATCGCGCTGCTCGCGCTCGCGGGTTTCTGGATGCATCGCCAATCGAGTCTTCGCGCGCCGGTTCCGTCCAGCGACGCGGCTGCGGTGCTTCCGGTCGAGGTCGATGCGCCGGCCGAGTGGTCGTGGGTACGCCTTGGCCTGATGGATTCGCTCGCCTCGCGCTTGCGTGAGGGCGATCAGTCCGTCGTGCCGAGCGACAACGTCGTCGCGGCGGCGCGCGCCGCGAGCGACGCGCCGGCCGATATCGGCCGCGCGACCGGTGCCGCGCTCCTGATCGTGCCGAGCGCACGCTGGAGCGACAGCGGCTGGAACGTCCGTCTCGACGTTCGCGGTGGCGATGCGCCGATCGATGTCGAAGCGCGCGATGCCGACGTGCTTCTGGCCGGACGCGAAGCCGCCGATCAGTTGCTCGCGCGCCTCGGCAAGACGCCGCCGGCCGATGCGGGCCATGCCGGGGAATGGGCGGATGCCAAGCTCCTGCATCGCGTCGAGGCGGCGCTCCTGACCGACGATCTCGACGGCGCGCGACGGTTGCTGCAATCGGCGTCCGATGCGCTCAAGGCTTCGCCGGAATACGGCTTGCGCCTCGCCAAGATCGATTTCCGCGCCGGCGATTTCGGCGCCGCGGAGAGGCGGCTTCGAGAGCTCCTGCCGCACGCGCCTGCCGAAGGCGATCCGGTGCTGCGCGCGCGCATCCTCAACGGACTCGGCAACGTCGCGATGCGGCTCGGCCGTTCCGGCGCGGCGACGCAGGCCTACGGCGAGGCCGCGACGCTACTGGAAGATCGTGCCGAGCCCGCCGATCTCGGTCAGGCCTACATGGGACGCGGCAGCGTCGCGCAAATGGAAGGGCGCTTCGAGGATGCGCTGGCGGATTTCTCGCGCGCCCACGTTGCGTTCGAGCTTGCCGGCGATCGCCTTGCGCAAGCGCGCGTCGAGGCGAACGAGGGCATGCTCGACGCCGCGCGCGAGCAATTCGCCGCAGCGGCGACGGCGCTCGATCGCGCTGCGGTGCGATTCGAGAGTTTCGGCACCTTGAACGAGCTTGCGATGACGACGAGCGCGGCGATCGGCGCGCACCTCGCGCTGCTCGAGCCGCGCGATGCGCTGGCCGCGAGCGATCGCGCATGGCCCCTGCGGGATCGCATATCCAATCCGGCCATCCGGGCAGCGCTCGCGATCAATCGCGCGCGCGCCCTCGACGCGAACGGCCGGCGGCGCGAGGCGACGATGCTGCTCGAAGACGTCGTCGTGCACTCGGATTCCGAGCGCACGCGGACCGTGCAAGCCGTCGCTCGCGCCGAGCTCGCTCGTGTCGCGCTCGCGGCCGGCCACGCGACGCAGGCAGCCGACCTCGCGCTCGCCGCGTTTCCCGCGATCGAGAGTGGCGACGATCCGCGCGATCGTGTGATCGCATCGCTCGTTGCCGCGCGCGCCTTGCGCGCGGACGGTCGCGACGATGGCGCCGTCGCCGAGGTCGCGGCGCTCGCCGCATACTCGCAGACGCGCGCCCAGCCATTGTCGGCGCGCTACGCGGCGCTCGCGCTCGCCGAGCAGCGCGTCGCGGAGCGCAAGGACGCCGATACCGACTATCAGCGCGCGCTCGATCTCGCGGTGCGCGCCAACGTGCCGGCGGACATCGCCGAGGTCGCGATCTCGTACGGCTCGACGCTGATCGCCGAGGGCCAGCTCGAACACGCCACCGCGGTCATCGGTCAGGCCGCGCGCTGGACCGACCGCGACCTGCGCTGCGCGCTGTTGCAGGTGCGCCTCTACGCCGTGCTCGGCCAGCGCCCGGCCTGGCAGCATGCGCTCGCGGCCGCCAAGGCGATCGCCGGCGATCGCGAGATCGCGGACGGACTGACGGTGTTCCCGAGTGCGCCGTCGTCCGGTAGTCGGTAGCCCACAACAGGCTTCCGGGAAAACAGTCGATCGCGGCCGTCCCCAGACACCATGCAGGACGCGCCCGAAAGAAGCGCGAAACCTGCGCGAAAGTTCCGCGAATGGCATTCGAGCCGCTTCCGGCGCAGGCTCGGCGGCAATCCCTTGTCACGGAGGTTCCATGCGTCACGCGATTCTTTCCGCGCTCGTCCTCGCCGCCTATGCCGGTTTCGCTCAAGCCGGCAGCTTCTATCCGGTCGTCCAGAATGGCGGAATCGCCGGTCTTTCGCACAACGGCCGCATCGCGATCGGCGTGACCGCGACGGGCCTCAACGGCGCGCCGTCCTGGCGCTGGACCACCAAGACCGGCGTAGAGGACATCCCGGATTTTCTCGACGCGATGGGCGTCAGCACCTGGGCGCAGCCGGCTGCCGGCGCC
>DASZYR010000116.1:0-9755 GCA_035545255.1 Rhodanobacteraceae bacterium
CGCGTTCCGCATCCCGAATTTCCTGCGCCGCCTCTTCGCCGAAGGCTCGTTCTCGGTCGCGTTCGTGCCCGTGTTCACCGAGGTCAAGGAGACGCGCAGCCACGATGACCTGAAGCAGCTCGTCGCGCGGACGGCTGGCACTCTCGGCGGCGTGCTGCTCGTCGTGACCGCGCTCGGCGTGATCGGCGCCGGCGTCGTCGCGCGCGGATTCGCGCCGGGCTCGATCGACGAGCCGATGAAGCTCGCGCTGACGACCGACCTCCTGCGCGTCACGTTCCCGTTCCTGCTGTTCGTCTCGCTGACCGCGCTCGCAGGCGGCGTGCTCAACAGCTTCCACAAGTTCGCCCTGCCGGCGGTGACGCCGGTGATCCTCAACCTCTGCATGATCGCGGGCGCGCTCTGGCTCGCGCCGCATCTCGACACGCCGATCATGGCGCTCGGCTGGGCGATCCTCGCCGCCGGAATCCTGCAATTGCTCGTGCAGCTGCCCGCGCTGAAATCGCTCGATCTCCTGTCGCTGCCGCGATGGGGCTGGCGCCATCCCGACGTGCGCCGGATCATGAAGCTCATGGTGCCGACGCTGTTCGGCTCGTCGGTCGCGCAGATCAACCTCTTGCTCGACACGCTGATCGCGTCGTTCCTCGTCTCGGGTTCGCAGACCTGGCTCGCTCAGACCGACCGCCTGCTCGAATTTCCGCTCGGCGTGTTCGGCGTCGCGCTCGGCACCGTGATCCTGCCGTCGCTGTCGCGCCATCACGTCTCGACCGACCGCGAGGGCTTCCAGAAGGCGCTGGACTGGGGCATTCGCACGGCGCTCCTGATCTCGGTGCCGGCAATGCTGGCGCTCGTGCTGCTCGCCAAGCCGATTCTCGCGACGCTGCTGCAGCACGGCCGTTTCACCGCGCACGACGTCGACATGGCGGCGCTCTCGCTGTCGGCGCTCTCGTTCGGATTGCCGGCGTTCGCGCTCGTCAAGGTCGTCGCGCCGGCGTTCTACGCGCGGCAGGATACGAAGACGCCGGTGCGCGCCGGCATCGTCGCGATGATCGCGAACATGATCATGAATGTCGTGTTCGTCGCGATGCTGTTCGCGTTGTGGCACGGACCGGATCAGGCGGGAGAAGGCTGGCTCGCGGCGATCGCGAAGGTGCCCGGCCTGCACATGGGCCTCGCTCTCGCGAGCGCACTCGCGAGCTATCTCAATCTTGCGCAGCTCTGGATCGCGCTGGGGCGGGGCGGCATCTACGCGCGCCAGCCGGGCTGGACAGCGCATCTTCTCCGGCTCGGCGTTTCGTGCGCGGCAATGGTGGCAGTGATCGTCGCGTTTCTTGCGATGTGGCCGGACTGGAGCGCGTGGAACACGGCGACGCGTGTCTGGAAACTCGCCGCAGTGATCGTCGCGGCCGGAGGAGCCTTCGTCGTCGCGCTGTTCGCGGCGGGGTTCAGGCTTCGCGAGTTGAAGGCGCATTAGCGTATCAGCAGGATACGTAGAACCTGCTTGCCCTCACCCTGCCCTCTCCCGCAAGCGGGAGAGGGGAAAGCCGCACGAGTCGCCCTGCTGTTCCTTCTCCCGCTCGCGGGAGAAGGTGCCGAAGGCGGATGAGGGCATTCTTGCGAAAAGCATTGCGCCACACCGCATGCTGCAATGCAGCGGCTATACTTTGGCCATGAGCCTGCTTTTCCGGGATGCCGCGGGGCCGAGCCTGGCTCCGGGCGGCAGCGTCGTGTGCGTCGGCGCGTTCGACGGCGTGCATCGCGGCCATCGCGCGCTGTTCGATCGCGTGGCGGCGCGCGCGCGCGCGCGCGGTCTGGCCGCGTGCGCGATCAGCTTCGAGCCGATTCCGCGCGAGTTCTTCGCGCGCGGCACGCCGGTGCCGCGGCTCGCGAGCGTGCGCGAGAAGATCGAGCGCATCGGGGAGGCCGGCATCGAGCGGTTGCTGCTGCTGCGCTTCAACGCCGCGCTCGCGGCGATGCAGGCCGAGGATTTCGTCGCGCGCGTTCTTCACGATCGGTGCGGCGCTCGCGAGATCTGGGTCGGCGCCGATTTCCGTTTCGGGCATGCTCGGCGCGGCGATGTCGCGCTGCTGAAGACGCTCGGCGTACGCGAAGGCTTCGTGGTTGAAACGCTGCCCGACGTGGCGATCGACGGCGAGCGGGTCTCGAGCAGCGCGATTCGCGCGCATCTCGCGGCCGGCGAGTTCGACGCGGCGGCGCGGCTGCTGGGTCGCGCGTTCTCGATCGGCGGGCACGTCGTGCACGGTCTTCAGCTCGGCCGCAAGCTCGGCTATCCGACCGCGAACATCCGCCTCGGACGCCGCGTGTCGCCGGTCGGCGGCATCTTCGCGGTGCGCGTGCACGGCATCGAATCGCATCCGCTGCCCGGCGTCGCGAGTCTCGGCATCCGGCCGACGATCGACGGAACCGAACCCCTGCTCGAAGCGCACGTGTTCGACTTCGATGGCGATCTGTACGGACGGCGGCTCGACATCGAGTTCGTCGCCAAGCTCCGCGACGAGGCGAAGTTCGCCGATCTCGGTGCGATGGTGAAACAGATCGATCTCGATGCGGCAGAGGCGCGGGCGATTCTTCGCGTCGACCCCGCCTTCCGTCATCCCGGCGAAAGCCGGGATCCATTTTCGGTTTTCGAGCAAGATCCACATGGATTCCGGCTTTCGCCGGAATGACGAACTGGTAGCCTTCCCCGAATCCCGAATCCCGAATCCCGAATCCCGAATCCCGGCTCTTCATGTCCATCGACTACAAAGACACGATCAACCTTCCGAAGACCGACTTCGCGATGAAGGCCGATCTCGCCAGGCGCGAGCCCGGCATGCTCGCCGAGTGGGAAGCGAAGCGCCGCTACGAGACGATCCAGGAGAAGACGTCGGATCGCTCGCGCGCTTACATCCTGCACGACGGTCCGCCGTACGCGAACGGCGTCATCCACATCGGTCATGCGGTCAACAAGATCCTGAAGGATGTCGTCGTGAAGGCGGCGCTGCTCGCCGGCTATCGCTCGCCGTACGTGCCGGGCTGGGATTGCCACGGCTTGCCGATCGAGATCGCGGTCGAGAAGGAGGTCGGCAAGGTCGGACAGAAAGTCGACGCGGCGACGTTCCGCGCGAAGTGCCGCGAGTACGCGGCGAAGCAGATCGACCTGCAGCGCGCCGACTTCAAGCGGCTCGGCGTGCTCGGCGACTGGGAGCATCCGTACCGCACGATGGATTTCAGATACGAAGCGGACATGATCCGCGCGCTCGCGAAGATCCACGCGAACGGTCATGTCGTGCGCGGTTTCAAGCCGGTGTACTGGTGCTTCGATTGCGGCTCGGCGCTCGCCGAAGCCGAGATCGAGTACCAGGACAAGCAGTCGCCCGCAATCGACGTCGCGTACGACGCGATCGATCCGAAGGCGCTCGCGGCGAAGTTCGGCGCGACAATTGGCGAAAACGACATCGTCGCGGTGCCGATCTGGACGACGACGCCGTGGACGTTGCCGGCGAGCGTCGCCGTGACGCTTGGGCCGGAGCTCGAGTACGTGCTGGTCGAAGGGCCTGCGCGAAGCGGCAGGCGCGCGCTGCTCGTGCTTGCGGAAGCGCTCGCGGCGAAGGCACTGGCGCGTTACGGCGTCGAAGAGATGAAGGTCCTCGGTCGCGCGCAAGGCGCGGCTTTGCAGTCCCTTCTCCCGCTCGCGGGAGAAGGTCGAAGCCGTCCTCAGGCGGCTGAGGGGAGGGCGGATGAGGGAAATCGGAGCGAAGCGCTCCACTCCGACGGCCCTCACCCCAATCCTCTCCCCCAAGCGGGAGAGGGGGGACGGCGCGCGGGATTGAAGCATCCGTTCTACGACCGCGAGATCCCGATCATCCTCGGCGATCACGTATCCGCGGAAGAAGGCACGGGCGCGGTGCACACGGCGCCGGGCCACGGCATGGAAGACTTCGCGGTCGGTCGGAAATATGGATTGGTGGACAAGTATCCCGCGGCGGAGCTGAATCCCGTCGGCGGCAACGGTGTCTACCTGCCGTCGACGCCGATCTTCGCCGGCCAGTTCGTCTGGAAGGCGAACGAGGCGATCGTCGCGCTTCTGCGCGAGCGCGGCGTGTTGCTCGCGGACGCGAAGATCGTGCACAGCTATCCGCACTGCTGGCGCCACAAGACGCCGGTCGCGTTCCGCACGACGCCGCAGTGGTTCATCAGCATGGAGAAGGAAAATCTCCGCGCGAAGGCGCTGAAGTCCGTGCGCGAGGACGTCGACTGGTTCCCTGCCTGGGGCGAGGAGCGCATCGCCGGCATGGTCGCGGGACGTCCCGACTGGTGCATCTCGCGCCAGCGCACCTGGGGCGTGCCGATCGCGCTGTTCGTCGACCGGACGAATCATGCGCCGCATCCGCGGAGCGCCGAGCTCATGGAGGAGGTCGCGCGGCGCGTCGAGACGGAGGGCGTCGACGCGTGGTACGCGCTCGATCCCGCGGAACTGCTCGGCGACGAGGCGTCGCGGTACGAAAAGGTCACGGACATCCTCGACGTCTGGTTCGATTCGGGCGTCACGCACTATTGCGTGCTCGACCAGCGTCCGAACCTCGCCCGCGCGCCGGGCGACGAGGTCATGTATCTCGAAGGGTCGGATCAGCATCGCGGCTGGTTCCAGTCTTCGCTGCTCACATCGACCGCGATGCACGGCCGCGCGCCGTACGACGAAGTGCTGACGCACGGCTTCACGGTCGATGCGCAAGGCCGCAAGATGTCGAAATCGCTCGGCAACGTGATCGCGCCGCAGAAAGTCGTCGACACCCTCGGCGCCGATGTGCTGCGCCTCTGGGTCACGTCGACCGACTATCGCAACGAGATCGCGGTTTCCGACGAGATCCTGAAGCGCGTGTCGGATGCGTACCGGCGCATCCGCAACACCTCGCGTTTCCTGCTCGGCAATCTCGACGGGTTCGATCCCGCGCGCGACCTGTTGCCGGCGTCCGAATGCCTGCTGCTCGACCAGTGGGCCGAGCAGCAGGCGCACGACGTGCAGCAGGCTGTCGTCGCGGCCTATGCGCGTCACGATTTTCCGGAAGTCGTCGCGCGCGTGCAGAACTTCTGCACGAACGAGATGGGCGCGCTCTATCTCGACATCACGAAGGATCGCCTCTACACGATGCCGGCCGCGAGCCGCGGAAGGCTGAGCGCGCAGAGCGCGATGTACCGCATCCTCGAGTCGATGGTGCGCTGGCTTGCGCCGGTGCTCTCGTTCACGGCAGAGGAGATCTGGCAGCACATGCCGGGCGCGCGCGGCGAGTCGGTATTGTTCGAGACCTGGTATCGCGGTCTCGCCGCGACGCAAGGCGCGCCGCCGCAGCGTCGGTTCTGGTCCGACCTGCTCGCGATTCGCGAAGTCGCCGCGAAGCAGCTCGAGACGATGCGCGCGAACCGCGAGATCGGAGCGTCGCTCGATGCCGAAGTGACCCTCCATCTCGACGCGAAGACGCGCGCCGAGCTCGAGCCGTACGCGGACGAGCTGCGCTTCTTCTTCATCGTCTCCGGCCTGACGCTCGACGACGACGCGAGCGCTCCGCCCGAGGCGGCTCCGGTCGATTCCCTGCACGATGAAAATCGTTTCGCGAGCGTCGCGGTGCGAAGGAGCGCGAATCCGAAATGCATCCGCTGCTGGCATCATCGGGCCGACGTCGGCATCGATCCCGCGCATCCGGAGATCTGCGGGCGCTGCGTCGCGAACGTCGAAGGGCCGGGCGAGAGCCGCAGATGGTTCTAGCAATTCCGCCGCCAATCCGTCGTTCCGGCGAAAGCAGAAACCCATTTTGATTTTGCCGACAGAGCGAAATGGATCCCGGCTTTCGCCGGGATGACGCCGGATGATACCCGGCGGATTTCGATTCCGGCTGGCTCTGTCGCTGATGTTTCGGAAACTCATGCAAACCAAACCCAACGCCCAGATCTGGCTCGTCGTCTCCGCGATCGTCATCGCGCTCGACCAGTTGACGAAAGCGGTTGCGCTCGCGCTGCTCGCTCCCCAGGTTCATCATCCGGTGATCCCGGGTTTCCTCAACTGGACGCTTGCGTTCAACACGGGTGCCGCGTTCAGCTTCCTGCACGATGCCGGCGGCTGGCAGCGCTGGCTGTTCAGCGCGCTCGCGATCGTCGTCTCCGGCGTGCTCGTCGCGTGGCTGCGCCGCACGCCGCGCGCGGACTGGCGCACGGCGCTGCCGCTCGCGCTCGTGATCGGCGGCGCGCTCGGCAATCTCGTCGATCGCCTGCGGCTCGGACACGTGACCGATTTCATCGAGGTGTACTACCAGCAGTGGTCGTGGCCCGCGTTCAACGTCGCCGATTCGGCGATCAGCGTCGGCGCGGTCTTGCTGATCCTGTTTGGCTTGCGCGGTGGGAAAACCGTGCACAGTGGCGGATAATCGCACTGGATGATCGCCATCGGGCGGTCACGATGACATCGTGAGGTCTGGCGCTCTGCCGATGGACGTCCTTCTCGCCAACCCGCGCGGATTCTGCGCCGGCGTCGATCGCGCGATCGAGATCGTGGAGCGTGCGCTCGAGACGTTCGGCGCGCCGATCTACGTGCGTCACGAGGTCGTGCACAACCGCTACGTCGTCGAGAAACTGCGCGGACAGGGCGCGGTATTCGTCGACGAGCTCGACGAAGTGCCCGATGGCGCGACGGTGATCTTCAGCGCTCACGGCGTCTCGCAGGCCGTGCGGAGCCAAGCGTCGAAGCGCGGTCTTCGCGTGTTCGACGCGACTTGCCCGCTCGTGACCAAGGTGCACATGGAGGTCGCGCGACACGGCAAGGCCGGACGCGACGTCGTGCTGATCGGCCATGCCGGACATCCCGAAGTCGAAGGCACGATGGGCCAGTGGGACGGCGCGAACGCCGGCGCGATCCATCTCGTCGAGACGCCGGACTGCGTCCTGCGTCTCGCGCCGCGCGATCCGGCGCAGCTCGCCTACGTCACGCAGACGACGTTGTCGGTCGACGACACGAAGGCCGTCATCGAGGCATTGCGCAAGCGCTTCCCGGCGATCCAGGGTCCACGCCACGACGACATCTGCTATGCGACGCAGAACCGCCAGGACGCGGTGCGCAAGCTCGGCCAGCAATGCGATCTCGTGCTCGTCGTCGGCTCGCCGGCGAGCTCGAATTCGAATCGCCTGCGCGAGCTCGCCGAGAAGCAGGGCGTGCCGGCGCACCTGATCGACGGCGCTACCGACATCCGCCGCGAATGGATCGAAGGCAAGCGCCAGGTCGGCGTCACGGCCGGCGCGTCGGCGCCGGAAAGCCTGGTGCGCGAGGTGCTGGCGCGCCTGCGCGAGTGGGGCGCCGAGCACGTCCGCGAGCTCGACGGCGAGCAGGAGAACGTCACTTTCGCGCTGCCGAAGGAGCTCAGGCTGCGCGTCGTCGCCTGATACGGATCTGCCGGCCGGCCACTCCGCTCGTCGGCGCGCCTGCGCCGCGCGTCCTTCCCCGTATATCCAAGGCCCGCGGGCCCGCATAGGCTCCGTCCTGCCTCAAGGCCAGGATACGGGACGGGGATGATCCTGATGCAGAACCACAGGGCCGCCGCAGCGCCGAAAGCGCGCGGCTTCACGCTGTTCGAGCTGCTGGTGACGATCGTGATCGTCGCCGTGCTGGCCGCGATCGCGCTGCCGAACTTCGGTTCGTCGTTGCGCAACAATCGCATGACGAACGAGACGAACGACCTTGTTTCCGCGATCAACATGGCGCGCACCGAAGCGGTCACGCGCGGCGCGCCGGTGTCGATCTGCGCGAGCTCGGACGGCACGTCGTGCACGCAGACCGCGACGTCCTGGGCAGAGGGCTGGATCGTCTTCGTCGACTACGGCGACGCGGGCGTGGTCGCGGCCGGCGACGGCGACGCGATCCTGCGCACGTGGGCGAAGATCGATCCGAAGGATTCGATCTGGGCCTCGACGGCGTTCCTGCGTTTTTCCGCGACGGGCACGGTCTCCGACGGACCCGATCCGCCCGATTCGATCACGATGTTCCGGCTGACGCCGACCGATTGCACGGCCGAGCAGGAACGGCAGGTCACCGTCAAGGCGCTCGGCCGAGCCGAGTCGCAGCGGGTGACCTGCGGCACATGATGCGGCTCGCGCCAAGAACGCAAGAACGACGGACGAATCCGACTCCATGAAATCCTTTCATCGCAACCGCGGCTTCAGCCTCCTCGAAGTCCTGATCGCGCTCTTGATCTTCAGCTTCGGCCTGATGGGCCTCGCGGCGCTGCAGAGCTTCTCGGTCAAGAACAACCAGAGCTCGAGCTTCCGCTCGCAGGCGACGCTGCTCGCGTACCAGATCATCGACGCGATGCGCGCGAACCGCCCGGCCGTGCAGACGGGGTACTACTTCACCGACTACACCGAAACCGCCTGCCAGGACGAGGATCCCTCCGGCGGGACGACCGCGGCGACCGATCTTGCCGTGTGGCGGAACAACCTCGCCTGCGCGCTGCCGGGCGGGCAGGGCAAGCTCGAATTCCCGGAGAACGACAAGGTCATCGTCAAGATCAAGTGGAACGACGCGCGCTGGGCGATCGACCCCGACCAGCGCAATGCCGAGTTCGAAGTGGATACGGTCCTATGAGCACGTCGATGGCCATGTCGCGGAGTTTTCCGGCGAAGCGCGAATCGGGTGTCTCCCTGATCGAACTCATGGTCGCGCTCGTCATCGCGGGCCTGATCACGCTCGGCATCATCCAGATCTTCGTCGGATCGAAAGTCGCCTATCAGGTGCAGGAAGGCCTTTCGCGCATCCAGGAGAACGGACGCTTCTCGCTGCAATATCTCGAGCACAACGCGCGCCTGGCGGGCTACATGGGTTGCGGCAACGATCTCGCGCGCGTTCCGCCGAACAATCCGGCCACCGCGAACTATCCGTACGACACGCGTTTCAGGAACCACCTCGTCGCGAACGGCAGCACGCCGCCTTCGTACCTGCGTTTCCAGCGCCCCATCGAGGGCTTCAATGCGAACGCGGTTCCGGTCGATCAGCCGCTCGCGGTCGGAGGAACGGGCGACTGGACGCCGAAGCTTCCCGACAGCCTCGACGGCAAGGCCGTCAAGGGCAGCGACGTGCTGATCCTGCGCATCTTCGGCGAGGAGAGCACGCCGGTCACGAGCCAGTTCACGAACGCCGGCTCGTTCACGGTTGCGGACGTCAACTTCGTCAAGGCCAACGGCATCTACGGCATCGAGAACTGCGGGGCGACGCCGACGTATGGCTTTTCGGAAATCTTCGAGGCGGCGACCTCCGCGGCCGGCGCGATCACCGCGCCGCTCGGCGGCGACAACGTGCTGGTCGTGCCATCGGCGACGTCCCTGACCTGGAACAACGGCATCGGCTTCTCGAGCCCGGTCGGAAGTCCAGTCAACGCATCGGTCCACGAAGTGCGCTATCTCGCGTTCTACGTCGGCTTGCGCACGCAGGAAGACGGCACGACGAAGGTTCCGGCTCTGTTCGTGCAGCATTTCACGAGCGCGGGCGGCGTCGACCTCACCGACGACGAGCTCGCCGACGGCATCGAGAACATGCAGCTCCTGTTCGGTCGCGACACGAGCGTGCCGCGCGACGATACCGTCGACGACTTCAAGACGGCCGACGCGTTCGCGACCGGCACGGCGGAGGCGCAGGACGCAGCGTGGCAGCAGGTCATCAGCGTGCGCGTCGGCCTGCTCGCGCGGAGCCCCGATTCGAACAGCGGCACCTCGCACAACGA
>DASZYR010000117.1:0-5671 GCA_035545255.1 Rhodanobacteraceae bacterium
CCTTTTCGACATCGAAGCGTGCACGGAGCGCCACGTTGATCCCGATTTCCTTCGAGTTCTTTCCGCCAAAAACCGACGAGCAGCGCGAAACCCTCGAGCGGGCTCTGCCGAAGCTCAAGGCGCAGGCGCCCGACTACGTCAGCGTCACGTTCGGTGCCGGCGGATCGACGCTGACCTACACGCCGGAAACGATCCGCCATCTTCGCCAAAGCCACGAGCTCGAAGCGGCGCCGCACGTCTCGTGCATGGGCGGCTCGCGCGAGGAAATCCGCGCGCTGCTGAAACATTATCGCGAGATGGGCTGCACGCGCCTCGTCGCGTTGCGCGGCGACCTGCCGTCCGGCATGGCGAGCCTCGGCGAAATCCGCTACGCGTCCGATCTCGTGCGTTTCATCCGCGACGAGACCGGCGATCATTTCCACATCGAGGTCGCCTGCTATCCCGAGGTCCATCCGCAGTCGGACGATTCGCACTCCGATCTCCGGCACTTCAGGACGAAGATCGCCGCTGGCGCGAACGGAGCGATCACGCAATATTTCTACAACGCCGACGCGTATTTCCATTTCGTCGACGCGGCCAGGAAGGCCGGCATCGGCGTGCCGATCGTGCCCGGCATCATGCCGATCGCGAACTTCGCGCAGCTCCGGCGCTTCTCCGAGCTTTGCGGCGCGGAGATTCCGCGCTGGCTCGCCAAGCGCCTTTCCGCGCTCGGCGACGACGCCGATTCGATCCGCGACTTCGCGTCCGACGTCGTCGGCGATCTCTGCAAGCGCCTCATCGCCGGCGGCGCGCCCGGCCTCCACTTCTACACGCTGAATCGCTCCCGACCGACGCTCGCGGTTCTCGACCGAATCCGCTGAGCACCGCACGACGCGATGCTAGCCTTCGCGCATGCGAGGCGCGTGGCTCTTCTCCTGGCTGCTCGGTTTGTCGGCATCCGCGATCGCGCATGCCGACGACGGCCAGCGGGTGCACCGCTGCGTCGGCGAGCACGGCGAGATCGTCTTCTCGGGACTGCCGTGCGGCGCAGGCGCGCGCATCGACGTGGACGCGGGAACGTCGGCGAGCAACACGCAGTCCGCTGTCGCCCTGGCGTGCCCTCGCTCGGCCGGGGAATTGCGCTCCGTGCTCGGCGACGCGCTGTCGCGCCACGACACGAACGCCGTCGCGAGCCTCGTGCGCTGGGATGGCGTGCGCGGCGCCGAAGCGCGCGAGCGTCTTCGCGAGATCGCCGATCTCGGCGCGCGTCCGCTGCTCGGCATCGAGCTCGATGCCGGCGCCGAAGCGGCGTTCGAAAGCAGCGGCGAAACCGACGGCGAATCTCCGCCCGTCGAGCTGGTCGTGCGCACCGGCAGCGACGAGCACGGCTCGCCGCGCGAGCACGCGTTTCGCATCGGCGCGAGCAGCGGCTGCTACTGGCTCGACTGGTAACACGGTGCCGCGAGCGCGGCTGCTATCATGGCGATCCTTCCGCTGCGGAGCTTTAGCCATGGCGCAGGCCTATCCCGAATACATCTGGCACAACGGCCGCATCAAGCCCTGGGCGGAGGCGACCGTGCACGTCATGGCGCATGCGCTGCACTACGGCTCGTCGGTGTTCGAAGGCATCCGCAGCTACGACACGCCGCGAGGTCCGGCGATCTTCCGGCTGACCGATCATCTCGCGCGCCTGTTTCACTCGGCGAAGATCTACGACATGTCGATGCCGTATTCGCAGGAGCAACTCGGTGCCGCATGCCGCGAGGCCATCACCGCGAACGGCCTCGGCGCCGCGTATCTCCGGCCGGTCGCGTTCCGCGGGCTCGGCGGCTTCGGTCTTTCGGCGGATACGCCGACCGACGTCGCGGTCGCGGCCTGGAAGATGGGCGCGTATCTCGGCGACGGCGTGCTCGCAGCGGGCATCGACGCGTGCGTGTCGAGCTGGCAGCGTTTCGCGCCGAACACGATTCCGGCCGGAGCGAAGGCCGGCGGCAACTATCTTTCGGGCCAGCTCGTCGCGCGCGAAGCGCGCCGGCTCGGCTTCGGCGAAGGCATCGCGCTCGCGTCGACGGGGCTTCTCAGCGAAGGCGCGGGAGAGAACCTCTTTCTCGTCTTCAACGGCGCGCTGCACACGACGCCGATCAGCGCCGCGCTCCTGAACGGCATCACGCGCAACACGATCATGACGCTCGCTCGCGCCGACGGCATCGAAGTCGTCGAACGCGACATTCCGCGCGAGTATCTCTATCTCTGCGACGAGCTCTTCATGTGCGGAACGGCCGCCGAGATCACGCCGATCCGCTCGGTCGACGGGAAACCCGTCGGCACCGGCAAACCCGGCAAGATCACGGCGCGCATGCAGGAGCTTTTCTTCGGGCTCTTCGACGGCCGCACCGAGGATCGCTGGGGCTGGCTCGAACCGGTCGGCGACGGGCGCGGCGCTGTGACGCCGATCAAGTCTGCCGCGGGTGCGCGCGCCTGACCCGAGCGCGGACGCGACGCCAGGATTCGCCTGTTGCAAGGGGCGATGCAAGATCGCCCTCACCTGCCCTCTCCCGCAAGCGGAGAGGGGAAATCAACGAATGCGCGAGCGTGTGACGCGACGACTTCCCATGCGGATGAAGCGAAAGCGCTAGCTCGGATAGACGGATCGGCCGAACTCGAGCGTCGCGACCGCACCGCCTTGCGGACGCGGCGCGAGTGCGACGCGCCAGCCGTACAACTCGCAGAGCCGGCGCACGATCGCAAGGCCGAGCCCCGCGCCTTTCCCTGCCGACGTCCCGCGCACGCCGCGCTCGAAGAGTTTTTCGGCGTCGTCGGCCGCGATGCCGGGGCCGGTGTCCTCGACCGCGACGCGGCCGTGGCCGACGGTCACGATGACCTCGCCGGCTTGCGTGTACTTGAACGCGTTGCCGACGAGGTTGCCAAGCGCGACCGCGACGACGGACGAAGGAGCCGCGGCTGCAAGCGGTTCCTCGATCTCGACGCGGACAGTGACGGGCTTGTTGCCGATATGCGGCCGCTGCACGTCGACGACCTGCTCGACGACGCGCGCGACGTCGGTCGTCTCCCCGTCTGTCGGCGCCTGGCGCTCGCGTCGCGACAGCAGCAGCAGCGCGTCGGTCAGCTCGGTCGACTGGCGCACGGCTCGCTCGATGCGACGAAGGCGCTCGCGGAGCTTGTCGGTGAGATCGGGCGATCCCTGCAGGAGCTCCGTCGTGCTCGCGATGACCGCGAGCGGCGTGCGCAATTCGTGGCTGACGTCTGCGTTGAATTCGCGATCGCGCTCGACGAGTTCCGTGAGTCGCGTCGAATAATCGTCGAGCGCGGCGGCGAGCTGGCCGACTTCGTCGTTGGCGAAGTGCGACTTCAGCGAAGCCGGGCGCCCGGCCTGGCTCATCGCGCGCACGCGCCGCGCAAGATCGGTCACCGGGCTCATGACGCGCGCCGACAGCCAGAAGCCGATCACGATCGACAGGATCGCGAACACGAACACCGATGCGCCGAGCACGGTCAGGAGCTGACGCTCGCTGAGCCGCTGCGTCGAGATGTCGAAGCGCAGGAATGCCCAGTAGTCGTCGTCCTTGTACGCGGCGAGCTTGAACGGCCGGATCTTGCCTTCCTTGCCGATATCCTGGATGTCGAAGACGCCGTTCTCGTACGACTGCCAGGCGAACGGCACATTGCCGAACTTGCGCCGGCTGTAGATCGACGGATCGAAGTAGTCGACGTGCCAGATCGCGTCGGGGTCGGGATTCTTGCGCTTGAAATCGACGAAATCGAGCAGCTGTCGCCGCAGCATGTTGTTGAGGAGCTCGTCCTCGAGCCGCACGCGCAGGTAAATCGTCGCGGCGGCGAAGAGCGCCGTCAGGCCGAGCCCGAACAGCGCGAACGAGATGACGATCCGGCTGCGGAGCCTACGCCGGTACCGCATCCGGATCGACCATGCGGTATCCGATGCCGTGGCGCGTCTGGATCAGCGGCTTGTCGAACGGCTTGTCGATCGCGGCGCGCAGGCCGTGAATGTGCACGCGCAGCGAATCCGAGTCGGGCAGCTCCTCGCCCCAGACACGCGTCTCGAGCTCCTGGCGCGTGACGACCGAAGGCGCGGCTTCCATCAGCGATTGCAGCAGCTTCAGGCCGATCGGATTCAGCTGGATCTGCTTGCCGGCGCGGCTGATCGTCAGCGTATCGAGGTTGTAGGTGAGATCGGCGAGTTGCAGCAGGCGGCTCTTCGTGCCCTTGCCGCGGCGGCCGAGCACTTCGATGCGCGCGGCGAGCTCCTGCAGCGCGAAGGGTTTCACCATGTAGTCGTCGGCGCCGGAATCGAACCCGGTGAGCTTGCCGTCGAGCGTGTCGCGCGCGGTCAGCATCAGCACCGGCGTCTGGCGCTTGGCTTCCTGGCGGAGCTTGCGGCAGACCTCGAGTCCATCCATGCCGGGAAGGCCGAGGTCGAGCACGATCACGTCGAAATCGTTGACGACGGCGAGGTGCAGACCCGTGACGCCGTCGCCGGCGAAATCGACCACATGGCCCTTGTCGGCCAGGAAGTCGCCGATGTTCGCGGCGATGTCGCTGTTGTCTTCGATGACGAGAATGCGCATGGGTTACTTACTTTAACGCGTTAATCCGCGAAGTGCGGATCACGGGACGGAAGAGGAAGTTCCGCGACAAATGCGGACGATCGAAAAAAGCCCAAGTGAAACGCCGCGACAAGGCGAGCTCTGGACGCGACCGCCCACAGAAACGCTGCTACGAAGGGTGCGGTTGTTGAAGAGTGCGGCCACGGATGGCCGCTTCTGGATTCCGGGCAGGCGATTTCGCCGAAGCTCATCGCGGCCCGCACCCCGATGCAATCCGGGACGGATTGCAAAAGAAAATGGCCCAAGGAGGTGCCATTGGGGGAACACACCTCGCTTGGGCCAAAAAGCTACTGCCCCGATTACCGTAATCTGCCAGTCACCTGACCTGACTTAGGAGTGTCGAGCAGAACTACAGCGACGGGGACTATAGAGAGCGCGATCTTAAGCAGCCGTTAAACGGCTCTGATCCTTCCGTTAACGGACGCGCGCCGGCCGGCCGGAGGGGCGTAACCGCTTATTCCAGCGAATCCAGATTGGTCTGGATGATCGTCAGGGGCAAAGCGACCTCCTCCTCCTGCGGATGCCGGCAGACCAGCGAGCCCGTCCGCCGCACGCAATCGTATTCCTCGCCGTCGCCGGACCTCGAACGATGGCGTACGTCGCTCTGCTTGGCGAAGACGAACGATTGCTGGAAACGCGCCGCGCGGTCGGCCGGCACGGTCGAGGGATCGAACCGCCATTGGCGCATCGCCTTCTCGGCGGATTCGCCGAAGGCTCGCGTGTCCTCCGAAGCGGTGACCGCCGCGACGTCGCGCACCGTGCCGTCGGAATTGAGGCTGAAGCGCACGTCGACGCGCACCGGTTCCTTGACCGCACGCAAATCGGGATAACGCGGCGAGATCATGTGCACGACGACGAGATGCCGGGCTCGCGCCGTCGCCACCGTCGCCGCGGGCACGCGCGCCTCGGACGATACCGTCGGCAGCGTGTCGGCGGAACGGACCACCGGCGCGGCGACGTGAAGATCGGAGATCGGTGCAAGCCCCCTTTCCGGCAGCAGCGCTTCGCGATCGAGCGGCGCCGGTGGCGGAATCGCATCCACGGACACC
>DASZYR010000118.1:0-4740 GCA_035545255.1 Rhodanobacteraceae bacterium
CGCGCGGAGGAGCGAAACCATCTTGCGACGCTCGCGGGCGCTTATTCGGACGAGTAGCGGAACGAGCAGCAGCCCCACGTTCCGTCATCCCGGCGAAAGCCGGGATCCATTTTGATTTTTTCTTGTTCGCAACACCGAAGAGCAAAACGGATTCCGGCTTTCGCCGGAATGACCGGATGGGAGTCTGTCGCGTCCTATGCGAGTCGCGTGCCGTTCGGTACCGGCCGCTCGATCGCCGTGACGACGACGCCTTCGTCCGTCGGAAACCCCGTCAGCAGGAATTCCGAGAGGAACGGTCCGATCTGTTTCTCCGGAAAATTGATGACGCCGACGATCTGCCTTCCGACGAGTTCCTCGGGCTGGTACAGCGCGACGATCTGCGCGCTCGTCTTCTTCTCGCCGTACGGACCGAAATCGGCCCAGACCTTGTAGGCGGGCTTGCGCGCTTGCGGAAACGGCTCGACGCGCAATACGGTGCCCGCGACGAACAGCACTTTCTCGAAGTCCGCCCACGCGATGCGCTCGGCATCGACGGGCTCGACGCGCGCGCTCACTTCGGTGCTCCCGCAACGCCGGCGGGCTGATCTTCGCGCGACAGGCCGACCTGCACCCAGCCGAGGTTGATTCCGATCCGCGTCGCTTCGGGATTTGCCCACGCATACGCGAGCGTGCCGCTGTCCGCGTCGTCGACGATCGCGAGTTTCAGCACGGGCACGTTGCCTTCGCGATAGGTCAGGCGCTCCAGCACGAGCGAATAGCCGCTCGGCGCTCCGTCGCGCCAGTGGAGCGCGTAGCGCCCGCCTTCGCTGCCGATGCGCACGTCGCGATCCATGTGCCAGTCGCGGTTCGCGGCATCCGCTTTCGCGCCGCCGCCGTTGATCGCGGCCCAGCCGGCGAACCAGCGCACGAGGCGAAGATCCTCGCGCGCCTCGGCGCCTCGCGCCTGGTCGGCGTACAGCCTCGCGTGCAGCCACTCGCCGTCGCGGTCGATCGCGAGCGGAAGCAAGGCGGCTTCAGCGCCGATGCCGGGCGCGATCGCGGTGCAAGCCGCGACATCGGCAGACAGCGCAGTGCCGGGACGAGGCGCACGCAGCGCGCACGCGTCGAGCGGAGTCCACTGCCGCGCATCGAAGCTCGCCGCCGACGCCGGAGACGAGACGACGGCGCGGTACGGCGTCAACACGCTCGACCCGTCGCCTTGCACGACCAAGCGGAATGCCCACGACGCTTCGATCGGCTTCGTCGCGTCGAGGCGGACGTGCCAGACCGACCATTCCGCCTCGCGCGCAGGCTCGATCGAAACGACGACGTGCGGCACGCCGACCGCGTGCGACTCGCCGGCCTGCCAGACCTGCTCGTGATTGTCGAACACGCCGGCGCCCGAAGGTTGCGAGAGCGAAGCCGGGGGAGTGGCCGAAGGTTCGGCCCGCATCATGTGGCATGCCGACAGCAGCGCGGCCAAAGCCAGAATGCCGAAAGTCTTCATCGTGACAGCATAGCAGCCGTGACCGGAGGCCCGATTCGGCGACGGACGGCGACGCACCTCTGCCGTCCGGCGGCTATGCTCGGTTCTCCGGGGGGAAGATATGACGACCGAGATCCACCGCGCCGACCCGCAGCTTCGCCGCGTCGCCTTGCGCGTCATCGGCGCGGCCGCGCTCGCCGCCCTTCTCGCCCTCATCGCCTTCCGCCATTGGCTCGACCGAACCGCCGAGACGGTGCCGGCGGATGCGTTCCTGCATACGATCCGCCGGACGATCGGCATCAGCAGCATCGCATGCGGCCTGTGCGTGCTCGTGCTCGCCGCCTGCGCGGCGCGACTCGGCCGGCGCGTCATCGCGCATCGCCGCTGGCCGCTGCCGTCGGCGCGCGTCTTGCGCGACACGCCGGTCCGCAGCGGCAACGAGGCGATCGCGTTCGGACGTCTGCTCGGCGTCGCAGCGATCGCGCTCGTCATCGCGTCGCTCGCGTTCGGCGTGCTGGGCTGGCGTTGCTTCGCGCCCTAGGAGAAATCCGTTTCGCCCGCGCGCCGTGCGCGCTTCCGGAAACGGCAGGCGGATCCGGCACTTCGCGGACGCGACGGCAGCACGGATTCCTCGGCGCGTCAGAGCCTCGCGAACGCCGCTTCGAGATCGCCGATCAGCACTTCGGCCTCCTCGAGCCCGATCGAAAGCCGCACGAGCGAGAGCGGCAGCGCGCCCGGCGGATGCAGCGGCGCGTCGGCGGGATGCACGGCGGCGACCGGAAACAGCAGCGATTCGTAGCCGCCCCACGAGACCGTCATCAGGAAGCGCTTCAGCGCGTTGCAGAACCGCTCGACGGCCGCGACGTCCGGCGCATCGAGTTCGATCGTCACGAGCCCGCTCGCACCGCGAAGCTGGCGCGCGGTAAGACCCAGCTGCGGATTTCCGGTCGCGCGCGGCGAATGAACCTTGCGCACTTTCGGGTGTGCTTCGAGAAACTCGATGACCCTGGCCGTCGTCGCTGCGATGCGCTGCATGCGGATCGGCAGCGTGCGCAGGCCGCGGATCATCAGCCACGCATCGTGCGGCGCGAGCAGCGCGCCGAGCGTCATGAACGGTCCGTGGAACACGTCGCCGATCAATTCGCGACGGCCGCACAGCGCGCCGGCGACGACGTCGCTGTGCCCGTTGAGGTATTTCGTCGCCGAATGCGCGACGAGGTCGATGCCGAATGCGAGCGGCGACTGGTTCAGCGGCGTCGCATGGCTGTTGTCGCAGAGCGTGCGGATGCCGCGCGATTTCGCGAGCGCCGCGACGGCGGCGAGATCCTGCTGCTCGAACGTCATCGAGTTTGGGCTTTCGAGCACGATGAGCCGCGTCTTTTCCGTCAGAGCGGCTTCGAAATTCGCGACATCGGACCCGTCGACGAACGTCGTCGCCACGCCGAAGCGCCCGAGCAGGTTGTGCAACACCGCGCGCGTCCAGCTGTATGGCCGCGCGACGCAGATCGCATGATCGCCGGCGGCGAGACTCGCGACGACGGCTGCCGAGATTGCCGCCGCGCCGCTGCCGAACATGAGGCAATCCTCGGCGCCTTCGAGCGCGGCGACTTTCCTGCGCAGGATCTCGACGGTCGGATTGTTGCCGCGCGTGTAGACGTGATGCGCGAGTTCGTCGCGAAAGCCTTCGCGCATCGCCGCGACGGTCGGGAACGCGAAAATCGACGACTGGATGATCGGCGGCGCGACGGCGCCGAAGTAGCGTTCGCGGTCTTCGCCGAGGTGGTTGAGGATGTAGCTGAGATCGGAGGGCCGAGGGCCGGGGGCTGGGGGCCGAAGGGTCGTCATCGGGAGTTATGTCTCTTGGGAAAACTCGTGTCCTGGTGGATAGGCGGATGGCGAACACCCGCGAGATGCCGCTTTTCTCGACCCCAGGCCTTCGCCCCTCAGCCCTTCCCTTTCATCAACTCCCGCGTCGCCGCGCCGATCTGCGGGTCCTCGAGCGCCATGTGGATCGTTGCCTTCACGAGGCCGAGCTTGTTGCCGCAATCGAAGCGCGTGCCGGCAAAACGGTAGGCGAGGACGGACTGCTCCGACAGCAGCGTCTCGATCGCGTCGGTGAGCTGGATCTCGCCGCCCGCGCCGGGTGTCGTCCGCTCGAGCAGCTCGAAGATGCGCCCGGGCAGCACGTAGCGGCCGACGATCGCGAGATTCGACGGCGCGACGTCGGGCTTCGGCTTCTCGACGACCATCCTGATCTTCGCGGCACGATCGGAAATCGGCGTCGCGTCGACGATGCCGTACTTGTTCGTGTCCTCGCGCGGCACTTCCTCGACCGCGATGACGCCGGCGTTTTCCTTCGCCGAGATTTCGGCCATCTGGCGCAGCGCGCCGGGCCCCTTGCCGTTCCAGATCAGATCGTCCGGAAGCACCACGCCGAACGGCTCGTCGCCGACCACGGGCTTCGCGCAGAGCACCGCGTGGCCGAGACCGAGCGCTTCGGGCTGCGTCACGAACACGCAGCGCACTCCGCGCGGCAGCGTGCCCTTGACGAGACCAAGCAGCGCGTCCTTGCCCGCCTCGGCGAGCTTCGCTTCAAGCTCGTAGGCTTTGTCGAAATAGTCCGCGATCGCGTGCTTGTACCGGTTCGTGACGAAGACCAGCGTGTCGGCGCCCGCATCGACGGCCTCGTCGACCGCGTACTGGATCAGCGGCCGGTCGAGCACCGGCAGCATCTCCTTCGCGACGACCTTGGTCGCCGGCAGGAAGCGCGTGCCGAGGCCGGCGACGGGAAAGACAACCTTGCGCAGCGGTCGACTCATGAAAACTCCTGGATGTCTCGCATCTCTGGACCTGGAAACGAAAAGTGCCGCTCCCCGCGAAGTTCCCTACCCCGCCCTCGCACCGTCGATCGGGATGACTTCGGCGGACACGGCCTCCTCTGCCGCGAATTCGGGCAACAGCTGATCGAGCACGCGGCGGAGCACATCCTCGTCGTATTCGCGCACGGCAGTGCTCGCCTGTCTCAGCTGCGCCGTCAGCAGGCTCCACGACATGCTGCGCGGCTGCGCGAGGAAGATCTTCGCGTGTGTCGTGTCGCTGTAGTTCTCGAGCGGATGGAACAATTCCTCGAAGAGCTTCTCGCCGGGCCGCAGACCGGTATAGACGATCGGAATCTCGCCCTCGGACGATTTTCCCGCGAGCCGGATCATCTGCTCGGCGAGATCGCGGATGCGCACGGGCTCGCCCATGTCGAGCGCGAAGATCTCGCCGCCGTT
>DASZYR010000119.1:0-3741 GCA_035545255.1 Rhodanobacteraceae bacterium
GACCCATTTCGCGCCCCAGCGCGTATCGCTGCCGAAGAAGCCGGCCGCGACGCGGCCGCCGTCGCCGACAGCCCAGGCCTCGCCCCAGGTTTGTCCGTCGATCATGCCAAGCGCGACCTGACCGGTCGCCGCGGTCCACATCCATGGAATCTGCTGCGGATCGTTGCCTTCGGCCGGCGACGCGCCGCCGACGAGCACGGAACCGTCGTACGAAATTCCATAAGGCGAGGCGTCGCCAAGCGTCAGGCCCGGCAGCGGCGCCCAGTCCGTGCCCGAGATCCACGTTTCCGGCGAAGCGCGGAGGTTGCCGCCGCCGATGTCGAAGTAGCCGGTCGTCGCGATGACGCTGCCGTCCTTCGAGATCAGCGGCATGACGTTCTCGAGCGTATACGTGAGACCGCCACCGAGCACTTCGGGCGTGCCTTGCGGCGACCAGCGCACGATCGCGCCGTCGGGCCATGCCGTGCCGACGACGGTGCCGTCGTTCGCGAGGCCCGCGACGCCCGCGGTCGGGAATCCGTCGGGCACGGGCAGCTCGGTCAGCTCGACCGTGATCGCGAGCGCGGGCGAGGCAAGCGCAGCGGCCGATGCGATCAGCAGCGCGCGGGGCAGCGAAGAGGCAGGGCGTGGCATCGGATTCCCTCGTGCGGCGCGGCGACGGGCCGCGCGTTCGCAGCCGAGTGTCGATCCGCACCCGAGGCGACGCATTCCAAGCTCGTTCCAATCGTTCTACAAATCTCCTCGGAACGCGTGCAAGCGCCGTTCGAGGCGCGCGCGTCGATCACGCTCGTCAGGTGCCGGTCAACCGGAGCACGCGACCCTGACCGAGCTCCGGCAGCGTCAGCAGCGATTGCGGAATCTCGCGCTCGCCGGCCAGCGCCTGCGCCTGACGCAGCGCGTTGAACCACGGCTCGCGCTGGTCGAGCGCATGGAACAGCCGGAGCTGCAGCAGCGCGCAATCGAAGTCGCGAGCGCTCCATGAAGCGACGCGGCCGATCAACGTCGCCGCTTCTTCGGCGCGGCCGCCATCGAGCAGCACCGGAGCGTACGCGACGGCGACGCCGACGATCTCGGCCGGCACGCCGCGCCGGTCGGCGCTCGCGGCTGCGTAGCGGAACCAGTGAGCGGCGCGCACGGTGTCGTCTTGCGCCAAAGACCACTCGGCCATCGCGATCGCGTCGGCGACGCTGCCCGGCAGGCTCGACGGCTCGTCAGGCACTTCTCGCGTCCGGTCGATGAGCGCACCTGCTGCCTCTTTCTCGTCGAGCGCGAGCAGCGCTCGCTGGCGGATCAGGACGAGCGGCGCGCGATCGGCGTCGGCCCCGGCCTCGGGCCAGTCCGCGAGTGCCTTGCCCGCGGCGTCGGCCGCGTGGCGCCAGCGCTGCTGACGCGCGGCGAGATCGGCGATGAGCGCACGCGCGCGCGCAGTCAGCACGCCGTTCTGCGAAGGCAGCTTCGCGCCGACGCGATTCAGCAGCACTTCGGCTTCCTGATAGCGTCCGAAACCGAGCAGCACCTGCGCGCGATTCAGCGCGAGATCGATGCGCTGGTCGGGATCGGTGATGCGATCGCGCAGCGCCCAGCCGCGCTCGACGGTTTTCCACGCATCGTCGCGCTGCAAGAGCGAAAGCTGCGCGTCGACGATGCCGGTCAGCGTCAGCAGCAGCTCGTGCAACGCGCCGAACGACTGGAAGCGATCCGCAGCGCCGCCGAGATAGCCGGATGCCTCGGCAGGACGGCCGCGATAGAGCTCCAGCATGCCGAGGTTCGCGTCGACCCGCGCGACGCCGAGCGCATCGCCGGCGCTTTCGAGCGCGACGCGCGATGCGCCGAAGTCGGCGAGCGCTTCGTCGAAGCGGTGCGCGGCGACACGCGCGTTGCCGCGGCCAACCAGCGCCGTGCCGCGCTCGAGCGGCATGCGGCCGGTCGGCAGCAGCGCGAGCGCGGCCTCGTAATCGCGGCCGCCGTCGGCGAACGTCCCGCGCCGGATGCGCGTCGCGCCGCGCGCACTCAAGACGCGCGCGCGAAACAGCGGATCGGCCTTTGCGGCTGGCTCGTCGAGCACGTGCGTCAGCGTCGCGTCGGCGCGATCGAGCCGGCCTTCGCGGAAATCGACCAGCGCGAGGCGATAGTCGAGCTCGGCCGGCGCGCGCGCGAGCTCGGGCGAAGCATTGAGGATCGCGCGCGCGGTATCGAGCTCGTTCGCGAGCATCGCGGCGCGCGCGCGTTGCAGGGTCTCGTCGAAAGCCGTCTCGCGTTCGGCTTCCGGCGGCAGCGTATGCCCGAGCGCGGCAAGCAGGAGATCGGTCGCGCCACGCGCCGCGCGAACCGGATCGCGATCGGCGAATTCGACCGGCACCTCGATGCCGTCTGCCGGCTGCGCGGCGAGCCGCACGGTCCAGCCGCTCGCATCGCGCGTCGCCTTGCCGTGCACCGCGAGGCTCGCGCGCGCGATCTCGCGCACGCGGCGCGCGTCGGTCTTGCCGGACGCGTCCGGCGCTTCGCGCAGCATCGTCAGCACGCTCTCGCTGGGCGGCACGCGCATGCCGGCTTCGCGCAGGCGATCGGCGACGAGATCCATCGCCCCGAGGCGCACCCATCCGTCCTCGCGCAAGCCGTCGACCTCGATCGGCAGCACGACGAGACTGTCGTTCGCGGCGATCGCGTTCGCCGACGACGGCGCGTCGCCGCGATGCCGCAAGGCCGCAGCGCCGGCCAGCGCCGCAACGGCGACGACGAGCAGGGCGATGGCGACGCGGCGCGGTATTGCGCGACGTGGATCCGTCCGGTGCTCGCCGGCCCGGGGCGAACCGGCACGACGCGGATCTGTCCGGCGCGAATCACTCGGCGGCAAGTCACTCGACGGCGAAGCGGCCGGCACCGGAGCGCGCGAGGCCGCGTCGATGCGGAGCGATGGCGGGACGCGCTCGACCGGCGCGTCGCCTTCGTCGTCCGAGCTGACCTCGGCGACCCAGCGGTATCCGAAACCCGGAATCGTGCGGATCGCCTGCTGCGTATTGCCGTCGTCGCCGACCGCGCGGCGCGTGCGCAGCACGATCTGGCCGAGCTGCGCGTCGGAGACGTCCGGACGGCCGAAGATCGCGGCGACAAGCTCGTCACGTCCGACCGCGCGCTCGCGGTTCGCGATGAGGTAGTCGAGGCATTCGAACGTGCGGCGCGGCAGCTCGACGCGCTTTGCGCCGCGCCAGAGCTCGCGCGCGGAGCGCACGAAGCGGAATTCGCCGAAGGCCTGGGTTTCCGATGCCATGCGGAAAGGTTAGCGCGCGTGCATCCGGCCCGCGAGCCGCATTCGCCTCAGGACCGCACCGTTCAGCGACGCCTCGCGACGCGACATGTCCAACTTTCGCGCGGCAGGGCGTTGTACGAAGCGTCCACTCGGCAGGAGCCGCGTCATGCACCGTATCGTCCGTTCGTGCCTCTCCGCCCGCCGGCCGCAGCGACTGGCTGTTGCGGCGATCGTCGCCGCGATGCCCGTGGCGGCGAGCGCACTGACCTGGCCCGGCCCGGCTCCGTGCAACACGACCTTGCAGGATTGCATCGAGAGCGCCGCGGACGGCGACACCCTGGAGGTCGCGACCGATGGTCCGATCGCCGAATCCGTCGAGATTTTCGCCAAGAGCCTCACGCTGCGCCCGGCCGCCGGATTCACGCCGGTGTTCGAGGGCATGCCGTCGCTCGACGCGATCGAGGCTTTCGGAGCCGACACGCCGGTGACGGTCA
>DASZYR010000120.1:0-2992 GCA_035545255.1 Rhodanobacteraceae bacterium
CGCGCTGAAGCGCTGGCTGCACGACCGCTATCTGCCGACGACGTCGCTCGATCCCGCGATGCGAAGCTCGGTGACGACGCTGCTCGGCTATGCGGGCGCCATCGTCGTCGTCGCGCTCGCGCTGTCGGCGCTCGGCATCTCGGTCGAGCGCATCGCCTGGGTCGCGAGCGCGCTCTCGGTCGGCATCGGCTTCGGCCTGCAGGCCGTCGTGCAGAATTTCGTCTCCGGATTGATCCTGCTCGTCGAGCGGCCGGTCAAGGTCGGCGACTGGATCGCGATCGGCGACGTCGAAGGCGACATCCGTCGCATCAACGTGCGCGCGACCGAGATCCAGATGGGCGACCGCTCGACGATGATCGTGCCGAATTCCGAGCTGATCACGAAGACGATCCGCAACGTGACGCTCGCGAACGCGCAAGGCCGCGTGCTGGTGCGCCTGCCGATGCCGCTCGACACCGACGCCGACGCGGTGCTCGCGCAGATGCGCGCGGCGTTCGCGGGCGCGGGACGCGTGCTGGACAATCCCGCGCCGAGCGTGACGATCGACGGCATCGAGAACGCGAAGCTCGTGTTCGTCGGCGCGGCGTTCATCGACAATCCGCGCCAGACCGGCGCGATCCGCAGCGAGATCCTGCGCGATCTGCTCGCGCGCCTGCGCGCGTCCGGGATCGCGCTCGTGGCGCCGCAGGAAGTCAGCTTGCGCCGGAAGGCCGCCGAGGAGTGATCGCGGCATCGCGCGGCCGTCGCGCCGCGCGATGCACGCGGCGGAGTGCGTTCGCACGTCGGATGACGCATTGCGCCAATGTGGCCTTCGTCACGAATCGCCGAATGTAAATGCCGCGGTGACACGAAGTGGGTGCGTTGTCGCGAACGGGCGCGCATCATTGCGCAGACCGCAGCGTGCGCGCCGCTCGCCGCATCGCGCGCCGCCGCCGGACCTCCCCGCACCGACAGAGGATTTCCCTGATGAACATGCGTTGCCTGTCGCTGGCTCTCGTTTCCTTCGGATTCATCCACGCTGCCGCTTCGGCAGCGCCGTCGTTCCCGGCATGGACGCCGCACGCATCGCGGCTCGATGCGAACGGCGTGCTGAGCGACGCGCGCGGCGCGCACGCGCGCGCAACCGGATTCCTGGCGAATGCTGCGCGCGCGGCATCGCCCGCCGGCGCGGCCGACTGGTCATCGCTCGGTCCGCCCGGCGGCGATGTCGCCGATGTCGCCGCATCGCCGACCGCGGCCGGCGTCGTGCTCGCCGGCGTCGCGCCCGGCGGCACCTGGGGCGGCACGATGTACCGCTCGACCGACGACGGCGCGAGCTGGACGCCCGTGTCCGACCTCGCCGGCATCAGCGTGCACGACATCGAGTTCGCGCCGGACGGTACCGCGTGGGCCGCGACGCAGGACGCGGTCTGGAGCAGCGACGACGACGGCGCGAGCTGGACGCATCACGTGCTGACCGGCGTCGATCCGCTCAACGACGAGACGTTCGACGTCGCGATCGATCCGTCGGACGCGAACACGATCTGGGTCGGCGTCACCGATGCCGGCGGCGGACAGCCCGTGAACCTGATGCGCTCGACCGACGGCGGCGCGACCTGGAGCGACATGACGCCGCCGCACGCGGCAGCCATGATCGGCGCCGGCATCGCGATCGATCCCGGCGATTCCGACACCGTGATCGCGGTGTTCCACGGCGATTTCGGCGGCGGCGAGGTCTGGGTCACGACCGACGGCGGCACCAGCTGGAACAACCGCTCCGACGGACTGCCGGCGAATCCGATCAACGCCGTCGTTTACGACGGCACGCGCCTTCTCGTCGGCGGCGGACAGCTGTTCGGCTCGCAGTACGTCGGGCTCTGGAGCTCGCCCGATCTCGGCGTGACCTGGAACGAGCTTGACGACGGCACCTGGCCGCTCCTCGTCGTCACCGACATCGCGGTCGATCCGAACGATTCGCAGACGATCCTGGTCTCGACCGACGGCGCCGGCATCAATCGCACGACCGACGGCGGCGCGACGTGGGACATCGGCATCGGCGGCACGGGCGCGCTCGCGACGCAGTCGATCCGCTTCGTGCCCGGCAGCTCGACCGATCTCTTCAGCGGCACGACGTCGCTCGCGGCGTTCAAGTCGACCGATGGCGGCGACACGTTCGAGGCGGCTTCGAACGGAATCTCCGAATTGCCGCTCTTCTCGATCGCGGCGAGCCCGACCGATCCGCAGCAAATCGCGGTGGCGTTCCAGGGCAACAATTCGGGCGGCGTGATCAGCTCGGCCGACGGCGGCGCGACGTGGACCATCGAGGCCGTTCCGCCGACGCGCTACAGCAAGGTCGGCTTCGCGCCCGACGGCACGCTGTATGCGATTTCCAGCGGTCCGTCGAGCATCGCGGCCGAAGGCTTGTACCGCCGCGAGCCGGACGGCACGTGGACGGGCCTCGGCCCCGATCAGGGCGATCTCTACGAATCCGATCTTGCCTCGATGCGTTTCAGCAACAACGATCCGAACCTGATCCTGCTCGGCGGTTCCGATTTCGGCGTCGCCGGATTCGCGATGACGGTCTGGCGCTCGACGGACGCGGGCACGACCTGGGACAAGGTGTACGCCGGCGAGGATTTCGATTTCGTCACCGACATCGAGATCGTCGAGGACGGCACCGACCAGAACATGGTCGCCTCGTACGACGGCAGCACCGATCCGCAGCAGGGCGGCGCGCTGAACTCGGTCGACGGAGGCGCGACGTGGAATCTCGCGTTGAACGGACTTCCCGGCTTCACGCGCATTCCGCGCCTGTGCACTTCGCCCGCCGACACCTCGACGATCTTCATGTCGGCCGTATCGTCGGACGGTCACGGCACGATCTATCACACCGAAGACGGCGGCGGCAGCTGGACCTCGACCGGCTGGAGCGGCGAGCAGGTCGCCGATCTCGCCTGCGATCCGGTCGACGCGGACGTGCTGTATGCGGCGCAATCCACCGGCGCACCGGCGG
>DASZYR010000121.1:0-6672 GCA_035545255.1 Rhodanobacteraceae bacterium
AACACCTGCTCGCGCGAATAGATCGTGCGCTGGCCTTTCAGCACGATCAGCGTCGTCATCGTCGCGCCGACGTCGACGACCGCGACGACCGCGTCTTTCGGCACCGCGAGCTGGTCCGCGATGAGCTTGAACGCGTTCTCCATCGCGAACGCCTCGACGTCGACGACCTTCGTGCCGAGCCCGCCGAGATCGAGCGCCGCGACGCGAAGATCGACGTTCTCGGTGCGCGAGGCCGCGAGCAGCACGTTGACCATGTCCGGGTTGTCCTTGACCGGACCCAGCACTTCGAAATCGAGGCTGACTTCCTCGATCGGATACGGGATGTACTGGTTCGCCTCGAGCTGGATCTGCGCCTCCATGTCCTCTTCGGTGAGGTCGGCGGGCATCGGGATGATCTTGGTGATGACGGCCGAACCCGCCACGGCGGCGGCGGCGGTCTTCGTGCGGGCACCGGAGCGGTTGAACGCGCGCCGGATCGCCTCGCCGACCGCTTCGACTTCTACGATGTTCTTCTCGACGACGGCGTTCGGCGGAAGCGGCTCGACCGCGTAGTGCTCGACGCGGTAACGGCCACCGACCTGCCCCAGTTGCAACAGCTTGACTGCAGTCGAGCTGATATCGACGCCGATCAGCGGCGGCGCTTTAGGTGTGAACAGGCCCACACTTTTTCCCCTTCCCACGCGCTCTTACGAGCGAAAGATGCGCCAGTACATTAAATCCAAACTTTAACGATTTATCAACACCCCGCTGCCACGCAGGGCAAATCGCTGACCTTTCGATGACTTAGTTCGGACAAAACCCCTGCGAGCGCCCCGCCGCGATGTCCGCTGGCGTGCCAGCGATCTATACTCCGTTAGTTGTCGCGTTTACTTTGACTAGCATCACAAGTCCCGCCCGCAAGATGAGAATACTGCTCCGATTATTGCGCTACGCGCTCTACCTGGCGCTCGCGGGCGCCCTCGCCGGCGCCCTCGCGCTCGGCACCGCATACTGGCTGATCGCACCCCGCCTGCCCTCGGTCGAGACGCTGAAGGACGTCCGCCTGCAGGTCCCCCTGCGGGTCTACGCTTCGGACGGCAAGCTCATCGCCGCCTTCGGCGAGACCAAGCGTACCCCGACCCGCATCCAGGACGTGCCCGAGCGGCTGAAGCAGGCTTTCCTCGCCGCCGAGGACGCCGATTTCTACACGCACAGCGGCATCGACGTCGGGGGCATCTTCCGCGCGGTCTGGCTCGTCATCACCACGGGTTCCAAGCACGTCGCCGGCGGCTCGACGATCACGCAGCAGGTCGCGCGGAATTTCTTCCTCAGCCCGGAAGTCAGCTACACGCGCAAGCTCTCCGAGATCTTCCTCGCGTTCCGCATCGAGAACGCGCTCACGAAGGACGAGATCCTCGAGCTCTATCTCAACAAGATCTTCCTCGGCCATCGCTCGTACGGCGTCGCCGCGGCCGCGGAGTTCTACTACGGCAAGACGCTCGCCGATCTCTCGATTCCCGAGTGCGCGATGCTGGCCTCGCTGCCGAAATTCCCGTCGACCGGCAACCCGATCAGCAATCCACCGCGCGCGATCGAGCGGCGCAACTACGTGCTGGGGCGCATGCTCGACAACCATTTCATCGACCAGGCGACCTACGACGCGGCGGTCAAGTCGCCGGATGGGGCCTATCCGCACGAGCCGCCTGTCGAGGTCGACGCGCCGTATCTCGCCGAGATGGTGCGCCAGGAGGCGATGGAGCGGCTCGGCAACACCGCGCTGACCGACGGCTACGTCGTCAAGACGACGATCGACTCGGCGCGGCAGGAAGCCGCGAACGCCGCGCTCCGCCACGATCTCATGGTCTACGACCAGCGCCACGGCTATCGCGGCGCCGAAGCGCACGTGGATCTTCCCGCAGCCGCGGCAGCGGCCGACTGGGACAAGGCGCTGCTCGACTACCGGCCGGTCGCCGGGCTCGTCCCGGGCATCGTGACGCAGGTCGACGCGGAGGCCGCGAACGTCTACCTGTCGGACGGCAAGGCCGTGACGCTCGATCTCTCCGCCGTCGACTGGGCGCGTCCGCACATCGACGAGGATCGCCGCGGCGCGGCACCCAAGCACGTCGCCGACGTGCTGAAGCGCGGCGACATCATCCGCCTCGTGCACAACGAAAAACCGGACGACGCCGACGACGCCGGAGCGAAGAAAGGCGACAAGGACAAGAAAGCGGAGAAGGCCGAGAAGGCTCCGCCGCCCTGGACGCTCGCTCAGGTTCCCGCCGCCGAAGCCGCGATCGTCGCGATCGATCCGCACGACGGCGCGATCGAGACGCTCGTCGGCGGCTTCAGCTTCCTGCGCTCGAAGTTCAACCGCGTCACGCAATCGAACCGCTCGCCGGGTTCGGGCTTCAAGCCGTTCCTCTATTCCGCCGCGTTCGAGCACGGCTTCACGCCGGCTTCGGTCGTCAACGACGCGCCGCTGGTGTTTCCCGATCCCTCGAAGCCGAACGGCCTCTGGACGCCAAAGAACGACGACGACACGTTCCAGGGACCGATCCGCCTTCGGGAGGCACTCGTCAAATCGGTGAATCTCGTCTCGGTGCGCGTGCTCGATGCGATCGGCCTCCATTACGCGCGCGAATACATCACGCGCTTCGGATTCGCGCCGGACCAGATTCCGGAGAACCTCTCGATGGCGCTCGGCACCGCGTCGGTGTCGCCGCTCTCGATGGCGCGCGGCTACGCGGTGTTCGCGAACGGCGGATTCCTGGTCGATCCGTACTTCGTGCGCGAGATCGACGATCGCGACGGAAACGTCGTCTACCAGGCGAATCCTGCGATCGCCTGCGCGGATTGCAGCGACAACGGCGGCGCCGGCGCGCCGCCCGCCACGGCAGCCGCGACATCGCTGAATCCGATCGGCACGGCGAAGGCCGCCGCGACGCCGGCGCCGGGCCAGCCGCATCTCGCGCCGCGCGTCATCGACGCACGCAACGCGTATCTCGTCACGTCGCTGATGCGCGACGTCATCCGCCGCGGCACCGGCTCGGCCGCGATGGTGCTCAAGCGCAACGACCTTGCCGGCAAGACCGGCTCGACGAACGACCATCGCGACGCCTGGTTCACCGGCTTCGACGCGAAGCTCGTCGCCAGCTGCTGGGTCGGCTTCGACGATTTCGGCTCGCTCGGCCGCGGCGAGTTCGGCGCGAAGGCCGCGCTGCCGATCTGGATCGACTTCATGCGCGTCGCGCTCAAGGATGTTCCCGAGCAGCCCTTCGACATGCCGCCCGGCATCAGCAAGGTGCGCATCGATCCGGCATCGGGCGCGCTCGCGGCCGCCGGCGATCCCGGCGCGATCCTCGAAGTGCTGAAGACCGAGGACGTCGCGCGTCTCGAAGCGCAGCCGCCGCAGGAACAGCAGCAGGGCGAGCAGCGCGAAGCGTACGACGTGTTCTGATACAAGAGCCGGGATCCGGGATTGGCATTCGGGACGAAGTCGAATCCATCCCGAATCGAATCCCGAAGCCCGGCTCCTCGATCATGCCCACCCGCCACGACCACATCCGCCATGCGCAGAACCGGACGACCGAACAGCGCCGGCGCATCGCCGTCGAAGCGGCGCGCCTGATCGCCGAAGGCGGCCTGCGCGACTATCGGCAGGCGAAGCAGAAGGCCGCGCAGCGGCTCGGCATCTTCGACGACGCAAGCCTGCCGAAGAACGGCGAGATCGAGGACGCATTGCGAGAGCATCAGCGCCTGTTTCGCGCCGATCAGCCCGGGACGCTGCATCGCCTTCGCGAAACCGCGTTCGAAGCGATGAAGTTCTTCTCGGAATTCGAGCCGCGTCTCGTCGGCCCCGTGCTCGAAGGCACCGCCGACGAGCATTCCGCCGTCTGCCTGCACCTGCACGACGACGGCGCCGATCGCGTCGCGATGTTCCTGCAGGAGAAAGGCATCCCGTACGAGGAGCGCACGCGGCGCCTCCGCCTCGAGCGCGACATGACGGCCGACGTGCCCGTGTTCGTCTTCGGCGCGGGCGACAGCGCGATCGATGTCACCGTGCTGCCGTACGACCGCCTCCGTCAGGCGCCGCTGGACCGCATCGACGAGAAACCGATGCGGCGCGCGAACCTCGCGGCCGTCGCCGAGCTTCTCGGCGACGAGGATCGCGCGCGCACCTGACCGCTCGAGGGCGAGCGCCGCCGAGCCCGGCGGCGCGACGGGCCGATGACGCAAGCGCGATGCGAATGCACCGCATGCGATTTGCCGTCGAGGGGCTTCTCGCCTGGCACTTCGATTCGGTCACGCGGCAAGCTCTGCGGTGTTCAGGGCATCGCCTTCGCGTCGGCGGACGCCGGCAAGCCGATCTGGAATGCGCCGCTGTCCGCGTACTGGTCGATCAGTTGCTTCAGCTCCGCATCGGCTTCGGCGGCATCGCCGTGGGAAAATGCGCGAGCGTCAGCGCGAAGGTGCGCCAGAGCGGCGAGGTTTCGCGCTACGCGAGGTCGACCGCGGTGGCGTGGGAGCGCAGGACTTGCAGGATTCCAGCTCGCAACAATTCTGTGCTGGCCCTTGTCGCCGCACCTGTCGCGATTTCGCTTTCGCGCTTCACCTTGCGGCGTCCACTCGTAAAGCCATGCGAACGCGATCCGGAACGGAACCCGATGCAGGCTGCGATCAGAAACCGGCGCGCCTCCCGGCGTCCGGCAAGCCGATGGCGGAACTCAATTGCGCGAAGCCCTGCGCCAGCGCCCACACCGCGCCGACGTAAAGGGCGCCCGCGCGCACAACGTTGCGGCGCTTGAGTTCGGCGAGAAGACTCATTGCGTGCCCGCCGCGTTCGCCTTCGTCTCCGGATGCGACGCATTCACCGGATCGGTTGCGACCGGGGCGGGAAGGCCCACCTGTTTGCAGAACGCCGCGAAGCGCGGATCACCGCGATATGGCCGCAGGAGCGGATCGCCATACAGGGTGAGCATCATCGTGAGGTCGTACTGCGCCGCACCGCGTTCCAGCCATTCGAACATCTCGTCCGGCTGCCGGCGCACGGCGTACATCTGGGCGACGGCGTACGGCGCGGTCTTGCCGTACTGGTCGATGTAAGTCTTGAGCGCCGCATCGGCGGCGGCGCGATCGCTGCCCAGTTGTTTCGCGAGCGCCAGTGCCGCCGCTTTCTGGTCGGGATCGGTTTCCCGTTCGGCTTCGCGCAACGCGACGGATGCATCGCCGTGTTCGATGGCGAAGGCGGAGAGCCCGGCATGCAAGCCGGGAAATCCCGGATCCAGCGCCAAGGCCTTGCGTGCCGCTGTCTCCGCATCTGCAAGCCGGCCGTCGGCATCCAGCGTCAAAGCGAGTTGCAGATGGTTGGTGGGATCGTCGGGCGCCATCGCCACCGCCTTGCGCACAGATTGCTCGGCGCCGGCGAAGTCGCCGTGTGCCGTCAACGCGGCTGCCAGCAACGCATGGTTGCCGGGATTGTCCGTTTCCAGGCTGACCGCCTTGCGCATGGCCTCGTCCGCACCGGCGAACTGCCCAAGTTGCTGCAGGGCGGCGCCCAGCAGCGAATAAAAGTCGGCGCGCAGCGGATCGCCGGCGATGGCTTTGTGGAACAGCGGCAACGCCGCCTCCGGCTGGCCGGCATGTGCCGATGCGTTGGCGACCCACATTGTCGTCACGCTGTCGTTCGGCGCCAACGCGAGCGCCTTGCGCGACTCCGCCAGCGCCCCGGCCGGATCGTGCTCCACGTGATCGAGGAAATTGGCACGGGTCCTGTGCACGAAAGCCGTGTCCGGCGCCAGCGCGACCGCGCGATTCATCGCCTTCCGGGCATCGGCCAGCATTCGCCGCCGTTCTTCGCCGCCGAGCTGAAAGACGGCATAGGCCATCCGGGATTGAGCCAATACCGCCCAGGCGTAGGCGTAATCCGGATCGAGTTGCACGGCGTGTTCCACCAGCGCGATGCCCTGCTCGAAATCCACCCGGGTCTGGCGCCGCGCCTGCGCGCGGCCTTGCAGCATCAACTGATACGCCTCGACATTGCCGCTGGGCGGCTTCTGCCGGTCTTCCAGCGAGGCGCCGAGCAGCTTGATCTTCAGCGCATTCGCCACCGCCCTGCCGATCTCGCTCTGGATCGCGAACACATCCTTCAGCGGCCGGTCGTAGGCCTGCGACCACAACGCGCTGCCGTTGCTGGCGCGGATCAGGCTCGCCGTGATCCGCAACACGTCGCCCTGCTGGCGCACCGAGCCGGTGACGAGGTTCGCAACGCCGAGCGCCGCGCCGATCTGTGCCGGACTGTCCTTCGAATCGCGGAACTTGAAGCTCGAATACTTGCCGATCACTTTGAGATCGGCGAGCTGGGTCAGCGCCGTGATCAGCTCTTCGGACAGGCCATCGGAAAAATACGCCTGCTTCGGATCGCCGCTTTCGTTGGCGAAGGGCAGCACCGCCACCGATTTCTCCGGCAACTTCGCCATCACGGCGGCATCGGCGATGCTGGTGGCGTCGCGCCGCAGCACGAAAGTATTGGTGAGCAGCAGCACCACCGCGAATGCCAGCACGCCGATGATGATGAAATCCAGCTTGCGGCCGGTGGAATGGGCGATGGAGTCGCCGGGCGCGACCTCGCTCTCGCGCTTGAGGCCTTCGGGCGTGAATTCGTAAACCCACGCGAACGCGACCCAGAACGGGAAC
>DASZYR010000122.1:0-2953 GCA_035545255.1 Rhodanobacteraceae bacterium
GTCCGCCGTCCAGGCGGACGAGTTACTTTCTCTGTCTCGCCAGAGAAAGTAACCAAAGAGAGGCGACCCACACGGCCGCGGTCACGCGGTCTACGCCCGCGTGACTTCGCGAGGACGCTACGGAGGTTCGCTGACAGGCCATCCGTGGCCTGACAGCGAACGCGCGCGCATCGTGCGCGCGCCCCTGCGGGCTGTTTCCTCCGCGCCCTCGCCGCGGCCGAGTGGGACCCGGGAAGCAAAAGCAGAGAAGCGAGAAGCGAAAAAGATCTCGTCGTCCCCGCGCAAGCGGGGACCCAGCGCCTTTGCTTTGCTCTTGCTCTCAAACCCTTCTGTGCCGCGGCGAAGGGTGGACGGGAAAGCCGCGTGCTCTGCAAGCAGGCGGCGAGAGGGATCGCGCCCTCTCGTTGGCAACTTTCTCTGGGCGAGCAGAGAAAGTGGCGCGCCGGCCAGGATGGCCGGCAAGACCCACAGGGATGTGAGTCGGTTTTCGCGTCAGCGCTGAAGATCGAAAGACCAAAAGAGCTGCAACGCGAAACGGCGAACCACCCATGCCCTCACCCTGCCCTCTCCCGCAAGCGGGAGAGGGGAAAGATCCGACGTGTTCGCAAAGCGGGAGAAGGAAAAGATTCGGACTGCCATCTCACTCCTCGAGCGGGGAGGAGCAGTAAACGCAATCCGAAATAAAGAAGAAAGAGAAAAAATTACTTCTCCCACCGATAATTGATGCCGGCCCGATTCCCGGTCGTCGCGTTCTGCGCTTCGAAGTTCCAGCGTCGGCTGAAAAGATATTTGAGGCTGACGACTTCGCCCGGCGTGAAGAGGCCGACGCCGTAGCTGAGATAGAGCTTCGGCGAGAGATATTTGCCGACCGTGAACGCCGCGCCGCCGAGCGCGGTCGAGTCCGAGACGCCGGCGTCGAGGCCGGTGCGCGCGCCGATCCCTTTCGCGAGCAGGTCGCCGGTCGCGCTGCCGAGCGCGCGTGCGGCGCTGCCGAGCATGTCGCCTTCGCCGCTCTTGAGCCCGGAAAGCGGCTTGCCGGTGATGAGATACGAAAGCGCTTCGGATTGCTCCATCGCGGGCTCGGAGAACACGGTCAGAACCGGCACGAGCGCGGTGCCGCGCACTTGCAGGCCGGCCTTGATGACGTCGCCGAGATCGGCGCCGGAAGGTCCGACGATCGAGCGCACGGCGCGGATGTCGAGGCCTGGGTTGTCGAGCGACGTGCCGGTGAAGAGAAGGCGGCCGCTCTCGATCTTGAGATCCTGGCCATAGGCCTTGTACGTGCCGCCGACGTTGAGCGTGCCGGTTCCGGTCGGAGTGCGTCCCGGACGCTGGTCGACGGAGAGCTGCCCGCCGATCGAGCCGTCGAGTCCGAATCCGGCGAGCTTGACGTCGTCGCCGAGCTTGATCGTGACCGCGACGACGACCGGCAGCGGATTGCCTGGCGCGGGTTTCTCGGCGTCGACGACGACGACGTCCGGCGAAGCCTTGCTCGCGCCGCCCCCCGGCAGCTTGCCGAGATCGACGTTCGCTTTCGGAATCGTCAGGCTGCCGCCGACCTGGATGTTCTTCTCGCTGCGCTCGATGCGGATGTCCGGAGAGATCAGCACGCGCGCGGCCGGGATGTCGGCGGCGAGGAAATTCTCGCCCTTGATCGTCGCGTTCGCCGGCGCGGTCGGGCCGATCCCGCCGGAGCCCGAGAGGGTCAGCGTGCCGTCGCCCGACTTCAGTGTGCCGTCGAGTGCGAAATGCTCGCTGTCCGCAGCGCGCACGCGGATCTCGCCGTCGTGCAGCTTGAGGCCGGCTTCGGGAACTTCCGTCGCGAACTCCTTCAGCGACAGCTCGCCGGCAAGCGCGGGTGCCGCGGTCGTGCCGCCGAACGTGTAGTGCGCCTCGACACGGCCTTTCGTGTTCGCGACTTCGGTCGTCAGAAGCTCGACGAACGCGAGGCTGTTGAGCGTCGCATCGACGCGGCCGGACATGGCGAGCGGCGAGCCGGGCGTGCCGTCGAGCGTGACGTGGCCGTCGAGCTTGCCGTCGTGATCGAGCGAAGCCTTGAGCGTGGCGCGCGCCGACTTCGGCGCGAGGTTCGCGTCGAGCGCAAGACCGGTATACGCGAGCAGCGGCTGGTTCGCGTTGTCCGGATACGCGATGCTGCCCTTGTCGGAAGCGAGCGAAGCATGGCCGTCGATCTCGCCGCTCGCAGTGCGCCGGATGTCGCCGCTGCCGCCGATCGTTCCTTCGACGCGCAGCGGCGCATCGGGTTGCGCGAGCTTCATGACGAGCGCGAGCGGCAGCTCTTCGATGCGATAGCGCGCGGCGAGCGCGCCATCGTTGCCGCTGTCGCCGGCGACGCAGAGCTTTGGTCCTTCGCCGGCGAGGCAGATGTCCGTCGCGCTGAATGCTTTGCCGTTCCACGCGAGTTGCGCGGGCGCCTCGAGCGCGAGCCTCGGCGCATCCTTGACCGCGACGTCGAGCGTGCCGAGCGTGCCTTTCCAGGTGCCGCCGTCGCCGGAACTGCCGGTCAGCGCGACGGCGAGCGTAAGCGGCGTTCCTTTCGCGTCGATCTTCAGCTGATGCGATCGCTCGCTGCCGCCGCCATCGACGTCGAGCGTCTCGAACGAGACGCCGCCCGCGTCGACCTTCTGCGCGCGCAGCGTCAAGGTGCCTTGCGGCGGCTGAAGTTCGGAGACGTTCGCGGTCAGATCGAGCGCGCCGATCCGCGCCGAGCCCGATGCGAGGCCCGCACCGTGCGCGGTTCCGTCGATCGCAAGTTTCGGCCATTGGCCCCGGACGCGGAAATCGCCATTCAAGCTGCCGCCGGTGTCGGGGAGCCAGTCCGCGAGCGAGGCGATCGCAACCCTGATCGTCGCATCGGTCTTGTCGGCGCCGCCGCGGCCTTCGACGTCGACGCGGCTTTTGCCCGAGGCCAGCGAGAGATTGCCGTCGATGA
>DASZYR010000123.1:0-4302 GCA_035545255.1 Rhodanobacteraceae bacterium
CGAAACGGCTGCCGCGCGCGCGGCATTACGTGCAGTACCTGCGCGAGCTCAAGGAATTCGTCGCCGCGCGCGCGCGCTCGCCGGAAATCGACGTGCCGATCGCGCGCATGCTCGGCATCGTCGACACCGATCTCGGGCTCGGGCTCGTCTCGGAGAAAGTCGTCGATGCGACCGGCGCGCTCGCGCCGACGCTTGCGGCGGTCTACGCGAAACGCGGATTCACTCCCGAGCTCGACGCCTCGCTCGCGAAGTTCTCGGCCGATCTCCTCGCGGCAAACGTGATCGTCGGCGACATGCACGCGTGGAACGTCGTCTACGGCAGCGACTCGCGCGGCGGGCCCCGGCTCGTGATGATCGACGGATTCGGCGAGAAGCATGCGATCCCGGTTTCGTCCATGAGCCGCACGATCAATCGGTATCGCGCGAAGCGGCTCCTGAAGCGCATGGTCGAGCAGGTGAAGGAACTCGTTCCCGTCGGGAACGAAGACTGAAGCACCGCGGTTTCCCGCACCGGCGGATGGCCGGCTTTCCTCTCCCGCAAGCGGAAGCGGGGAAAACCAGTCAGGGCTCCGGTGCGTTTTCCTTGTCCTGCTTCTCGTCGATGCCCGCATCGGGCACGCAGCCGTCGATGATCGCCGCGTGCGGCACGAGCCACCATTCGCGACGATTCGCGTGCCCGACGCGCGTCGCCTTCGCGCGGTCGATGCACGCTCCCATCGCCTCGTCGAGAATGAAGATCGGCCGATGCGCTGGATCCGCGGCCTGCCACGCCATCGCCTCGGCGAGCTGCTTGTCCCAGGGATTGAGGAATCCGAAATCGCGCACGGGCCCGTCGGCCATCAGGAGGTTCTGCTCCTTCCATGCGACGAGCCCGATCTCGACATCGGGACCGGCAAGCTCGCGCGCCTTGTGCATCACGCCTTTCGCCGAGCTCGAATCGTTGAGCAACGGATACGACCAGAAGCTCCAGACCAGCCACAGCGCCGCGATTCCCGCGAGCAATGCATGGATGCCGCGCCTCGGACGGAACCATGCGGCGGCCGCAATGAACGCGACGCCGATGACGACGACCATGCCGAACACCATGTGACCGAGATCCTCGAGCTCGCGCTGCACGATGAAGCTCTCGACCTTCGCCGAATGGCCGAATGCGGCCCAGAGCCCGGCGCCGAGGATCGCGATGCCGCCGAGAAGTGCGATCCAGAACGACGCATTGCGCAGCCAGCGAGTCGCGGACATCTCTTCGAGATACGGCGCCATCGCGAGCGCGACCATCGGAATCGCCGGCATCAGGTAGACGTCGCGCTTGCCGACCGGAATCGAGAAGAACACGAGGATCAGCAGCGTCCACGCGAGCGGCAGCAGGATGCGCGGCTCGCGCGCCTTGAGATCGCGCCACCATCGCGGCGCCGCGCCGATGTACGCGAGCGACATCGGGAACCAGTTGAACAGCACGATCGGCAGGTAGTAGTAGAACGGCTGCGGATGCGACCACGATCCCGCGTAGCGCCCCGCCGTCTGGCGGAAGAAGAGATCGTCGACGTACGCCTGATACTCGGGTGCGCCGCGCGCTTTCGCGACCACGAGCACGGCAATGCCCCACGCAAGGATCGGCGCGAGGAACGCGGCGATTCCACCGAGCCATTTCAGCGCCGAATGCGACGTGCGCGTCACGCCGCCCCATCCGCGCCAGCGCGCGAAGAGATAAGGCACGAACATCAGGAGCGCGAGGATGCCGACGCCTTTCGTGATGACGCCGACGCCGGCCGCGAAACAGCCGAGCCAGTATTTGCGCCAATCCGGTCCGCGCAGGAAATGCACCAGCAATCCCCAGTTCGCCAGCGTGATCCAGCCCATGATCAGGGGATCGATCTGCGCGCGCTTGACCTGGTACATGAACTGGAACACGAACAGCACCGCGATCGCGGCATGGAGCCCGGCCCTGTGATTCCAGAATCGCCGCCCGAGATCGTAGGTGAGAGCGAGCGTCAGCAAGCCGGCGAGCAGCGAAGGCAGCAGGAATGCGACGCGCCAGCTCCGCGTGATTTCGTACGACAAGGCCTCGGACCACATCAGCACGGGGGGCTTGTCGGAATAAAGCTCGCGCCCTCGATGCGGAAAAAGCCAGTCGCCCGACTCGACCATCTGCTTCGCGGCCAGCGTGAAGCGTGGTTCGTCCGACGGCCACGGATCGCGAAGCCCGATGCCCGCGCCGAGCAGCACGAACGCAAGCAGCATGAGCCAGCGCAATTCGCGTCGGTCGCGTCCGGGATCGGTCGAAGCGATCATGATCTCTCGTCGCGGCAGCTTGGCAGTCGCGTATCGTAGCAGCCGTGCGGATTGCCCGAATCGCGCCGGTCCTCGAGCCGGCGTTAACCGGCCTGCAACGGCGGGTTAACCGGACCAACACCTTCGCCGCGTAGTCTCTGCGCATCACGGAACGAAACGACGGAGCGGAACGATGAACACGTCGCGGCACACCGAAGTCAATGTCCTCGGCTACCGGATCGACCACGTGCTCGTGCAGGCGCTCTCCGGCGGCGAGGCCGGGCTTGCCGACGCGAGCGGACTGCAAAGCTGGCGCGAAGTGCTCTGCCCGACGGACGGCAGCGTGCTCGCGCGCTTCTCCTCGCGCGCCGAAGCGGAGCGCTACATCATCGATCGGGAGCTCGAAAACGCGCGCCGCGCGGCGCATCGCGCCGCTGCCTGAAGAGCTGGGTGTTTTCCCCGGCCATCGCTGGGTGCGTACTGCGAACGCATTGCCTTGCAGCGGCGAAGGCGGCAAAGTCTGTTCGGCGGAACCGGGCCGGCAGGCATGCAGGACATCACGATCTACCACAATCCGCGCTGCTCGAAATCGCGCGCGACGCTCGATCTCCTGATCTCGCGCGGACATTCGCCGCGCGTCGTCGAATACCTGGCCGCGCCACCGACGGCGGCCGAGATCGATGCGATCCTGAGGATGCTCGACGCGGAACCGCGCGAGATCATGCGTCGCGACGAGGACGAATACCGCGCGCTCGGTCTCGACGATCCGGCGCTGTCACGCGGCGCGCTGGTCGCCGCGATCGTCTCCCACCCGCGACTGATGCAGCGGCCGATCGTCGTCGCTGGCGCGAAGGCCGCGATCGGCCGACCGCCGGAGGCCGTGCTCTGCATCCTCCCGGGTTGACGCCATGGACAAGCTCCAGGCGATGCATCTGTTCACGCGCGTCGTCGACACCGGAAGTTTCACGGCCGCGGCGGACCAGCTCAGCATCTCGCGCGCGCTCGCCAGCAAGCTGATGCAGAACCTCGAGGATTCGCTCGGCGTGCGCCTTCTGAACCGGACGACGCGAAGGCTGAGCCTGACCGAGCCCGGTCACAGCTACTATCAGCGCGTCAGCGACGTGCTCGCGCGTCTTGCCGAGGCCGAAGCCGAGGCGACCGAGCTTCAGGTCGAGCCGCGCGGACGGCTGCGCGTCAGCGCTCCGATTCCGTTCTCGAACGTGCATCTCGCGCCGGCGCTCGCCGAGTTCCAGCGTCTCAATCCGCGCGTCGAGATCGAGCTGATCCTCAACGACCGCCGCGTCGACCTCGTCGAGGAAGGTTTCGATCTCGCGATCCGCATCTCGCAACTGGCCGACTCGACGCTGATCGCGCGCAAGATCACGCCATGCCGCATGGCCGCGGTCGCTTCGCCGGCGTACCTCGCAGCGCACGGCGCACCGGAGGCTCCGGCCGATCTCGTGCACCATCAGTGCCTGCGCTACACGCTGACGCCGAACAGCGAGCTCTGGGAGTTCGAACGCGCAGGAACGACGATCCAGGTTCCAGCGCACGCGCGCATCGCGGTCAACAACGGCGACTTCATCGCATCCGCGGCGGTCGCATCGATGGGCATCGCACGGTTGCCGACGTTCATCGTCGAGGATCACCTTCGCAGCGGACGCCTGCGGCGCGTGCTGCCGGACTGGGCGCTGCCATCGCTCGCGGTCTACGCCGTGTATCCGCAGACGCGCGCGCTGCCCGCGAAGACGCGGCGGCTGATCGATTACCTCGTCGAGCGATTCGGGCCGGAGCCGTACTGGGATCGCGATTTGCCATAGGCGGTCGCGCGATTTTCTTTCCTGTGCAGGAGCGCTGATTTGCCCCCTCTCCCGCAAGCGGGAGAGGGGAAAGCATCCGATTTGCCCTCAGGGTCTAAACCCGGATCTCGAACTCGTCCGCGTCCATCCACGCCGGAAACCGTTCGCGATGCGCGGCAAGCGATGCGGGATCGAGCGTCACGGTGACGACCTGCTCCTGCGCGCCGAGCTCGAC
>DASZYR010000124.1:0-5741 GCA_035545255.1 Rhodanobacteraceae bacterium
CCTCGACACTGTCGCTCGATCTGGCCACCGTCGAGGCCTCGATGGCCGGACCGAAGCGGCCGCAGGATCGCGTGCTGCTCGGCGACGTGCCGAAAAGCTATCGCGAGGCGATGAATCTGCTGACCGCCGACCGCAAGAAACCTGCGGCGGAAACGATCGCGCGCTTCGCCAACGAAGGCGGCGGCACGGCCGTCGGCCACGACGAGAGCGCGCTCAGCATCGGTCAGCACGTCAAGCTCAACGGGCAGAGCTTCGATCTCTGCGACGGCGCGGTCGTCATCGCGGCGATCACGTCGTGCACGAACACGTCGAACCCGGCGGTCATGCTGGGCGCGGGGCTTCTCGCGCGCAAGGCCGTCGAAAAAGGGCTCAAGACGCGGCCGTGGGTCAAGACCTCGCTCGCACCGGGCTCCAAGGTCGTCACCGACTACCTCGAACGCGCCGGTCTCCTCGCCGATCTCGACAAACTCGGCTTCTACCTCGTCGGCTACGGCTGCACGACCTGCATCGGCAATTCGGGCCCGCTGCCGGAAGAAATCTCCAAGGGCATCCTCGACGGCGATCTCGTCGCGGCGTCGGTGCTGTCGGGCAACCGCAACTTCGAAGGCCGCGTGCATCCCGAGGTCAAGATGAACTACCTCGCCTCGCCGCCGCTCGTCGTCGCCTTCGCGCTTGCGGGCACGGTCGACATCGACCTCACGAAGGATCCGATCGGCGTCGGCAAGGACGGCGAAATGGTCCATCTCAAGGACATCTGGCCGTCCAACAAGGAAATCGGCGACCTCATCGCGAAGACGATCGGCCCCGAGATGTTCGCCAAGAGCTACTCCGACGTGTTCAAGGGCGACAGCCGCTGGAACTCGATCGCATCGCCCGAAGGCGAGATCTACAAATGGGAGCCGTCGACGTACATCAAGAACCCGCCGTATTTCGAGGGCATGACGATGCAGCCCGGCACCGTCAGCGACATCCGCGGCGCGCGCTGCCTCGGCCTCTTCGGCGACTCGATCACGACCGATCACATCTCGCCGGCCGGCAACATCAAGAAGGATTCGCCCGCCGGCCGTTATCTGATCGAGAAAGGCGTGCAGCCGGTCGACTTCAACTCGTACGGCTCGCGGCGCGGCAACGACGACGTCATGGTGCGCGGCACGTTCGCAAACATCCGCATCCGGAACCTGATGCTCGACGGCGTCGAAGGCGGCTACACGCTGCACGTGCCGAGCGGAAAGCAGATGGCGATCTACGATGCCGCGATGGAGTACAAGAAGGAAGGAACGCCGCTCGTCGTCATCGCCGGCAAGGAATACGGCACCGGTTCGTCGCGCGACTGGGCGGCGAAGGGCACGCTGCTTCTCGGCGTCAGGGCCGTCATCGCCGAGAGCTTCGAGCGCATCCACCGCTCGAACCTCGTGGGCATGGGCGTGCTGCCGCTCCAGTTCAAGGACGGCGAGAGCGCGAAGACGCACGGGCTCACCGGCAAGGAGACGTTCGAGATCACGGGCCTCACCAGCGAGAACGCGCGCGAGGCGACCGTCGTCGCGAAAGGCGAAGGCGGCGAGAGGAAATTCACCGTGCGCGTGATGCTGCTGACGCCGAAGGAGCGCGAGTTCTACCGGCACGGCGGCATCCTGCCGTACGTGCTGCGTCAGCTCGCGTCGAAGCCGGGGCCTGCGTCCGCGAAAGCGGCCGCTTGAAGACGCGTTTCGATTCACTCGCCTCGTGCGAGTCGCGATCTCCCGCCTGCCGCCTTTCCCCCTCTCCCGCTTGCGGGAGAGGGTTGGGGTGAGGGCAAGTTGGTTCAACGCTCCACGCCGAACGCTTTCGCAGATTTCCCTCACCCTGTCCTCTCCCGCAAGCGGGAGGGGAAAGCCTTATGCGCTTCGCGTGAACGACTGATTCAATCCTTCCGATCCCACGTCGCATTGACGCAAACCCAGCGCCGCCCATCGCGGCGCCATCCGCTAACGACCGAATAGGCGTCGCCCGCACCCGGCACGAAGCGCTGCGAGCGGTCGGTCAGCGTCATCTCGAAGCGCACCGTCGCGCGATCGCCGTCGACCTCGACCGACATCGCGCCGAGCGAGACGCCGATCGGCTCCGCGCGAAGGAACTCGAGTTTCAGGATCCGCGCGAGGCCGGTGCGATCGACCTCGCCGTTCCGTCCGGTGAAATCGGCGGCGATTCCGTCGAGCACGCCCGACGCGTCTCGTGCTTGAGCCGCGCCGCGCATCGTCTCGATCGTCTCGCGCAACCGCGTCTCGTCGGGCGGATGCGAGCAGCCCGCGAAAGCGCCAAGCGCCACGACGATGCCGAGGACGGTCCTAAGCGCCCGTCGGATGCGCGATTCCGTTTCCCGCTGCATTGCGGCTTGCCGCCTCTTCGGACCTTGTGCTGCAATTCTGGCGACGTACGAATCCGTATGGAACCGCGATCCTCGCGGTCGACGCCGCCGGCGGCACGGCGGAGGCTGGAGAGGCCATGACGAGCAGCGATCGACCCTGGCTTGCGAACTACCCGAAAGGCATTCCGGCCGAGATCGATCCCAGCCGCTATCGCTCCGTCGCCGCGCTCCTGATGGAATGCTGCGACCGGTTCCGCCATCGCCCCGCCTTCGTCAACATGGGCCGGTCGATCACGTACGACGACCTCGACCGGCTGAGCGCGGCGTTCGCGCGCTATCTGCTGGACGATCTCAAGCTTGCCAAGGGCGATCGCGTCGCGGTCATGCTGCCGAACGTCCTGCAGTATCCGATCGCGATCATGGCCGTGCTGCGCGCCGGCCTGACGCTCGTCAACACGAACCCGCTCTACACGGCCCGCGAGCTCAAGCACCAGCTGACCGATTCGGGCGCCTCGGCGATCATCGTGCTCGAGAATTTCGCGCACACGCTCGCCGACGTGCTCGGCGAGACGGCGTGCAGGCACGTCGTCGTCACCGCGCTCGGCGACATGCTGGGTTTTCCGAAGTCGGCGATCACGAACTTCGTCGTGCGCCGCGTGAAGAAGCTCGTGCCGCCATGGTCGATACCGGATGCCGTTCCGTTCAACGACGCGCTCCGCCGCGGCGCGCGCGGCAAGGCGCCGGAGCCCGAGATCACCGGCGAAGACATCGCGTTCCTCCAATACACCGGCGGCACGACCGGCGTCGCCAAGGGCGCGATGCTGACCCATCGCAACATGGTCGCGAACATGCTGCAGGCGCTCGCGTGGATCGGCCCGAACATGAAGGAAGGCGAGGAAGTCGTCGTCACCGCGCTTCCGCTCTATCACATCTTCGCGCTGACGGCGAACTTCCTCGTGTTCGCGCGCGTCGGCGGCTACAACCACCTGATCACGAATCCGCGCGACATGCCGGGCTTCGTCAAGTCGATCAGGGACATCGGTTTCACGGCGCTGACCGGCGTCAACACGCTGTTCGCCGGGCTCCTCAACACGCCGGGTTTCGACAAGGTCGACTTCTCGCGATTGCATCTCACGCTCGGCGGCGGCATGGCCGTGCAGCGCGCCGTCGCCGACCGCTGGAAGAAGGCGACCGGATGCACGCTCGCCGAGGCCTACGGCCTCACCGAGACGTGCCCCGCCGTCTGCATCAATCCGCTCGACATTCCCGAGTACAACGGCTCGATCGGACTCCCGATTCCGTCGACCGAGATCTCGATCCAGGACGACGACGGCAAGCCGCTCGCGCTCGGCGAGGTCGGCGAGCTCTGCGTGCGCGGACCGCAGGTCATGAAGGGTTACTGGAACCGACCGGACGAGACGGCAAAAGTGCTCTCGGCGGACGGGTGGCTGCGCACCGGCGACATCGCGCGCATCGACGAAAAGGGATTCGTCTACATCGTCGATCGCAAGAAGGACATGATCCTCGTCTCCGGCTTCAACGTGTATCCGAACGAGATCGAGGACGTCGTCGCGCAGCATCCCGGCGTGCTCGAAGTGGCCGCGGTCGGCGTGCCGGACGAGAAATCGGGCGAAGCGGTGAAGCTCGTCGTCGTCAAGAAGGATCCGAATCTCACGGCCGACGACATCCGCGCGCACTGCCGCGCGAACCTCACGGGCTACAAGCAGCCGAAGTACATCGAATTCCGCGATTCGCTGCCGAAGACGAACGTGGGGAAGATCCTGCGTCGGGAATTGCGAGAGCCCGTCGGGGGCTGAAAGCCTGGATTCGTCGAATTCGAATCCCGAACCCCGGCTCTAGAAATACTCGAGCCGATCCGCATACCCTCCAAGCAGGTTCCACAGCGGAACCTCCTTGTCGGCCGGAATCCGCGTGTACGCGAATCCTATGTGCTCGTCGGTGACGCGCGCGACGGTCGCCTCGACATGGATGTTGAGGTCGGCGCCGATCATCATGTCGAGCGCGAACAGCGTGCCGATGGCGTACGCCCAGCCATCGGGCTTGCGCACGAGCACGCCGGATGCCGAGATGTCCTCGATATCGGTCGTCCACGCATCGGCGCCGCGGCTCAGCAGCACGGTCGACTGGATCGGCATCCGCGCCGAACGCGCCCCGCTCTGCGCCCGTTGGTCGTTCGTCACTCGCCGTCCCTATCGCTGCAGGCCGCTGCCTGTCTGTCAATAATCATGCCAAAAGTTTATGCGTGCTCACGTTCACAAATTTCACGATTACTAAACGCAACCCGCGGGCGGCAAATCGGCATTCCAGCGCGGTTTAGCCCGGAAAACCGATATTTAACCCCCATTCGCACATTTGACATCAGGTGTCAAATTTCACACAAATTTTGCGCTACACTCAAAATCGATCGTCCGGCAAAACCGGAAGCACTGGAGGGGTGCAAGCGCTTGCCGCCGCGTGTGCGATCCACGAGGCGGTTTCCAAGTCCGAGGGGTAAGCTGACATGACCGCCGTCGAAGTTCTGCATCGCGATCAGGATTTCCGTCTTCTGCGCACGCAGGAAGACCCGACCGAAAACACCCACTGGTGCTTCATGCACGCGCACCGGTTCCCGCGCGATACGGGATACCGCGCCTGCTTTTCCGTTCCGCTGATGAAGGAGATGCGCGAGTTCCTCAAGCGCACTGCCGACAACCTCACGATGCGCGCGGCGAATTCCGGCGGCGGGCTCGCCCACATCGTCATGGCGTCCGATGCAAACGTCTACAACCTCGGCGGCGATCTCGATCTCTTCTGCCGGCTGATCCGCGAGCGCAACCGCGAGCATCTTCTCGCATACGCGCGGCTCTGCGTCGAGGGCGTGCACGAGCTTCATGCGGCTCTGAACCGCAATGCGCACACGATCGCGCTGGTCCAGGGCGATGCGCTCGGCGGCGGCCTCGAGCTTGCGCTTTCGTGCCAGACGATCGTGGCCGAGCGCGGCGTCGGCATGGGCTTCCCGGAAGTCCTGTTCGATCTCTTCCCGGGCATGGGCGCCTATTCGTTCCTCTGCCAGCGCGTCAGCCCGCGCCTCGCCGAGGAGATGATGCTCAACGGCACGATCTACTCGTCCGAAGACCTCCACAAGATGGGCGTCGTCGACATCCTCGTGCCGAAGGGCGAAGGCGTGCAGGCCGTGCACGAAGTCATCCGCCGCAACCATCGCATCGCGCACGCGCGCTCGGCGATGAATCGCGTCCGCCAGATCTGCAAGCCGGTCACGCTGGCCGAGCTGATGCAGGTCACCGAAGTGTGGGTCGATACCGCGCTCCAGCTCGGCGAGAAGTCGCTGCGCACGATGGAGCGTCTTGTCCGCGCGCAGCAGCGTCGTCCGGCCGAT
>DASZYR010000125.1:0-6992 GCA_035545255.1 Rhodanobacteraceae bacterium
GACGACAGCGAGCGGGTGTCGCACAGGATACGGTGCCGTGGCAGCACACCGTAAATACGCCGTCTTCGGCCGGCCGATCCCGCATTCGCTGTCGCCGCGCATCCATGCGATGTTCGCGGCGGAATTCGACTTCGCGCTCGACTACCGCGCGATCGAAGCCGGCCGCGACGATTTCGCGCGCGCGCTCGATGCGTTCGCGCGCGCAGGCGGCGTCGGCGCGAACGTCACGCTGCCGCTGAAGCAGGACGCGCACGCTCTCAGCACCGAGCTCACCGATCGCGCGCGGCGATGCGGCAGCGTCAACACGCTGCTGCGGATCGCCGGCGGCTGGCACGGCGACAGCACCGACGGCGCGGGATTCCTCCGCGATTTGCGCGAGCGGCAATCGTTCGACCCTCGTGGCCGACGCTGCCTTCTGCTCGGCGCCGGCGGCGCGGCGCGGGCCGTCGCGTTCGCCCTTGCCGACGCCGGCGTCGCGATGCTTGCGATCGCGAACAGAACGCGCGCGCGCGCCGACGATCTCGCGGTCGACATCGGCGATGCTGCGCGCGTCCGGCCGATCGCATGGAACGCGCTCGCCGGCGTCGGCACGTTCGATCTCGTCGTGCACGCGACGGCCGCGGGACACGATGCCGCGTCGCTCGAATGGCCGCGTTCGCTCATCGCGCCATCGACGCTGTGCTACGACCTTTCGTACGGCAACGCCGCACGCGCATTCCTGCGCGCCGCGCGCGAGGCCGGCTCGGCACGCATCGCCGACGGCCTCGGCATGCTCGTCGAGCAGGCCACGTTGTCGTTCGCGATCTGGCATGGCCGCATGCCGGACACGCTGTCCGTCTTCGATGCGCTTCGGCGCGACCATCCGCTCGCGGTGGACGGAACATGACGATGGAATGCCGCGCCGGTTGCGGCGCCTGCTGCATCGCGCCTTCGATTTCCTCGCCGATACCCGGCATGCCGCACGGGAAGCCGGCCGGCGTGCGTTGCGTGCAGCTGACGCGCGACGGTCGCTGCGCGATCTTCGGGCAGCCCGCGCGTCCGGAGATCTGCCGGCGCCTGCGTCCGTCGCCGTCGATGTGCGGTGCGAGCCGCGAGGACGCGATGTCGGCACTCGAGGCGCTCGAACGCGCAACGCTTCCCGCCGACGGGCCGGCGATCAACCGCCGATGAAGCACCCTTTTTGCGGATCGAACGCGACGAGACCGAGCGCCGCGACGAGCGCGCGGAGCTCTTCGGGATCGATGCAGGCGGCCTTCAGCACCGACACGCTGCCGTCCTCGTCGCACGAGAACAGGAACTCGGGGCCGTTCGCGCCGAACCATGCCTCGACGCCGCCATGCGGCGGTTCCCAGGCCACACCGGGGAACACCGCGCCGATGCGAGCCATCAGCTCCCCCGGCATGCCGATCGCCTTGCGGTGGCTGGCCAGCGAATCGAGACTCGCCGCCCGCCCGTCATCCGGCTTTGCGAACAGGAAGTAGTCGTAGCTCACGCGAGATACTGATCCTTGAGCTTCACGTAGTGCCGCGCCGAGTAGTAGAGACTTTCGATCTCCTTGTCGGACAGCATCCGCGCGCGTCGCGCCGGATTGCCGACCCAGAGCTCGCCTTCGCCGACGATCTTGCCGGGCGCGACGACCGCGCCGGCGGCAACGAGGCTGTGCGTCTTGACGACCGCGCCGTCGAGCACGGTCGCGTTCATGCCGATCAGGCATGCGTCCTCGACCGTGCACGCGTGCACGATCGCGCCGTGGCCGATCGTGACGTCGTCGCCGATGATCAGCGGGAAGCCGCCGGGCGTGTATTCGCCGTCGTGCGTCACGTGCAGCACCGCGCCGTCCTGCACGTTCGTGCGCGCGCCGATGCGGATGTAGTGCACGTCGCCGCGCGCGACGGCGAACGGCCAGAGCGAGGCGTCGTCGCCGAGCTCGACGTCGCCGATGACGAGCGCGGCGGCATCGACGTAGACGCGAGCGCCGAGGAGCGGCGTGCGGTCGAGGTAAGGCCGGATGTTCATGCGGGGATTCGCGAAACCGGGGGTCCGCGCCAAGCCTAGCACCGCCCGGCGCGCGTTCCGCGCGTCGCGCCGCCGATCGGCTTGATTTCGAAACAGACCTGCTCCAAGTTTCCGGGCCGAATCCTCGCGACGCCCGCCATGTCCGCTCCGAATCCGCTGCTCGCAGCCGAAGGCCTCCCGCGCTTCTCGGCGATCACGCCCGCCCATGTCGAGCCCGCCGTCGACGCGCTGCTCGCCGACTACCGCGCGCGCATCGACGCGCTGCTCGCGAGCGACGCGCCGCGCGATTTCGCGGACGTCGTGCTCGCGGGCGAAGCGCTCGAGGAGCGCCTGAATCGGGCGTGGGCGCCGGTTTCGCATCTGCACGGCGTCAAGGATTCCGAAGCGCTGCGCGAGGCCTACGCCGCCGCGCAGGAGAAGATCGTCGAGCACGCGAGCGAGCTCGGCCAGAATCGCGAGCTTTACGCCGCGTTCAACGCGGTCGCCGGACGCGACGATTTCGCGGCGCTGCCGCGCGCGGCGCGGACGCTCGTCGAACACGAGCTGCGCGATTTCCGTCTTTCGGGCGTCGCGCTCGAGGAGCCAGCGAAATCGCGCTTCCGCGAGATCGCGAACGAGCTCGCGAAGCTGTCGACCGAATTCGAGAACGCGGTGCTCGATGCGACCGACGCATGGAGCGAGGCGATCGCGGACGAGGCCGGCCTCGCCGGCATTCCCGAATCCGGCCGCGCGGTGCTGCGCGCATATGCCGAAGAAAAGCATCTCGACGGGTGGCTCGTCACGCTGAAGCAGCCGAGCGTGCAGGCCGTACTGACTTATGCGGACGATCGCGCGCTCCGCGAACGCGTCTATCGCGCGTACCAGACGCGCGCGTCGGATCAGGGTCCCGACGCCGGCCGCTTCGACAACTCCGCGCGCATTGAGAAGATCGTCGCGCTGCGCCACGAGGCGGCGCAGTTGCTCGGGTTCCACGATTCGGCCGAGGAATCGCTCGCCACGAAGATGGCGCCCTCGCCCGACGCGGTGTTCGCGTTTCTGCGCGATCTCGCGGCGCGCGCCAGGCCGGTCGCCGAGCGCGAGCTCGTGGAGCTGCGCGAGTTCGCGGCGAAAGAGCTCGGCATCGAGCATCTCGATCCGTGGGACACGGGCTACGCGTCGGAGAAGTTGCGCGAGCGCAAATACGCGCTCAACGAAGAGGAACTGAAGCCCTATTTCGCGCTCGATGCCGTCATCGACGGCCTGTTCGCGATCACCGGCCGCGTGTTCGGCGTTTCGCTGAAGCGCCGCGACGGCGTCGACGTCTGGCATCCCGACGTGCGCTACTACGATTTCGTCGACGCCGGAGGCCGCGCGTTCGCGGGCGCGTACGTCGATCTCTACGCACGCGCGGGCAAACGCGGCGGCGCGTGGATGGACGTCTGCCTCAACCGTTTCCGTCACGACGGCGCGACGCAGCAGCCGGTCGCGTTCCTCACCTGCAATTTCGCGCCGCCGACCGCGACGACGCCGTCGTTGCTGACGCACGACGACGTGCTGACGCTGTTCCACGAATTCGGCCACGGGCTGCATCATCTCCTGACCGAAGTCGACTATCCCGGCGTCGCCGGCATCAGCGGCGTCGAGTGGGACGCGGTCGAATTGCCGAGCCAGTTCATGGAGAACTTCGGCTGGCAGCGCGAGGCGCTCGATCTCTTCGCGCGCCACTGCAAGACCGGCGAGCGCCTGCCCGATGCGCTGTTCGATCGCATGAACGCCGCGCGGCATTTCCACGCGGGCCTGTTCCTCGTGCGCCAGCTCGAGTTCGCGCTGTTCGATTTCCGCATCCACCGCGAGTTCGATCCGGCGCGCGGCGCGCGAGCGCTCGAGATCCTCGATGAAGTGCGCCGCGAGGTCGCGGTGATCGTTCCGCCCGCGTGGCAGCGCTTTGCGCACGCGTTCACGCACATCTTCGCGGGCGGCTACGCGGCGGGCTATTACAGCTATCTCTGGGCCGAGGTGCTCTCCGCCGATGCGTTCGACCGATTCGAGAAGGAAGGCATCTTCAATCGCGAGACGGGCGCGTCGTACCGCAGATCGATTCTCGCGGTCGGCGGCTCGCGTCCCGCGCTGGAGAGCTTCGTCGAGTTCCGCGGCCGCGAGCCCGAACCAGATGCGCTGCTGCGAAGCTACGGACTCGCCTGACGGGGATTCCGCGGCCCGAACGGCACGTGGCCCCGCCTGCGGGCGTGCGTTACGCTCGGGTTCGTGAGTCGTCGCATCTATCGGTTCGGTCAATACAGCATCGATCCCGCGACGCGCGAGCTGCGCGACGCAGGCGAGCTCGTCGCGCTGTCGCCGACGCTGTTCGATTGTCTCGCGTGGCTCATCGAGCATCGCGATCGCGCCGTCGGACGCGACGAGCTCGTCGCCGCGGTCTGGGGCAAGAGCGAGGTCGCGGACACGCAAGTCGTGCAGGCGATCCTGAAGGCGCGGCGCGCGGTCGGTGACACCGGCGAGGAGCAGCGCGCGATCCGCACGATTCCGCGCTTCGGTTATCGCTGGGTCGCGGCGACCGAGATCGAGCCGTGCGAGGCCGACGCATCGTCGACGTCATCGGCGAAGACGGCAGCGCAGACGGATGCGGCTTCGGCGCATCCCGTCGCGGTACGTCCGACGGACGCTGCGCATGGAACGCCGTCGCGCAGGCGCTGGCGCGCGTTTCACTACGCGGCCGCGATCGCCGCGATCGGGATCGCCGCATGGACCGCGTTCGCGATGCGCGCGCACGATGCGGCGAAACCATCGCCCGCCGGCATTGCCGCGGCGGCCGTGCTGCCCGCCGACGTCGCCGCCGATCACGACTGGCGCTGGCTCAGGCTCGGTCTCATGGATCTCGTCGCCGATCGCCTGCGCGAGACGGGCCTGCCGGTCGTTCCGAGCGAGAATGTCGTCTCGCTCGTGCGCAAGGCCGGCGATGGCGAGACAGCGCTTCGCGCGGTGCGTGATGCGATCGCGCCGCGCTGGATCGTGAGCCCGTCCGCGCGGCGCACGGCCGCGGGCTGGACCGTGAGCCTCGAACTCGGCGAGGCCGGACAGCATCTCGTTGTCGAGGCAAGCGCAACCGACCCTGCCGCTGCCGCACGCGAAGCCGCGGCGCGCCTGCTGCCGCTGCTCGGCCGGACCGATCCGCACGGCGCGGGGGCGGTCGACCGCGACGATCTCGCGCCGCGCATCCGCGCCGCGATCCTCGCCGACGATTACGAGACGGCTTCGCGCTGGCTCGCAGCCGCGACGACGGCGGAGGCGAAATCCGACGAGATCCGCCTCCTGCAGGCACAGACGGATTTCGGATTGGGCCGCTTCGACATCGCGCGTTCGCGATTCGCCGCACTGCTCGCCGATCTCGGCGAGAACGCCGACCCGATCTTGCGCGCGCGTGCGCTGAAGGGGCGCGGCGCCTGCGCGATCCGGCTCGCCGATGCACCAGCGGCCGAGAAGGATTTCAGCACCGCGCTCGATCTCGTGCCTGCGAGCGACACCTCTTCGCTCGTCGGCGACGTGCTGAGCGGCCGCGGCGTCGCCCGCGCGATGCAGGGCCGCGCCGGCGAGGCGATGGCCGACTTCGCACGTGCGCGCATCGCGCTGCAGCTCGTCGGCGATACGCTCGGACTCGCCGGCATCGAGATGAACGAGGGCGCGCTGAACGCGCAGCGCGGCCATCCGGCCGAATCGCTCGCGAGCTTCAGGAGCGCGGCCGAGCACTTCGAGCGCTTCGGTGCGCATGCGGATCTCGCGATCGCGCTCGCCAACGAGATCGAGGCGAACCTGAAGCTGCTGGAGCCCGCGCGCGCGCTCGAAGTCGCCGGACGCGCGGAAGCGCTCGGCGCGAAGCTCGAAGATCCGTCGGCGGCGCGCCTGATCGGATACTGGCGCGCCAGCGCACTCGCGGCGGTCGGCCGGCTGGCCGAAGCCAACGAGCATCTCGACGAGCTGATCCGCGTGTCGGGTCCGCGCGACGACACCGGCGTGCTCGCGATGAGCCGTTTTCGCAAGAGCACGCTCGCGCTGGCGGCCGGACGCATCGAGGATGCCGTCGCGCTCGCGGGCCAGGTCGTCGCGACGACGGAAGGCTCGCCATGGAACGACGTGCGCGCCGAAGCGTGGCTCACGCTGATTCGCGGCCTGCGCGGACAAGGACGCGACGCGGACGCAACGCGCGAGGTCGATCGATTCGCCGCGTGGGCGCGGACGAACCGCGATCATCCGGTGCGCATCCTCGCCGGGCTGGCGCAAGCCGAGCAGGCCTGGAACGAGCATCGCCGGGATGCGGCGGCGGCTTTCTATGCCGATGCGCTGGCGCTCGCGGAAAAAAGCGCCGTACCCGCCGAGATCGCCGCCGTCGGCGTGTCGTGGGGCACGATGCTGATCGCCGCCGGCGAGCTCGACTCCGCGAGCGCCATCGTCGGGCGCGTCGCGCGCTGGTCGGGCTCGGATTTCCCGTGCGCGGTGCTGCAGGCGAATCTCTATCGCGCGCTCGGCCGGCAGTCGGCATGGGAAGCGGCTCTCGCGCAAGCGCGCTCGCTCGCGGGCGAGCGCGCCGTGCCGGCAGCCGCTTCGTCGGCGCCGGCGCCGACGCCGCTGATCTCGAGCCGCTGAGCGTCAGCCCGGCGGCGGACCTTCGAATCCATCGGCGAAGATCGTGTCGTTGCCGCAGAGCGTGAACACGACGTCGGCGGTCAAGGCGTCGCCGAAGCCCGGCGTCGCCGAGCCCATGCGCACTTGCCCGACGTCGTTGATCGACGGCCACGAATCCATCGATCCGCCCCAGATGCCGCCGAAGCCGGTGTCGTCGCCTTGCACGGCGAGCAGCGTCACGCTCGAATCCGGATGCACGACCATCGTCGTGCCGCGATCGTTGCCTTCGATGGCGCGGCTGACCCAGACCACGACGTCGCCGTCGTCGGAGATCGTGCTCATCGGGTTGCGCGAGAACGCGA
>DASZYR010000126.1:0-1699 GCA_035545255.1 Rhodanobacteraceae bacterium
CACGGAGATGCTCGAGCACGGGACGGCGCTCGACGAGAGCAGTCTCGCCTGGCGCGAGATCGGCGGGCAGACCGGACACCGGCTCTATGTCATGGCTGGATCGGTGCATGCGCGCGCGCTCGCGGCCGTCGGGCGGCTCGAAGAAGCCGGGCGCGTGCTCGCGCGCGTCGAGAACATGGCGACCGATCGCACGTATCAATGGCGCTACGAGCGCACGGTCGCCGCGCAGCTTGCGATGCGGACGGGCCATCCCGATCGCGCCGAGCGCATCGGCGCCGAGATCGGCATGGCCGAAGGCATCGAGACGGAAACCTATCTCGGTCCGCTGCTGCTCGTCTGGACGCGCGCCGGTCGCGTTCGCGGGGCCGCCGTAGCGGTGCGCGCGGCCGATGCGCGCGCCGCCGCGTGGTCGGCGCGGAACGCGGAAGGGCCATCGGACGAAGGCGTCTACGCCGCGCTGATCGAAGCCGAGCGGCTGCGCGCCAGCAACGATCGCGAGGGCAGCAACCGCGCGTACAAGACCGCGCTCGCTCGCGCGTCTGCGCTCGGCGTTCCGATGCATCTCGTCGCCGTCGTGCTCTCGTACGCCGACGCTCTGATCGCCGAAGGCGCGCTCGACGATGCGGCGGCGATCGTCGGTCAGGTCTCTGCGATGGCCGCGACCGATTTCGACTGCGCGGTCCTGACCGCGCGCCTCCATCAGGCGCTCGGCAACCGCGACGCCTGGCGCGATGCCGTTGCTCACGCGCGCGCGCTCGCGGGCGAGCGTCAGGTGCCTCCCGCGATCGACCGGTTCGAGATCGAGGCGCCGAAAATCGACTGACGCAAGACGCCGGGAAGGAATCGGCAAGGCATCGCGAAGGCCGGAGCATGGGATTCGTAGCGCGGGTCTGGGAGACTCGGGCTCGGGCCGCTTGCTCTGGGGGAATCTCGTGATCCGTATCGATCGTTCGTTTGCCGCTTTCGCTCTCGTCGCTTCGTTCGCCGCGCCTGCGATGGCCGGCGCGCCGCAGCCGCTGCAGCCGCGGCACGACACCGGCCAGACGCTGTGCTACGACCTCGAAGGCCAGGAGATCGGATGCTCGGCGCCGCTGTTCCCGTTCGAGGACGCGCGATTCGGACGCGATTCCGCCGCCGCGGCCGGCGTGCTGCCGAAGATCGGCGGTGGCACCGGCGGCTTCGACTTCACGAAGATCGCGAACGACGGCAGCGAGCTGCCACCCGACGCCGTGCTCGGCGACGGGCCGGGCGACTGGGCCTGCACGCGCGACAACATCACGGGTCTTCTCTGGGAGATCAAGCGCGCGTCGGGCAACCGCAGCTACGAATGGGCATATCACTGGTACGACCCGAACGACGAAACGAACGGCGGATTCTCCGGCGATCCCGGCGGCTTCGAGCCCGTCTGCGGCTTCACGATGCAGTGCGACACATTCACATATCTCGAATACGTCAACTCGGTCGCCCTGTGCGGACAGACCGACTGGCGCCTGCCGGATGCCGACGAGCTCATCAACATCGTCAACTACGGCTCGTCGTTCAACGGCGGCGGCGCGATGGACCGCACGTACTTCAACGACGAAGAAGGCTACAGCGGCTTCGGCGGCGCATGGACAGGCCAGACCGCGCACGAGCCGCCCGACGGGCAGTCCGTCTGGATCGTCAACTTCGACGACGGCAGCGCGTCGCAGCAGCCGAA
>DASZYR010000127.1:0-9032 GCA_035545255.1 Rhodanobacteraceae bacterium
CCGAGCAGCGTCATGTCGGTCAGGATCGCGTTCGAGCCGAAGATGCCGTAGTCGCGGCCGATCTTGAACGTGCCCATCTCGGGCGTGCCGATCGTGAAGAACGCCTGGCGAACGTCGACATTGGTGTTCGTGTCGACGCCCGAGGACGTCGCCGCGTGCACCATGATGCCGACGGTGCCGCCGATGTCGTAGCCGTTCTGCTGCGTCTTGAACTTCGTGATCAGGCCGCTCGGCAGGAGGCCGTTGCCGATCGTGGTCTTGTGGTTCTCGCCGGCGCAGCCGAGAGCCCTGCCGGCGAGCGCCACGCCGCCGACCGCGTCGCCCGAGCAGCTCGTTGCCGTGTAGTACGCGTTGACGATGCCGCCGACGTCCACGGACCAGTTGTCGCCCTGGAGGCCGACCGCGCCCGCACCCGTGGCGAAGAGCGCTGCGCCGAGGATGCCCGCGCCCCGCAACGCACCGGCCAGCGGCGATTGCGTGCGGAGTCGGGATGACGTGGGACGGAGCAGTTTTCTGGTAATGCCGTGCCGCATGGAAGATCCTCCTCCGCTGATGGAGCGGCCTTCCTGTCAGCACGTTGTGTGCCACGGGGACGGATGCTGCGCCGAAGCAGAAGCTGGACCGCCGTGACAAGCGATTTTCGCGATTTTCTTCCGCATCGCAGCACGCAAACGGGGTGGATTGGAAGCGCGCTGGTCCGAAGCACCGTTATTTTTTCATTACACAGTGTCCGCCGCGCTGTTGCCGTAACGGCACAGTGTCCCGGAACGGCTCGGAAGCCGGATGGCTTGCCTCAGAACAGCGCGCCCTGGGGAGACGTCGCGGCCGGTGGCCTGAATGAGGCGACATCCAGCCCGAGCCCGCGCCCGCGCACGATGCCGCTGCGGCGGCACGCCAGCGCGAAGCGCTGCCGGATCAGCTCCGCGAATTCGCCTTCGCCGCGCATGCGCGATCCGAAGCGCGGATCGTTGTCGCGCCCTCCGCGCATCTGCCGGACGAGGCTCATGACGTGCTCGGCGCGCTCCGGCACGTGGAGATCGAGCCATTCCCGGAACAGCTCCTTGAGCTCGTACGGCAGGCGCACGATCGTGTACCCGGCGGCTTTCGCGCCGGCCTCGGCGGCGCGCTCGACGATCGCTTCGAGGAAACGATCGGTCACCATCGGGATGATCGGCGCGACCATGACGCCGCACGGCACTCCGGCTTCGTTCAGCGCGGCGACCGCTTCGAGCCGCCGATGCGGCGCGCTCGCGCGCGGCTCGAGCGTCGACGCGAGGCGGTTGTCCAGCGATGTCACCGACACGAACGCTCGCACGAGATTCGCGCGCGCCATCGGCACGAGAATGTCGAGATCGCGCAGGATCAGCGAATTCTTCGTGACGATCGTGCACGGATGCCGGTGCTCGGCCAGCACTTCGAGGATCGCGCGCGTGATGCGGTAGCGGCGCTCGATCGGCTGGTACGGATCGGTGTTCGCGCCGAGATTGATCGGCGAGCAGACGTAACCGGCCTTCGCCAGCTCGCGGCGCAGGAGTTCGGCCGCATTCGTCTTCGCGAACAGTTTCGTCTCGAAATCGACGCCGGCCGAGAGATTGAGGTAGCCGTGCGACGGCCGCGCGTAGCAGTAGATGCAGCCGTGCTCGCAGCCGCGATACGGATTGATCGATTGCTCGAACGCGACGTCCGGCGAATCGTTGCGGCTGATGATCGAGCGGGCGCGCTCCTCCGTGACGCTCGTGGCGGGGTGCGAAGGCGGCTCGTCATCGCGATGCCAGCCGTCGTCCTCGCGCGTTTGCCTCGCCGTCTCGAAGCGCCCTTCGGGATTCGACGCGGCGCCGCGGCCCTTGATGCGCCGAGGCGCATCGATGCGATGGAAAGCGGCGGGCTCGTCCGGATTTTGCTTCACGCGGTGAGTATGCGCCGCGCGTGTCTCACACGATGCGAACGCGAGCGAAAGGTTTCGTTCGCATACAACCCATAGGGCGGGCTTCAGCCCACCGGATCGTGCGGAGAAATCTCGGTGAGCTGAAGCCCACCCTATGGGTTCGGGTGGTCAAGACGGTCGGGGAAGCGTAAAGGGTGCGTATGGACCGCCGACCGCCATGCATCAAGGCATGCCCGACAGCTTCCCGTGCTTGCCGAGATCTCGCGGCTCCTCGCTCAGCATGCCGCGTGCGAAGTCGAGCGCACGCGCGATGAAGTTGCCGGCCGGCTCCCAGTACGCGGCATCGCGCACGCGCACGCGGAGCACGACAAGGCTCGGATCGTCCCTGCCGCGAGGAAAGAAGATCTTCTGCGCGGGCGACCACAGCGCCTCGATCGTTGCGCGATCGCGGTCAATCCGCGCCGTCCCTCGCACCGACACGTAAAGACGGCGCGCCGGATCGGCGTAAGCGAGATTGACGACGCGATCCGACGTCAGCTCGTCGACCTTGCCGCTGCCGGCCGCCGTGAAGAAGACGAGCTCGCCGTCCGCATCGAGCGAGAGCGTCTGCAGCGGACGGCTGACGAGGCTTCCGTCGGCGGCATGCGTCGTCAGCATCGCGATCTCGATGCCATCGATCAACGCGCCGAGCTTGTCGAGATCGGCGCTTGCGTGTGGTTCGTTCCTCATCGTCTTCGTCCTGCGATCTCGTTGCGACCATCGGAGCGCGGCGATTAATGCACGATGAAACGGATCGGCGGCGCTTAGCCTGCGTAAAGCGGCAGCTTGCTATCGAACATTCGTCCGTCCCTGCGGATGCCGTCGGAAGCCGACATGAGAACCACGAAGCGCAGCTCAGCGTCATCGAAAAAATCCCGCGCGACGAAGCGCGCAGCCGGTGCGGGTGCGAGGAACACCGCGCGCAAGTCCGCCGCTCCGGCGCGCAAGCGCGCGAGCCGGACGCCGGCGAGCAGGAAAGCGACGCGCACGAAAGTCGCGGCACGCAAGCGCGCCATGCCGCGCCGCATCGCGAAGAGCGCGAAGAAGGCCGGTGCTGCGACGCGCCGGCGGTCGGCCGCGAAGCGCCGGAGCGGTTCCAGCCCGCGCAAGCAGACGGCAACCCGCCGCGCCGGCGCGAAGCCGAGCGCGAAAAAGTCGGCGGGCACGAGGAAGGCGGCGAGCACGAGGAAGGCGACGGCGGCCCGCAAGCGCGGCGTCAGCGCGGCCGTCGCGAGGCGGCATTTCCGCGAGCTGCTCGAAGCGAAGCAGGCGCGCGTGCGCCGGGGACCGAGCTATCCGCACGCGAATGCGTTCTCCGGCAACCGGCCTCCGTCGCCGCTGGTCGGCAGCGTGCCGTCCGCATCGCCGCTCGCGCCGCCGGACGTCCCCGCGGTCGAGGGCGGATCGATGCCGGCGCACGGCCGCGGCAACGAGGGCATGCGTCGCCAGAAATAGCGCGCGGCACCGATCCCGCGAGATGCGCCGGCGGCAAGGCGGAGCCGCCGGCGCTTCGCGGCAGCCCGGGACAGGTACGATAGCGCTCTCGCGCAAGCCCGCATCGTCATGAAATACCTGATTTTCCTCCTGCTCGTGCTGCCGGGCGTCTACGTGCACTTCCGTGGCCGCGTGCGTCTTCGACCCTGGCGGCAGATGACCGATCATTCGTCGTTCCTCGCGCCGCTCAACGTGCTGCTGTACGCGTGCTCTCGCGTGCGCGCGAATCCGTACGCGCCGATCGAGGCGTTTCCCGAGCTCGCGCCGCTCTGCGAGCGCTGGCAGGACATCCGTGACGAGGCGCTCGCGCTGCGCGAGGCAGAGCTCATCCGCGCTTCGGACCGCTACGACGACGTCGGCTTCAACTCGTTCTTCCGGCGCGGCTGGAAGCGCTTCTACCTCAAGTGGTACGACGACGCGCATCCGTCCGCTCGCGAATTCTGCCCGCGCACGACCGAGCTTCTCGGCAGGATTCCGTCGGTCAAGGCCGCGATGTTCGCCGAGCTGCCGCCGGGCGCCTCGCTGCGCAAGCATCGCGATCCGTATGCGGGGTCGCTGCGCTATCACCTCGGGCTCGTGACGCCGGGCGACGACGGCTGCTGGATCGAAGTGGACGGCGAGCGCTACAGCTGGCGCGATGGCGAGGCCGTGATGTTCGACGAGACGTTCATCCACCGCGCGGAGAACGCGACGGCGCGCGATCGCATCATCCTCTTCTGCGACGTCGAGCGTCCCCTGCGGTTCGGCTGGGCGCGCGCGCTGAATCGCTGGTTCGCGCGTCACGTCGTCGCCGCGGGCGCCGCGCCGAATGCCGATGGCGACCGCACCGGCGCGCTGAATCGCGCGTTCGGCTTCGTCTATCGCATCAAGCTGCACACCAAGCGGCTGCGCAAGGCGCACAAGAAGGTCTACTACACGCTCAAGTTCACGCTGATCGCCGTCGTGCTGCTCGCGATCCTCTGGCCGTGACGCGAGACGCCCCGTGTCGCGCTTGCACGGCGCCGTCCGCGGCCGGCAAGGTCATGCGATGAATCCGCGATCGGCGATGGATCCCGCGCTCGCGCGACTGCAAGGGCTGGCCGCGAACGCGCGAAGCAACGCAGCGCAGGCGCAGCGGTTCCTGCAGCGCGGCGAAGCCGCGCGTGCGATCGCACTGCTCGACGCAGCGCTGGCCGAAGCGCCGGAGCATCCCGAACTGCTGCGTCTTCGCGGGTTGTCCGAGCATTTCGGGCAGCGTTCCGCGAATGCGGTCGCCTTGCTGCGAAAGGCGGCCGCCGCGTGGCCCGATGACGCGCTGACCGTGGCCAATCTCGGCGCGGCGCTCGCGCAACACGGCGACATCGACGAAGCGATTGCCGCGCTCGGTCGCGCCACCGCACTCGATCCGATGCTGCTCGACGCATGGTTCAACCTCGGCCGTGCGCTCGCGTTGCGCCGCGACGGCGCCGGCGCACAGGCGGCGTTCGATGCCGTGCTCGAAATCGAGCCGCGCCATCGCGCGGCGCGCATCCTGCGCGCGGAAACCCTGAAGATGCTCGGCCGCATCGGCGAGTCCGAGTCCGAGCTCCGCGACGTGCTGCGCGAGGATCCGTCGTCGGTTCCGGCGTGGACGGCGTTGTCGAACCTGAAATCGCCCGGCGCGGCCGCGGACGTCGAGGCGCTCGGGAATCTCCATCGCACGGCGACGCTCGCGCCGACCGAGCGCATCGACATCGCATTCGCGTACGCGGCGGCGCTCGAAACCGCGGAGCGTTCCGCCGAGGCGTTCGCGATGTTTCGCGAAGCGAACGCGATCTGCCGGCGCACGATCGCATGGGATGCGCGCGCCGTCGGCGCGCTCGTCGACACCATCCTCGCGGCGTTTCCGGCTGCGGAGCCGGAGCCGTCACGCGGTGCGGCAGCGGCGGGCCACGAAGTCGTTTTCCTCGTCGGCATGCCGCGCTCGGGATCGACGCTCGCCGAGCAGATCCTCGCCGCGCATCCCGACGTCGCCGCGGGCGGCGAGACCGGCTGGGTTGCGGAAATCCTGCAGGCCGAATCGGTCCGGCGCGGCATCCGCTTTCCGCTCTGGGCCGCGCAGGCGGCGTGCGAGGACTGGACGCGGCTTGGCGCGGAATACCTCGCGCGCGCGAACGCGCAGCGGCGCACGCGCAGGGTGTTCACGGACAAGACCCTGACGAACTGGCAGACGCTCGGCGCATTGCGCCGCATGCTGCCCGCTTCGCGCATCGTGCATTGCCGGCGCGACGCGCTCGAGACGGCATGGAGCTGCTACAAGCACCATTTCGCCGGCGATCAGCTCTACAGCTACGACTTCGACGAGCTCGCGGCATTCTTCGGCGATTCGCTGCGCGCGATGCGCGAGTGGAACGAGCGCCATCCGGACTGGATCCGCGCGCACGTCCACGAAGACCTCATCGCCGCGCCGGAAGCCGCGACGCGCGCGCTGCTCTCGGCGTGCGGGCTCGCCTTCGACCCGGCCTGCCTCTGCTTCGAGCGCGTCGAGCGCGAAGTGCACACCGCGAGCGCGGCGCAGGTGCGCGAGCCGCTGCGTGCCGGCCGTTCCGCGGCTGCGCGTTACGGAGCGCTGCTCGATCCGCTCCGCGCCGCGCTGGCCGCGTACGGAGTCGCCGCGGCTCCGCCGGTGCGTTAAGTAGAAATCTATACTTGCTCGTGCGCGAATCGCCGCGCTAACGTAGAACCCGCCCGCGCGGCGGGCGGCGCCCGCATCGGCGGCGCGCCTCGGGGAGAACAGGGGAGATCAGCATGTTCACGAAACGCGTCATCGCGTGGTCGATGGTGTGCGCGTCGGGCCTTGCGTCCGCCGCGACGGCGCCGCCGGTCGACGGCATCTACTGGGATCCGGCAGAGTCCGGCCGCGGCTACGCGGTCGAGACGCAGGACGAGCTGATGTTCATCGCGCTCTACAACTACGAGAGCGACGGCTCGCCGGCCTTCTATTTCATCCAGGGCGAGTGGAACGGCAGCGCGCGTCGCGTCGACGGCGCGCATCTGCTCGAGATGGCCTCGGGACCGTGGATCGGCGGTCCGTTCTCGCCGGTCGGCGCCGTGATCGACAAGGGACCGGTCACGTTCGAGTTCCCGACGTTCACGACCGCGCGCTTCGTCTACAACGGACACACGTCGAACCTGCAGCGCTTCCTCTACGGCTACGGCGCGAATGCCGATTCGCTGATGGGAGGAACCTGGTACGCGACCTTCGGCGGCAACGGCCTCTATTTCGGCGACGCCGTCGGCGTCCTCGGGACGTGCACGATCGACGAGTGCGATCCGATCCCGGAGGCGTTCTACGGCGCGCGCATCGACGGCGGCAACGATCGCGTGCTGGTCGGCGGGCGGCAGGACGACGGGCGCGTGTTCTTCCTGCTCGACAGCTCGACGAGCTACTACGAGCTCTTCGTCCTGGAGCTGCGCGTGAACGAATGGGTCGGATCGGAGGCGACGTTCCTCAAGACCGACGATTTTCCCGACAGCGGCCTCGTGATGTTCGGACACCGGCTGACCGGGCCGTCCGGAGTGACGGCCTCCGTGCCGGCGACGCCGCAGAGCATGGACGCGGCCGACGCGATGAAGGCCGAGGCGCTGAGGCACGCGCCGCTCGCGGCGATCGAAGGCAAGGCGGTGCGGACCGACGACATCCGCGCGCTGCTGCCGGCGCTGAAGCAGGCCGTCGCGCGCCTGCGCTGACGCTCCGCGAACACTACGTCGCGCGCGACAGCGCTTGCGGTCGTGCGCGGCGCAGCCTCTTCCGCTCGCGCCGTCGCGCGGACATGCGCGCGAACACGAGATAGATCGCCGGCGTCGAGAGCAGGGTCAGGCTCTGCGAGACGAGAAGCCCGCCGATCATCGCGATGCCGAGCGGCTGGCGAAGCTCGGCCCCGGTGCCGAAGCCGATCGCGAGCGGCAGCGCGCCGAAGATCGCGACCATCGACGTCATCATGATCGGCCGGAAGCGGACGAGGCACGCTTCGCGGATCGCCTCGAGCGGCGCCTTGCCGTGCTCGCGCTCGGCGACGAGCGCGAAGTCGATCATCATGATCGCGTTCTTCTTGACGATGCCGATGAGGAGCACGATCGCGATCTCCGAGACCACCGAAAGCTCGGTGTTCGTCACGAGCATCGCGAGCAGCGCGCCGACGCCGGCGCTCGGCAGCGTCGAGAGGATCGTGACCGGATGGATCAGGCTCTCGTAGAGCATGCCGAGCACGATGTAGACCGTCACGATCGCGCCGATGATCAGGAGCAGCATGTCGCCCGACTGCTGCTGGAAGCGGCGGAAATCGCCGGTGAAGTCGAGCCGGATGTCGCCCGGCATGCGAAGTCCCGCGAGCGTGTCGGCGATGATGCGCTGCGCCTGTCCCATGGTCGCGCCCGGCGCGAGATTGAAGCTGAGGCTCATCGTCGGGAACTGCGAATCGTGATCGACTTCGGTCGGCGCGACGGTGCTCTCGATCTTCGCGACGGCCGTGATCGGCACCATCGCGCCGGACGAGGAACGCACGTACACGCGATCGAGCGACGCCGGGCTCGCGGCCTGGTTCGGCAGCGCGCTGACGACGACCTTGAACTGGTTGATGTCGGAATAGATCGTCGAGACCTGGCGCTGCCCGAACGCGTCGTAGAGCGCGGAGTCGACCGCGGCGACGCTGATGCCGAGCCGCGCGGCCACGTCGCGATCGACGACGATCATCTGCCGCATGCCGGCCTCGTCGATGTCGCTGCCGACGTCGCGCAGCTGCGGCGCTTTCTTCAGCGCATCGACGAGTTTCGGAAGCCAGGTCTGCAATTCGGCGAGATCGTCGCCCTTCAGCGCGACCTGGTACTGCCCGCCGCCTCCGCCGCCGGGGCCGCCGCCGCTCGGGAGATCCTGCACGGGGCGAAGACGGAGCTGGATATCGGGAATGCTCGACGCGACCTTGTTGAGCCGCGTCATGACCGTGAACGTCGATTCGCCATGACGCTCGGAGAGCGGCTTCAGGCTGACGTAGAGCTGGCCGCTGCCCCCGCCGCCGCCGCCCCAGCCGCCGCCGAGGCGCGAGCCGACGCTGTCGACGGCCGGATCCTTCATGACGAGCGCGGCGAGCTTCTGCTGCGCGGCAGACAGCCGGTCGGGCGAGACGTCGGCGCTCGCGTTCGTGCGTCCCTGCAGCATGCCGGTGTCCTGCTGCGGAAAGAGGCTTTTCTGCACGGCGCCGGCGAGGAAGAACGTGACCACCACGAGCACGAGCGGCTGCAGCGCCATCAGGCGCGGATGGCGCAGCGAGAAATCGAGCGCGCGCTCGTAGATGCTCCGTGTCCTCGCATGGAAGCGGTCGAGCGCATCGCCGACGCGCGATGGCCTGCCTTCCGCATGCGGCTTCAGGAAACGCCCGCAGAGCGCCGGCGTCAGCGTCAGCGAGACGATCGCCGAGAATGCGATCGCCGAGCACAGAGTGACCGTGAACTCGCGGAAGAACATGCCGGTGATGCCGCTCGCGAAGAGGAGCGGAATGAACACCGCGATCAGCGAGGCCGTGATCGAGACGATCGTGAAGCCGATCTCCTTCGCGCCGGCGAGCGTCGCCTCGAGCCGCGGCATGCCGGCATCGATGTG
>DASZYR010000128.1:0-4548 GCA_035545255.1 Rhodanobacteraceae bacterium
AGCTTCGTTCAACGTATTGATAGCCGCAAAGAGATGAACGACCTGCCCCCTGACCTGCTTGCGCTCTCCGCGCGCGCCGACGACGTGCTCGCGCGAGTGCTGCCGCCACAGGATCAGCCTCCGGCGGAGCTGCATCGCGCGATGCGCTACGCCGTGCTCGGCGGCGGCAAGCGGTTGCGTCCGCTGCTCGTCTACGCGACCGGCAATGCGTTCGGCGCGCCGCTCGACAAGCTCGATGCGCCGGCCGCCGCCGTCGAGATCATCCATGCGTATTCGCTCGTCCACGACGACCTGCCGGCGATGGACGACGACGATCTGCGCCGCGGGCGCCCGACCTGCCACGTCGCGTTCGGCGAGGCGATGGCGATTCTCGCCGGCGACGCGCTGCAGGCACTCGCGTTCGACGTGCTCGCGCACGACGCCGCGCTCGACGTCGATGCCGGCACGCGCGTCGAGATGCTGCGCGCGCTCGCCGCCGCGTGCGGATCGCACGGCATGGCCGGCGGCCAGGCGTTCGATCTCGCGGCGGTCGGCAAGACGCTCTCGCCCGCCGAGCTCGAGCGCATGCACGTGCACAAGACCGGCGCGCTGATCCGCGCCTCGGTTCGACTCGGCGCGCTCGCGGCCGGGCGCGACGACGCACCGGTTCTCGACGCGCTCGAACGCTACGGACACGCGGTCGGCCTCGCGTTCCAGATCCGCGACGACCTGCTCGACATCGAGGCAGGCACCGAGCAGCTCGGCAAGACAGCCGGCAAGGACGCCGCCGCCGCGAAACCGACGTATCCCGCGATTCTCGGCGTCGAGGCGTCGCGCGCGAAGCTCTCGGATCTCACGAACGACGCGCAGGAAGCGATCGCGCCGCTCGGCGCGCGCGCGCGATCGCTCGCCGATCTCGCGCGCTTCGTCGCCGAACGCGCGAGCTGACCACTACTTCACGAGCCGTATCGAGAACGGATAGCGGTAATGCTCGCCGTTGTTCGCCTTGACGGCCGCGACGATCGTCAGCACGAACCAGCCGAGAAACAGCGCAAGCGCGAGCGGCACCGTCAAGAGCGCACCGATGCCGAGCGTGATCAGCGTGAACGCGCCGAGCGCGACCGCGGCGATGATCGCTGTGATGTTGAAGTTGAGCGCTTCGAGCGCCTGCTCGCCCGCGAACGGCATCGTGTCGCGCTTGACGAGCCAGACGATCAAGGGGCCGATCACGCAGCCGAGGCCGGTGATGAACGCGCTGAACGCGGAAAGATGGCCGAGCAGCGCCCAGGTGCGCTCGTCGGCGTCGGTTGGCGCGGCCGCGGTCGGCTGCGGCGGCGGTGCGGACGGCGTGACGTTTTCGTTATCGCTCATGCGCGGCTCCGGTTGCGATGGCGCGATCACTATTCCGCACGATCGCGGCGAATTCAATCGCAGGAAGTCACCGCGACTTTCGACACGTTGGAAAGCGTGTCGGCGTCTCCAACCCGTCATCCCGGCGAAGGGCCGGGACTCATTTTGCTCTCGAGGGGAACTCAAAAACGAATCCCCGCCTTTCGCCGGGGATGACGTTACTCGCCAGCGACCGTCATGCGCCCGACGAGCAGCGAACCCGTCAGGATATGCGAGCGCCGGTCGACGTCGCTGCCGACCGCCTCGATGCGCTCGAACACGTCGCGCAGGTTCGACGCGATCGTGATCTCGTCGACCGGATGCGCGATCTCGCCGTTCTCGACCCAGAAGCCTGACGCGCCGCGCGAATAGTCGCCCGTGATCAACGAGACGCCCTGCCCCATCAGTTCGGTCACGACGAGTCCGTTGCGCATGCGTTTCAGCAGCGCGGCGAAGTCGTCCGCGCCGGGCTCGACGACGACGTTGTGCACGCCGCCGGCGTTGCCGGTCGACTGCAGGCCGAGCTTGCGCGCCGAATAGCTGCCGAGGATGTAGCGCGCGAGAACGCCGTCCCTGACGAGATCCGAATCGCGCGTCGCGACACCTTCGGAATCGAACGCGGTCGAGCCGTGGCCGCGCGGGATGCGCGGGCGCTCGACGATCTGCATCCACTCGGGAAACACGCGCTTGCCGGCGTGGTCGACGAGGAAGCTGGCGCGCCGGTACAGCGCGCCGCCGCTGACGGCCGAGAGGAAATGCCCGATCAAGCCGCGCGCGGTCTCCGGAACGAACAACACCGGGCACTCGCGCGTCGAGAGCCTCCGCGCGCCGAGCCGCGCGACCGTGCGCTCGGCTGCCTTGCGTCCGATCGATGCGGCCGGCGCGAAATCGCCGGCGCTTCGCGCGGTGTCGTACCAGTAGTCGCGCTGCATGCCCGCGTCGTCCTCGGCGATCAGCACGCACGAGAGCGAATGCCGCGTGCCGCGCTCGGTGCCGCTGAAGCCTTGCGAGTTCGCGTACGCCGTCATCGATCCACCGGCCTGCACGGTCGCGCCCTCGGAGTTGTCGATGCGCGGATCGAACGCGCGGCCCGCGTCCTCGACCTCGATGCCGAGCCGGATCGCTTCCTCGGCCGTGATCGACCACGGATGCCAGAGATCGAGATCGGGAATCTCGCGAGCGAGCAGCGCGGGATCGGCAAGCCCGTTCGCCGGATCCTCCTCGGTGTATCTCGCGATCGCGCACGCGTGGTCGATCGTCTGCCCGATCGACCCGGGATCGAGATCGGCCGTGGTCGCCGAGCCCTTGCGCTTGCCGAACCAGACCGTCACCGAGACGCCGCGATCGCGCGTGCGCTCCACGGTCTCGACGTCGCCGAGACGGACGTTGACGGCGAGCCCTTCGTCGATGCTCGCGGCGACCTCGGCCTCGCTCGCGCCTTTCGCGCGGCAGCGGCGGATCACGTCGTCGGCGATCTCCCGGAGGCGGCCGACTTCGGCCAGGCTGGTATCTTTTTCGATGCTGATGTCGTTCACTGTGTCGTTGCCAGAACGGTTTGATTGCCTGATGCGTCGCCGCGATTCCGAAGAAGAGCCGTCAGATCATCACGAGCTGCCCGACGGCGAGCTGCCGCCGAGCCGGAGCCAGCAGCGCCGGGACGCGCTCGAAGTATTCAAGCTCGCCGAGACGCTCGCAGCGCTTTCCGATGCCGAGCTCGCGCGCGCGCCGCTCGACGAGGAGATCCTCGCCGAAGTGCGGCGCACTCGCGCGGTCACCTCGCACATCGCGAGGAAGCGCGCGACGCAGTTTCTCGCCAAGCAGCTGCGCAAGCTCGAAGAGACCGACATCGAACCCATCCGCGCCGCGCTGGCGCACGATCGTGCGAAGGCGCATCACGATGCCGCCGCGCTGCACCGGCTCGAAACGTGGCGCGACCGCCTGATCGACGAAGGCGACGCGGCGCTCGACGAGCTGCTCGCGTTGCATCCTTCTGCCGATCGCCAACACCTTCGCCAGCTTGCGCGCAATGCGCGCGCCGAGCGCGATCGCGAGAAGCCTCTGCATGCGTATCGCGAGCTGTTTCGCGCGCTGCGTGAACTGTTCGACGCCGTGTAATTGTCGTTCCGGCGAAAGCCGGAACCCATTTTGATCTTCGGCGCTAACGGCGAAAATGGATCCCGGCTTTCGCCGGAATGACGGCGTGCGCGCGTATCGCCTGCTCAAGCCGCAGTACCGCCGACCGTCATGCGATCGATCTTCAGCGTCGGCTGGCCGACGCCGACCGGCACGCTCTGCCCATCCTTGCCGCAGACGCCGACGCCTTCGTCGAGCTTCAAATCGTTGCCGATCATCGAGACGCGCTTCAGCACCTCGGGCCCCGATCCGATCAGCGTCGCGCCCTTCACGGGCCGCGTGACCTTGCCGTCCTCGATCAGGTACGCCTCGCTCGCCGAGAACGTGAACTTGCCGTTCGTGATGTCGACCTGTCCGCCGCCGAAGTTGACCGCGTACAAACCTTTCTTCACCGACGCGATGATCTCGCCGGGATCGCGTTCGCCCGGCAGCATGTACGTGTTCGTCATGCGCGGCATCGGCAGGTGTGCGAACGATTCGCGGCGGCCGGTGCCGGTCGGCGCCATCTTCATGAGGCGCGCGTTGCGCTTGTCCTGCATGTAGCCCTTCATGACGCCGTCTTCGACGAGCACGGTGCAGTTCGTCGGCACGCCTTCATCGTCGATCGAGAGCGAGCCGCGGCGACCCGCGAGCGTGCCGTCGTCGACGACCGTGACGCCGCGCGCTGCGACCTTCTCGCCGAACATGCCGGCGAACGCGCTCGTTCCCTTGCGGTTGAAATCGCCTTCGAAGCCGTGGCCGATCGCCTCGTGCAGCAGCACGCCGGGCCAGCCGGGGCCGAGCACGACCGGCATGTTGCCGGCCGGCGCGTCAACCGATTCGAGGTTGACGAGCGCGACGCGCACGGCTTCGCGCGCGAACGCGGGCGCGCGTCCGTTCGCGAGCAAATCGTCGAGCCCGTAGCGTCCTCCTCCGCCGGCGCTGCCGGATTCGCGGCGGCCGTTCTGCTCGGCGATGATCTGCACGTTGACGCGCACGAGCGGTCGCACGTCGGCTGCGAGCGTGCCGTCGGAAGCCGCGATCAGGATCGTCTCCCGGCTCGCCGCG
>DASZYR010000129.1:0-2199 GCA_035545255.1 Rhodanobacteraceae bacterium
ACGGACCCGCCGCCAGGTTGCGAACCTGCGCCACGCCACCAACAGCGATCTGCTGTGCGAAGCATTCCTTCACGCTTTTACTGGGCAACCACTGCCAACTGACGAGGAGCTAAGACGCGATATGGCTATGAAGAAAGCTGCTAAGAAAGGTGCGAAGAAGACGGCCAAGCGGAAGACCGCACGGGCCAAGACCTCCACGGCGCGCAAGACCGGCGCTGCGAAGAAGAAGACGGCACGCAGGAAGACGGCCAAGAAAGCCAAGTAATACGGCTTTCGTCTTCGGGCGGGCCGCGTGGTTTGCGGCTCCGCCTTTGGCAAGAAGGCCGGAGGAGTCAGCCGGCCTGCAAAGACTCAAGGCAACAGCGATTCACGCAACAACGAAAAAGCGGTAACGAAAGCAAAGCAATACCGATAGTGCGGTTCGAATTGCTCTCCCTGTGACTGCCCAGCGCAGGGAGAGAATTTCCTTCCTCCGGTTGTTCCCTTCCTTCGATTCGTCTTTGTCGGTCCGTCGAGCACGGATCGCGTTTGCTTCGGTCGCGCAAGGCACAGGCATCCGTGGCCTGACGATCGAATCGGCGCGATTCCTCGCGCCGCCCGCGTGCGGCGCACGCGGCTCTTCCGTCCGCCCTTCGCCGCGTCACAGAGGGATTGGAAACAAGACGGAAGCACAAGACGAGCGCGAAGCAAAGCGCAGAAGATTGGAGATCTAACGCGACAGCAGGATCGCGAGCGGTTCGCCGCTGTCGAGGCGCTCGGCGATGATCTTCGCGCAGGTCAGCAGCGGGACCGCGAGCAGCAGTCCGGCGACGCCCCACATCCATCCGAGCACCAGCATGGCGAGGAAGACCATGACCGGGTCCAGCGCAAGCCGGCGGCCGACGAGGTGCGGCGTGATCAGCTGGCCTTCGACGAGATGGAGACCGAGGAATGCGGCCGGCGGCGCGAGGGCGAGCGCCGGCGTTGCCGACTCGGCGAATCCGACGATCAGAAGCGCCACCGTGGTGACGAGCGGTCCGACGAACGGCGCGTAGTTGAGGATCGCGGCGATGCCGCCCCACAGCAGTGGATCGGGAACGTGCAGCATGCGGAGCGCCGCCGCCGTCGCGAGGCCGAGCCCGGCGTTGATCAGCGTGATCGTGATGACGTACATCGAGAGCTCGCTCTGCGCGTGCCGCGTCGCCTCGACGAGATCGCGCTTGGCGCGAAGGTGCGGCGCGAGCGTCACGAACTTGCGCAACAGATCGTCGCCATGCAGCAGGAAGAGGAACGTCAAGAGGATCGTGATCAGGATGCCGGCGAGCGCGGCCGGTGCCGCGCTCAGAGCCTGCGCGAACGGCGACGGCGAGGCGTCGACGACGCGCAGCGCCTTGCCGTCCTCGCCGCTCGCGAGTTTGCCGATCTCGCGCGTGGCTTCGGTCGCGACCTGGAACGGCCGTCGCAGGTCGCGCGCGACGCTCTCGATGTGCTCGACCGCGCGCGGCATGCGCTGCATCCATTCGCGGGCCGGCGTCGCGAGCGCGGTCATCGTGGCGCCGACGACTGCGATCGTCAGCAGGACGACCGCGAGCGAGCCGACGACGCGCGGGATGTGCGAGCGTTCGAGCAGGCGCACCGGCGGAGCGAGCATCAGGCCGAACAGGATGGCGACGAGGATCGGGACGATGACGGCTTCGGCGATCGCGCACGTGTAGAGCGTCAGGATCGCGACGATCGCGAGCAGCAGCCGCTCGCGCAGCTGCGGCGCGGTCCCGGTTTCGGCGGACGACGGCGGCTCCGGCGTCGCCTCGATCGGCGTCGCCGGCAACGCTTCGATCGGGCTCGCCGCCGCTTCGTTCGCGACGGCCGTGCCCGCTTCGGTCGGTGTCATGAGCCGTCGCTCGAGTCGGCAGGTTCCGTCGCGCCGCGCGCAGCAAGAAACCGGAGGAACGGCCCCTCCAGCATCAGCGCCGCGCTGCTCGCGAAAGCGGAAGCGAGCCGGATCAGCGGCGCGACAGGGAAGCGCGCCGTCGCGAAGCCGGCAACGAGCCCGCTTCCGACGACGAGTCCGGCGCGGTGACGGCGGCTCCACGCGCGCACGACGCGGGTGCGCCGCGTCCATTCGGCCTCGTCGCGCCGAAATACCGCGTAAGCCGCATCGGCAGCGGCGCGGCGGCGGATCAGCTTCACGATATCGTCTCCCTGAAATCGGCGATCGCG
>DASZYR010000130.1:0-5344 GCA_035545255.1 Rhodanobacteraceae bacterium
AATCCGTGGGAAGCGTTCGCCGCGATCCACAAGAAGGGCGACAAGGTCACCGGCACGATCAAGTCGATCACCGACTTCGGCGTGTTCGTCGGCCTCGACGGCGGCATCGACGGTCTGGTCCATCTGTCGGATATCTCCTGGCAGACGCCGGGCGAGGAACTGGTGCGCAACTTCAAGAAGGGCGACGAGGTCGAGGCGGTGGTGCTGGCGGTGGATCCGGAGCGCGAGCGCATCAGTCTCGGCATCAAGCAGCTCGAGCAGGATCCGTTCGGCCAGTTCATGGCCGCGCATCCGAAGGGCAGCATCCTCAACGGCACGGTCCGCGAGGTCGATGCCAAGGGCGCGACGATCGATCTCGGCGACGGCGTCGAGGGTTACCTGCGCGCCAACGACATCGCCAAGGAGCGCGTCGACGACGCGACGCAGCACCTCAAGGTCGGCGACAAGGTCGAGGCCAAGTTCATCGGCATGGATCGCAAGGGCAGGAGTCTCCAGCTCTCGATCCGCGCGAAGGACGAGGACGAGCTGCAGGACGCGCTGCAGGAATACCAGAGCGCCACGGGCGGCACGACCAAGCTCGGTGCTCTGTTGAAGGAACAGCTGAACCGCTGACGCGAAGACCGGGCGCGCGGCGATGAGCCGCGCGCCCGTTTCGGCGACGAGCGCCTTGCGAACGGATCGCCCGAAACGACGAGCCCATGTCCGACCACGACGCCATCACCGATACTTCAATGACCAAGTCGGAGCTGATCGAAGCACTCGCCGAGCGTCAGAAGCACCTCGCGGCCAACGATGTCGAGCTCGCCGTCAAGAGCCTGCTCGAGCAGATGAGCCAGGCCCTGTCCGTGGGCGAGCGCATCGAGATCCGCGGCTTCGGCAGCTTCTCGCTGCACTACCGGCCGCCGCGCATGGGTCGCAATCCCAAGACCGGCGATGCGGTCGCGCTGCCGGGCAAACACGTGCCGCACTTCAAGCCGGGCAAGGAGCTGCGCGAGCGCGTCAACGAGGGCGCGCAGTCGTCCGACGGCTGATTGTCTTCCCTGGGTTTTCGAGCGCGGCGCGCCGGCTTCCGCCAATCGTCGTGCGCGGTCATGATAGGGTGAAGGCGCAGTCCCGAGCGCCGTGATTTCCCATCGCGAAGCCCCACATCGCCCGCATGCGCCTCGTACTCGTCGTCATCGTCATCGCATTCGTCGTGCTCGGCGCGATCTTCGGCGCGCTCAACGCCGAACGCATCACGCTCGATCTCTATTTCTGGCAACCGAGCGTGCCGAAAGGCGCGCTGATCCTCTCCGCGGTCGTCGTCGGCTGGCTTGCCGGCGGCATCGTCGCGTGGCTCGCGCCGCGGCCGCGAATCCATCGCGAGCTGCGCGAAACGCGCCGTCGATTGCGCGAGGCGCAGAGCGAGCCCCGGCCGCCCAGCGACGGCACGCCCGACGACGCATGAGCGAGCTCGCGCTTCCGCTCCTTTTCCTTCTGCTTCCGGTCGCCGCGCTCTCGGGATGGGTGCTCGGACGGCGCGGCAGCGAGCGCACGTCCGGCGCGCGCGTGAGCGAGCTTTCGACGAACTACTTCCGCGGCCTCAACTATCTTCTGAACGAGCAGCAGGACAAGGCGATCGAGGTGTTCCTGAAGCTCGCCGAGATCAATCGCGACACGGTCGAAACGCATCTCGCGCTCGGAAATCTCTTCCGCCGGCGCGGGGAAGTCGACCGCGCGATCCGCGTGCACCAGCATCTGATCGCGCGCCCGAACCTCAACGAGGACGAGAAGACCGTCGCCCTTCTCGAGCTCGGCGAAGACTACATGCGCGCCGGCCTGCTCGATCGCGCGGAGACGCTTTTCACCGATCTCGTCGCGATGAACGCGCAGGCGCCGTCGGCTCTGAAGCACCTGATCGGCATCTATCAGCACGAGCGCGACTGGGACAAAGCGATCGACCACGCACGACGCCTCGAACAGGCGGCCGGCGAATCGCAGGGTGCGATGATCGCGCAGTTCCACTGCGAGCTCGCCGAGCAGGCGCGCGCGCGCGGTGCGCTCGACGAGGCGCGCGGCCACATCGAGGACGCCTACGCCGCCGAAAGCGACTGCGTGCGCGCGAGCATGATCAAGGGCCACATCGAGGCGGCCGACAGCCATCTCGACAAGGCGATCGCGGCATTCGAGCAGGTGGCGGAGCAGGACGTCGATTACGTGCCCGAGATCCTCTCGCCGCTCCTTGATTGCTACGCGCGCGCCGGGCGGATGGCGCGCGCCGAGGAATTCCTGCTCGGCATCACCGAAATGTACCAGGGCGTCTCGCCCGTGCTCGCGCTCGCACGCCTCTACACGCGCACGCAAGGCGAGGACGCGGCGGTCGCGTTCCTCAATCGCGCGCTGCGCCAGCGCCCGTCGGTACGCGCGCTGATGGCGCTGATCGACGTCAACCTCCATACCGCGAGCGGCGAGGCGCGCGACAATTTCCTGATCCTGCGCGACCTCACGCGCAAGCTCGTCGAGGGGCAGGCCATGTACCGCTGCAACAAGTGCGGGTTCGGCGCGAAGGCCCACCACTGGCAGTGCCCGAGCTGCAAGAACTGGGGCACGGTGCGGCCGATCCACGGCGTCGTAGGCGAGTAGCGGACGGTGCCGAGCGCGTCGGCACCCATCCTCTGGGCCGGCGCCGCGCTGGTGGTTTCGGCGTTTCTGACGTGGGCTTCGATTGCCTACGCGAAACATCGCGGGCTCATCGACGAGCCCGGGATGCGACGTTCGCACGCGATCCCGACACCGCGCGGCGGAGGCATCGGGATCGTCGTCGCGATCGCCGCGTGCGGCTTGTTCGCGTCGATTTCGGGCACGGCATCGCCGGGGTCTGCCGCCTTCTGGTGGCTCGTCCCCGGCATCGTCGGCGTCGCGCTCGTCGGCTGGATCGACGACCACGGCGGATTCTCGATCGCCAGGCGGTTCGCGATGCACTGCGCGGCCGCGCTCTGAACATTCGTGGTGCCGCTGCTGCCGGTCGCGATTTCCGGCGGGCCCGCGCCGTGGCTCATCATCGTCATGCTCGCCGGCGGATTGATCGGCGCGGCGATGACGGTGTGGTCGATCAACCTCCACAATTTCATGGACGGCATCGACGGGCTTCTCGCGCTGCAATCGATCTTCGTTTTCGGCACGATCGCAGCGCTGTTCGCGCGCGCGGGCGATGCCGGAACTGCGTCGCAGCTCGTGCTCTGGTCCGCCGCGGTGCTCGGCTTCCTGCCGTTCAATTTCCCGCGCGCGAGCATCTTCATGGGCGACGTCGGCAGCGGCGTGCTCGGTTTCCTCGTGGCCGTCGCGGTGATATGGCAGCTCCTCGATCCGCGCATCGCGTTCGCAAGCGGGCTGGTCGCGTGCTCGGCGTTCCTGACCGACGCGACCTGCACGCTGCTTTCGCGCATGGCCCGCGGCCGCCGTTGGTATAGTGCGCACCGCGAGCACCTCTACCAGTGGCTCGTCCGCTGCGGCAACTCGCACGCACGTGTCGTCGCGTATTACATGGGATGGAATCTCCTGATCGTGCTGCCTGTCATTGGCTGGATGAACCGATCGATCGCGGCCGACGCGGGCGCGGCGCCTGCGGGATTCGGCGCGGCCGCATTCGTTTATGCGCTGGCGCTCTGCACCTGGTTCCTGGGCAAGAAGCGCTGCATCGCCATCGTGCGCGCTCGGAGCCGGCATGAAGCCGCGTAATCTCATCGCGGCGATCCATCCGCGCCTTGCCGTCGTGCTGCACGACATGGTCATGGTCTGGATCGCGTGGACCGCCGTCAGCATGCTGCGCTGGTCGCTCGCGCCGAATCCGTCGCCGGTGACGCTGTTCGGAACCGAAGTGTGGCTCGTCCTCGCCGCGCAAGGCACGATCTTCTGGTGGACCGGCCTCTACAAGGGGCTCTGGCGCTTCGCCAGCCTGCCCGATCTCTGGAACATCGCGAAGGCCGCCGTGCTCGGCGCGCTCGCGATCGCGATCACGCTGTTCCTCTACAACCGCCTCGCGACGGTGCCGCGCACGGTGCTGACGATCTATCCGCTCGTGCTCGCCGTGCTGCTCGGTGCGCCGCGCCTCCTGTACCGATACTGGAAGGACAGCCGGCTCGATTTCAGCGCGCGCGCGCCGAGTCAGCGCGTGCTCGTGCTCGGCGCCGGCAAGGCGGGAGAAGCCCTCGTGCGCGACCTGCGCCGCGAGAACCGGTATCTGCCGGTCGGTTTCCTCGACGACAAGGCTTCGCTGCGCGGCTCGCGCGTGCACGGCATTCCGGTGCTGGGCGCGCTCGACCAGCTGCCGGCGCTCGCGCGCGAGACGGCCGCCGAGATGCTCGTCATCGCGATGCCGACGGCGAGCAAGGCCGAGATGCGCCGCGCAGTCGATCTGTGCGAGGCGTGCAATCTGCCGTTCCGCACGGTGCCGCGCCTCGAGGATGTCGTCGCCGGCCGCTCGAGCTTCAACGAGCTGAAGGAAGTCGCCATCGAGGACCTTCTCGGACGCGATCCCGTGCAGCTCGACTGGACCGCGATCCGCACGCAGCTCGCCGGCAAGCGAGTGCTCGTCACCGGCGGCGGGGGATCGATCGGATCGGAGCTCTGCCGGCAGATCGCGCGGCTCGGCGCCGAATCTCTGACCGTGCTCGATCTCTCCGAATACAACCTCTACGTGATCGAGCAGGAACTGCGCGGCGCGCATCCCGACCTCATCTTCAACGCCCGCCTCGGCGACTGCGCCGATGCCGCGACGTGTGCGCATGCGTTCGCCACGGCGCGGCCGGAGATCGTGTTCCACGCAGCCGCGTACAAGCACGTCCCGCTGCTGCAGGCGCAACTGCGCGAGGCCTTCCGCAACAACGTCATCGGAACGCAGACGGTCGCCGAGGCCGCCGATCGCCATGGTGCCGGCAGCTTCGTGCTGATCTCGACCGACAAGGCCGTCAACCCGACCAGCGTCATGGGCGCGTGCAAGCGTGCCGCCGAGATCTTCTGCCAGAACTTCGCGTCCCAGTCGAAGACGCGCTTCATCACGGTGCGGTTCGGCAACGTGCTCGATTCGGCGGGCTCGGTCGTCCCGCGCTTTCGCGAGCAGATTCGTGCCGGAGGTCCCGTGACCGTCACGCATCCGGAGATCACGCGCTACTTCATGACGATTCCGGAAGCTTGCCAGCTCATCCTGCAAGCCGCGGTGCTCGGAAACGGCGGCGAGATCTTCGCGCTCGACATGGGCGAGCCCGTGCGCATCCGCGATCTCGCCGAGCAGATGATCCGGCTCGCGGGAAAATCGTCCGAGGGCGAGATTCCGATCGTCTATACCGGTCTGCGGCCCGGCGAGAAG
>DASZYR010000131.1:0-5720 GCA_035545255.1 Rhodanobacteraceae bacterium
ACGACCATGCCGGTCGCCAGCGCGAGCCCGCCGAGCGACATGACGTTCAGCGAGAGATGAAGCTGTCCCATGAAGAAGAACGTCGCGATCAGCGAAACCGGCAGCGAGAGCCCGATGATGAACGTGCTCCACGCATGACCGAGGAAGAAGAAGATGATCAGGATCGCCAGCACACCGCCGAGCAGCGCGTCGAACCTGACCTCGCTGAGCGCGTGCTCGATGAAGACCGACTGGTCTTCGATCGTCGTGAGCTTGACGCCCTTCGGCAGCGAATCTTCGAGCTTGGCGACCTCGGCGTTCACGGCCTTGGCGACACTGACGGTGTTGGCGTCGCCTTCCTTGTAGATCGCGAGCTCGATCGCCTCGCGGCCGTCGATGCGCACGATGCCTTCGCGCTCCTTGTAGCCTTGCGTGACGGTCGCGATGTCCTTGAGGCGCACCGGCACGTTGCCGTCGATCTTGATCAAAAGCTCGCGCATTTCGTCGAGGCTCTTGAACTGGTTGATCGTGCGAACGAGAAAGCGCTGGCTGCCTTCGTCGATGCGGCCACCCGACGCGTTGACGTTCTCGTTCTTGAGGCGCGTGATGACGTCGTTGATGTCGATGCCGAGCTGCGCGAGCTTCTGCTGGTCGATCGAGACGTCGATCTCGTCCTCGAGGCCGCCGCCGACCTTCACCGCAGCGACGCCGGCGACAGGCTCGATGCGCTTCTTGAGATCGTCGTCGGCAAAACGGCGCAATTGCTTCAGCTCGATCTCGCCGACGGCGGCCGGCGCACAGCTCGCGCTCGCGGGATTGCTCGCGGTTCCGACCGGAGAGGCTTCGGCCGCGGGCTTCGACGAACCGGCGCCGCTCGACGCCGCTCCGCTCGCGCCGCTCGCGCAAGTGTCCGTCGTGAGCCCGAAGCGCAGGATCGGATCGGTCGACGGATTGAAGCGCAGCAAGAGCGGCTTCTTCGCCTCGAGCGGCAGCTGCAAGGTGTCGAGCTTGTCGCGCACCTCGAGGCTCGCCATGTCCATGTCGGTGCCCCACGCGAACTCGAGCACGACATCGGATTGTCCGGTGCGTGAAACGGAATGCACCTTACGCACGTTCTTGACGACACCGACGGTCTCCTCGACCGGCTGGCTGATGAGGTTCTCGATCTCGAGCGGCGCCGCGCCTTCGTATTCGGTGCGCACGGTCAGCGTCGGATACGAGAGATCCGGCAGGAGATTGACCTTGAGCCCGGAAAGCCCGATGAGGCCGAACAGCACCATCGTCACCGTCATCATGCCGACGGTGACGCGCCGGCGTGTGGCGAGCTCCGGAAGACTCACGTACCGGACTCCAGTGCCTTCGCGATCTGGGTGACCTGCGCCTGCGGCTCGGGCGGCGTGATCACGGTGACTTCGGTGCCGTCGCGCACCGCGTTGCGGCCGATCGTGATGACGCGCTCGCCGTCCTTGAGGCCGTCGCGCACCTCGATGCGGTCGCTGCCGGAATAGCCGGTCGTGACGACGCGGCGCTTGGCGACGAAGTGCGGCGTATCGGGCTTCTTCTCGGCCGCGACGGCTTCGCCGGGCTTGCCCTTCGGCGCTTCCTTCGCGCCGTCGGCCTTCTTCGGCGCGGGCTCGATGACGAACACGGCGCTCTGGCCGTCTTCTTCGACGAGCGCCGAGCGCGGCACGACGAGCGCATCGTGGCGCTGGTCGTAGACGACGTCGATGCGGCCGAACATGCCGGGCTTCAGCGTCATCGTCGAATCGCGGAATTCGCAGGTCGCGCGGAACGTGCCGCTCGTCGCGTCGACCACGGGCGCTATACGAGCCACGGTGCCTTCGAACTCGCGATCCGGCAGCGCGTCGACGCGAAGATGCACCGGCTGGCCGGCCTTCAGCGTGCCGAGATCGCGCTCAGGCACGTTCAGCACTGCCTGCAACGGCTCCATGTCGACGATCTGGAAGAGCGCCTGGTTGACCGTGACGAGATTGCCGACCTTCACCGAGCGTTTCGCTATGACGCCCGAGATCGGCGCGACGATGCGCGTGTACGAGAGATCGATCTTCGCGCCCTCGACGACCGCGCGCTGCGTCTCGAGGTCGAACTTGTCGCGATCGTAGTCGGCGCGCGGGATCAGGTTCTTCGCGATGCCCTTCTCCGACTTGTCGAATGCGGCCTGCGCTTTCTTGAGCGTCGCATCGGCCTGCGCGAGCTTGTTGCGCGCGGCGTCGTCGTCGAGCTGCGCGAGCAGCTGGCCCTTCTCGACGTGCATGCCCTCCTCGACCATGAGCTTCAGGACGATGCCGCTGGCCTTCGCGACGACCTGCGCATCGCCGACGGCCTCGAGTGTCGCGGTTCCGGTGTAGTTGGCGGTCACCGACTGGTGCGAGGCGGGAGCGACCTCGACCGGAATCGCCGCCTGGGCCGCGGTGTCGGCGGCAGGACCGCCCTGCCCCCCGCAAGCGGCCAAGGCAGCGGTCAACACAGCCAGCGTGAGCGTGCCGGCAGCACGACGGACCCGGTAAGGGCGAACAGGAGACGAGTACGGGAGCATGGGCAGCGGCCTGATGGTTGACCTAGTGTTATAGTAAACTACATCACTAGTGAACCGCAAGAGGTAGAAACGGGATTTCTTGTTGCGGCGAAGCATGCGGTTTCCTCCCCGCTCCGTCGTGAGCCGGTAGTCACAACGCCGACTCTGATGCGCCGGAAGGGCCGTTGGTTGCGACGGTTTGCCGCACCGCGATCGCCCGCTTCGACCTGCGAACCTCCGCCGCGTTCCTGATCCGGCGCTCGCCGCGATGAACGAAGACGTTATACTTTCGTGCTTTGAGCCCGCATTTCCCGAAAGCGACCACCCCGAGCGGAATCGACATGACCCGAGCGCTGTTGCTGGCCACCGCCCTTACGATCGCCCTGCCCTGCGCCGCCGCCGACAAAGGCGATGCGCAAGCCGGAAAACTCAAGGTCTATACCTGTGCCGGCTGCCACGGCATCCCGGGCTGGAAGAACCCTTACCCGAACTATCACGTGCCGAAGATCGGCGGACAGAACTACGACTACCTCGTCGCCGCGCTGAACGAATACAAGAAAGGCGAGCGCGCGCATCCGACGATGCGTGCGCAGGGCGAGAGCCTGTCGGACGCGGACATCCGCGACATCGCCACGTATCTTTCGAGCCTCGCGCCATGACCGAATCGAACAGGAAGCCCGAGATGACGTTCCGACTTTTCGCGCCGCTCGCACTCGCCCTCCTCGTCGCGTCGGCTCCCGCTTCCGCGAAGGGCGACGCGGAAGCCGGCAAGACGAAATCCGCGACGTGCCAGGCCTGTCACGGCCCGGACGGCAACGCCGGCATCGATCCGCAGTACCCGCGCCTCGCCGGCCAGTACGCCGACTACATCGCGCGCGCGCTTCACGAGTACAAGACCGACAACCGCAAGAATCCGATCATGAAGGGTTTCGCGACGACGTTGAGCGATGCCGACATCGACGATCTCGCGGCGTATTACTCGACGCTGCCGGGCAGCAAGCTGACCGACCTGCACGGGCACGTCGGCGGCGACTGACGGAAAGCCAGCTGCTTCGACTTCTCATAGGGTGGGCCTCGGCCCACCTTTTTCGTCTTTCCGGATCGACGAATGCACGGTGGGCTGAAGCCCGCCCTATTCGTTTATCGAGCTACGCGCGACGCCGCATGTACGGATTCGCGCCGGTCGAATGATCGGTCGCGTCGGCAACGCCGGTCACTTCGGGCACGCGCGCCTTCAGCGTGCGCTCGACGCCTCCGCGCAAGGTCGCATCGACCATGCCACAACCGTGGCAGCCGCCGCCGAACTGCAGCACGACGACGCCTTCCGCCGTCACTTCCCGCAGACTCACGCGGCCTCCGTGCGAGGCAAGCTGGGGATTGATCTCGCTCTCGATCACGTAGCGGACACGCTCCACGACACTCGCGTCTTCGTCCGGCGGCGCGCCGCGAAGACCCGGCGCGCGGATCGTCAGCGCGCCGCCAGTCGCCGACTTGTCGAAATCGATCGTCGCGCCGTCGAGATACGGCCGGCTCGTCGCATCGACGAAGAGCGAGAAATCGCGGCACTCGATTTCCCACTCGGTGCCGTCGAGATCGGCCGGCTCGCAGAATTCGAGATGGCAATCGCCCTTCGGCGTGCCGGGATTCACCGCACGCAGCCGGATGCCGAGCCCGTCGATGCCCTGCTGCGCGACGAGCTTGGAGAAATGTTCCTGTGCCGTGTCGGAAAGCGTGATCATGTGAGGCTTCGCTGAATCAGGACCATTCTAGTACTGAATTGATCCGAGGTCACGCGCCTATACTTTCCGGATGCCACGGACGTCGGAAGGAGCATCATGAGCATCGATTCGCTGCGCGCGAAGCATTGCGAGCCGCGCAAGGGCAAGGGCGCGGGCGTCGACGCGCGCGCGATCGACGAATACCTCGGCGAGCTTCCGGGCTGGACGAAGGCGGACGACGGCGGATCGATCGCGAAGACGTTCAAGTTCGCGGATTACTTCCACACGATGGCATTCGTGAACGCCGTGGCGTCGATCGCGCACCGCGAGGATCATCATCCGGATCTCGAAACGCATTACGACCGCTGCGTCGTGAGCTATTCGACGCACGACGTCGGCGGGCTTTCGCTCAACGATTTCATCTGCGCGGCGAAGGTCGAGGACATCGTGACCGGGAACAAGTGACACCACGGCTCGTCGTTCCCGCGAAAGCAGGAACCTAGCGTCTTAGCTTTTTGCGCGGCGCCGCGGAAGGCACTGGATCCCGACTTTCGCCGGGACGACGAAGATTTCGTCGTTCCCGCGAAAGCGGGAACCTAGCGACTTGGCTTTTTGCGCGGCGTTCGGGAAGGCGCCGGGTCCCCGCTTTCGCGGGGACGACGAGCGTGTGAGCGCGACCCTTCGGAAACGCTTGAACGCGTCGCGCCGGAACCGAGCGCATCGAGCACCGATTTCAGATCCGCAGGCAACGGCGCGCTGAATCCATAGCTCTTCTCTCCGATGTAAAACTCGAACCGCGCCGCGTGCAGGAACAGGCGCTTCAATCCGAAGCCGCGCATCGCGCGATTGAATGCCTTGTCGCCGTACTTCTCGTCGCCGGCGACGGGATGAGCGATGTGCGCCGAATGCACGCGAATCTGATGCGTACGGCCGGTTTCGATCGCGATCTCGGCGAGCGTCGCCTCGGCGAACCGCTCGACCTCGCTGAAGCGCGAGCGCGACGGCTTGCCGTCCTCATCGACGCGCACCATGCGCTCGCCGCCCTGCAGCACCGATTTCCGCAGCGGCGCGTCGACGGCGAGCCGGGATTGCGGCAACGCGCCCATCAGCAATGCGAGATAGCGCTTCTCGACGCGTCCCTCGCGAATCTCGGCTTGCAGCGCCGTCAGCGCCGAGCGCTTCTTCGCGAGCACGAGCACACCGCTCGTATCGCGATCGAGCCGATGCACGAGCTCGAGCGTGTCGCGCGGCCTCGCCGCGCGCAGGAGCTCGATCGCGCCGAAGCCGACGCCGCTCCCACCGTGACTCGCGACGCCGGCCGGCTTGTCGATCACGAGGAAATCCCGATCCTCGGACAGGATCGACGCCTCAACCTGTGCCGCCTGTCCCGGCGGCGCTGCGCCGGGATCGGCTCTCTCGGCGATCCGGACGGGTGGAATCCGGACCGCGTCGCCGGCCGCGAGCCGCCGGTCGGGCTTGGCCCGCTT